>JAEWPQ010000079.1 GCA_023460575.1 Bacillota bacterium
TTCTTATGAACGTTTATGCAAAACCGGATTGGCCGTCTGACACGGGGATTCAGGCAGAAGCGGGAATTGTGATTGATGCAGATACAGGCACCGTTATCTTTGGACAAAATATACACGCCGCTTATCCGCCGGCTAGTATTACGAAGATACTGACTGCTTTAATAGTCCTGGAAAACAGTGATCTGACCGATATGGTGACATTTTCAAAGGACTCTGTCTATAATGTGGAAGAAGGAAGCGGAAATAAACTGAATGTTACCAATGGAGATACGCTGTCTGTAGAGGACTGCCTGTATTCTCTTATTCTCCATTCCTGTAACCAGGCTGCCAATGCTCTGGCGGAGCATGTGGGAGGAAGCAGAGAAGGATTTGTCAAGATGATGAATGACAAACTTGCGGAGCTTGGATGCACAGAAAGCCATTTTGAAAATCCATCAGGATTAAATGGAGACACTCAGCATGTGACTGCATATGATATGGCACTCATTGCCCGCGCTGCTTATAATAATAAAAAACTGGTGGAGATCAGTTCTGACATCAGCCATAAGATTCCTCCCACTGCCAATAATCCGGAGGGTCTGACCATTTATAATGAACACAGGCTGGTAAAGACCACGGATGAATCCAGTGAATTTTACTATCCTGCGGCTGTTGCAGGAAAAACCGGCTACCTGATTAAAGCCGGCAATACCCTTGTGACTTATGCGGAAAAAGATGGGAGAAGATTGATTTCCGTTATTCTAAAGGGAAGTCCCAGGCAGTATTTTATTGATGGAAAGAACCTCCTTGAATTTGGATTTACCCAGTTTGAAAATCTGCCGGTAACAGGCAATGAAACAGAATATACCACTGGGGATACCCCTATATCCATTGGATCAAAAAGTTATCAGCCTTCGGATCTTGAACTGGAGCCAGACCAGGCAGTTACCGTTCCAAAGGGAACAGAGTTTTCCCAGATTGACAGGGAACTGGTTACGGACTTACCGGCCGGCAGTCCAAAAGGTGCGGTGGCTCTCATCCGCTATACTTATAATGACAGGGCAGTTGGACAGGCCTACATATTTGCAAAGGCTGAGGAGGAGTCCCCAAGTGAACAGCCTGTGAAAGAGTCTTCCAAAGAACATGGGGAAGAGACAAAGGCGGACACAAATAACAATTTACAAAAGGGGATTGGAGTTTTTGGAATTCTTTTCATTGCAGCAGCAGCTTTTGCTATAGCAGCAGCGATAGCATTTGCAGTAAAGAAGAAAAGAAAAGAATCCAAAGAAATTGCACTTCGAAAAGAAGAGCGAAGACGCCGTCTGCAGGAAGAAGGCGAAGCAGATGACTTCGAACGCATTTTAAATGAACGCAGAAATAAAAAGAAGAATACGAAATAAGAAAATGAAAAAGACCAGCTGGGGAAGCTGGTCTTTTTTCGGAGAAGGTATTTCGTTTCTTATGGGGTGTAGCAAAAACTATATAATGTATTGGGGGGGGGGTTACATGTAATAATATACCCCATTTTCCTTTAAAAGTGTTAACAAACATTAACAAAATTAAAAATTAAAATTGTGCATTTTATCTTACTTTATTTACGGGATTGTGGAAAAAACATAGATTTTTATAGGAATGAACGGATCTCTTGTGCTATATACCGTCTTAGGTGTAAATGAATTATTTGGAAAAAACAGGACAGGTATGGTAAAATATATAAAAACAACTTGTGCAATGGTGCGTACAAGTTATAAATTGTAAGTAAGAGGATGACTGGTTCACTCTCATGGAAAAATCAGGAGGTAGAAATCAATGAGGTTTTTTGTAGACACGGCAAATATTGAAGAAATCAGAAAAGCCAATGAGATGGGAATTATCTGCGGGGTTACCACCAATCCGTCTTTGATTGCCAAAGAGGGAAGGGATTTTAAACAGGTAATAGAGGAGATTGCATCGATCGTTAATGGTCCCATCAGCGGTGAAGTAAAAGCGACTACTGCAGATGCAGCAGGGATGATAGAAGAAGGGCGGCAGATTGCAGCCATTCATCCCAATATGGTTGTTAAGATCCCCATGACTTCAGAAGGATTAAAGGCAGTTAAAGTGCTGACAGGGGAAGGCATAAAGACCAATGTGACTCTGGTATTTTCTGCAGCTCAGGCTCTTTTGGCAGCAAGGGCAGGAGCCACCTATGTATCACCTTTCTTAGGAAGACTTGACGATATTTCAATGCCTGGGATTGATCTGATTGAAGAGATCACTGAAATATTTTCAATTCATGAGATTGAGACAGAGATCATAGCGGCCAGCATCCGCAATCCTATACATGTGATTGACTGTGCAAAAGCAGGTGCGGACATCGCTACAGTACCTTATCCGGTGTTAGAACAGATGACCAGACATCCCTTAACGGATCAGGGAATTAAGAAATTTCAGGATGATTACCGCAAAGTATTCGGAGAATAAAACTTATTATCGTTTAGAAAGGTTGGACACGACTAATGGCATGTAACAAAGTAAAAATGGTGATTGACAAAGAATTCCGTATTTCGGAGATTGATGAAAGGATTTACGGTTCTTTTATTGAACATCTTGGCAGAGCGGTTTATGACGGTATTTATTGTCCGGAGCATCCTACGGCAGATGAATATGGTTTCCGCAGCGATGTAAAGGAAATGATCAGAGATTTAAATGTTCCCATTATCCGGTACCCAGGCGGAAATTTCGTTTCCAGCTTTAACTGGGAAGACAGTGTGGGCCCGGTGAGTGAGCGCCCAAGAAGGCTGGAGCTTGCATGGAAGAGCATTGAAGAGAATAAAGTTGGATTAAATGAATTTACCAAATGGGCAAGAAGCGCAGGCTCTGATGTTATGATGGCGGTTAACTTAGGAACAAGAGGGATTGCGGATGCATGCAACATTTTGGAATACTGCAATCATCCTGGCAATACCAAATACAGCGATTTAAGAATCAGTCATGGATATAAGGAGCCTCATAATATCAAAACCTGGTGTCTGGGCAATGAAATGGATGGACCGTGGCAGCTGGGACATAAGACCATGGAGGAATATGGCCGTCTTGCGGAAGAGACAGCAAGAGCCATGAAGATTATTGATCCTTCCATTGAGCTGGTTTCCTGCGGAAGCTCTTCGCTCACCATGCCTACTTTCCCGGATTGGGAAGCTGTTACCCTCCAGCATACCTACGATTATGTGGATTACGTTTCCATGCACCAGTATTATGGAAACGAAAAGGGTGACAGCGAGGACTTCCTGGCATGCTCCGATGACATGGATCAGTTTATCCGCACAGTAATTGCCACCTGCGATTATGTGAAGGCTAAAAAGAGGGGCAAAAAGGATATTAAAATCAGCTTTGATGAGTGGAATGTATGGTATCACTCCAATGCTGCAGATAATGATATAACGGAAAACCATCCATGGCAGGTAGCACCTCCTATGTTAGAGGATATCTATAATTTTGAAGACGCGCTTTTAGTGGGGCTGATGCTGATCACTTTGTTAAAGCATGCTGACCGGGTGAAGATGGCATGTCTTGCACAGCTGGTTAACGTGATTGCACCTATTATGACAGAAGCAGGCGGCGGAGCAGCCTGGAAGCAGACAATTTTCTATCCGTTTATGCACGCATCTGCTTTCGGCAGGGGAACCGCGCTTCTTCCTGTTATCAGCACACCGAAATTTGACACTTCCAGACATGAAGATGTGACAGCAGTGGAAGCGGTGTCTGTTTATAACGAGGAGAAGGATGAGGTGACCATCTTTGCAGTGAACCGTTCCATTAAGGACGACGCAGAAATGACCATCGATGTAAGAAGCTTTGAAGGTTACCGTATTCTGGAACACATTGTATTAGAAAGCGATGATCTGCTGGCAGTAAACGGACCATTTAATGAAAAGGTGGCACCAAAACAGACCAGCCAGTCTTCTTTAGACGGAGGTATGGTCACCAGTATGTTACATAAGGCATCCTGGAATGTAATTCGTCTGGGTAAATAAATCAAACAGGAGGGGGTTATACATATGAAACAAAAAGCGTATCAATTCTGGTTTGCAACTGGCTCTCAGGACCTTTACGGAGAAGCCTGCTTAAGGGATGTAGCAGAACATGCAGGAATTATAACCGGGAGGCTTAACGCCTCCGGTATCCTGCCCTATGAAGTGGTTTTAAAGCCTGTGCTCATTGACAATGCGTCCATACGGTCTCTGTTCCGTCAGGCGAATGACGATGAGAACTGCGCAGGAGTAATTACCTGGATGCACACCTTTTCTCCAGCAAAGTCATGGATCTTAGGTTTACAGGAATACAGAAAGCCCCTGCTTCATTTACATACCCAGTTTAACCAGGAAATCCCTTATGATTCCATTGATATGGATTTCATGAACGAGAACCAGTCCGCCCACGGAGACCGGGAATTCGGACATATGGTGACCAGAATGGGACTGGTAAGAAAGGTGATTGCCGGTTTCTGGGATGATGATTCGGTAAAAAGAAGAATTGCTTCCTGGATGAGGACTGCAGTGGGAATTGTGGAAAGCAGCCATATCCGTGTGGTGCGTTTTGCAGACAATATGAGAAACGTAGCAGTAACGGAAGGAGATAAAGTAGAGGCTCAGGTAAAATTCGGCTGGGAGATCGATGCATATCCGGTTAATGAAGCGGCTGATTATGTTCAGGATGTAAAAGCAGGAGATGTGTCTGCGCTAGTGGAAGAGTATTACGACCGTTATGACATATTGCTGGAAGGAAGAGATCCTGAGGAGTTTAAGAAACATGTGGCAGTTCAGGCGCAGATTGAGCTTGGATTTGAGGCGTTTTTAAGAGATAAGGATTATCAGGCGATTGTCACCCATTTCGGCGATTTAGGGTCCTTAAAACAGCTTCCAGGCCTGGCAATCCAGCGTTTGATGGAAAAGGGGTATGGATTCGGCGGAGAAGGTGACTGGAAAACAGCTGCCATGGTGCGCTTAATGAAGCTGATGACAGAGGGCACAAAGGATGGGAAGGGAACTTCTTTCATGGAGGATTATACTTATAATCTGGTTCCGGGAAAAGAAGGGATTCTTCAGGCTCATATGCTGGAAGTCTGCCCATCCATTGCAGAGGGAAGAGCAGGCATCAAAGTAAATCCCCTGTCCATGGGTGACAGGGAAGATCCGGCAAGACTTGTATTTACTGCAAAAGAGGGCAGAGGAGTTGCGGCTTCCCTTATCGATTTAGGAACCCGGTTCCGTCTTATTATCAATACCGTTAACTGTAAAAAGATAGATAAACCCATGCCTAAGCTTCCGGTTGCGACTGCGTTCTGGACACCGGAACCAAACTTGATAACCGGTGCGGAATGCTGGATTTTAGCTGGTGGTGCCCATCATACGGCATTTACTTACGATCTGAGTGCAGAGCAGCTGGGTGACTGGGCCGAAGCCATGGGGATTGAAGCTGTATACATTGATGAGAATACAAATGTCCGGGATTTTAAAAATGAACTGAGATGGAATACAGCGGCATACCGCTGATGCTGATAGAAAGTTTGAGGGGGTTTCTATGGATAACGAAACATTAATAGCAGCAATCCGGGAAGGAAATACCGCACTGGGGATCGAACTTGGGTCAACCAGAATCAAAGCAGTTCTGGTAGATGAGAATCATAATCCCATCGCTTCAGGCGGCCATGACTGGGAAAACCGCTACGAAAACGGAATCTGGACCTATGGCATCACAGATATATGGGAAGGCGTTCAGGACAGCTATAAAAAGATGGCCAAAGAAGTAAAAGAAAAATATGGGGTAACCCTTACTTCCATCGGAGCCATTGGATTTTCTGCCATGATGCACGGGTATATGGCATTTGATAAAAAAGGGGATTTACTGGTTCCGTTCCGGACATGGAGAAACACCATGACGGAAGAGGCGGCCAGCCAGCTGACGGAGCTTTTTTCTTTCCACATTCCTCAAAGATGGAGTATCGCCCATTTATACCAGGCTATTTTAAACGGCGAGGACCATGTCTCTGAAATTGATTATCTGATTACTCTGGAAGGGTATGTTCATTGGAAGCTGACCGGAAAGCGAGTTTTAGGCATTGGTGACTGCGCCGGAATGTTTCCTGTGGACAGCCAGACAAAAGATTTTAATAATCGCATGATCAGCCAGTTTGATGAACTTGTCTCTGACAGGAACCTGCCATGGAAGCTGAGGGATATTATGCCTGAAGTTCTGACTGCAGGTGAATCAGCAGGTGTGCTGACAGCTGAGGGGGCAGCACTTCTTGATGTAAACGGGAATTTAAAGCCCGGAATACCTCTATGCCCGCCGGAAGGTGATGCAGGAACGGGAATGACAGCTACCAACTCTGTAGCAAGGAGAACTGGTAATGTATCTGCAGGAACCAGTGTTTTTGCCATGGTGGTTCTGGAAAAGGAACTTTCCAGAGTTTATGAAGAGCTTGACCTGGTTACCACTCCTGCAGGAGATGCTGTTGCCATGGTTCACTGCAACAACTGTACTTCCGACTTGAATTCATGGGTATCCTTATTTGAGGAGTTTGCCGGAACCATGGGCATGAAACCGGATAAGAATGAACTCTTTACCGCTCTTTATAAGAAAGCGCTGGAGGGGGATAAAGATGGCGGCGGACTTTTGTCCTACGGGTATTTGTCAGGAGAACACATCACTCATTTTGAAGAGGGAAGACCGCTGTTCGTTCGTACTCCAAACAGCAGATTTAATCTGGCGAATTTCATGAGAGTCCATCTTTATACAGCTTTAGGAGCTCTGAATATGGGAATGGAGATTCTGTTTAAAGAGGGCGTGAAGCTGGATGTGCTTCTTGGCCACGGAGGTCTGTTTAAGACCAGAGAAACGGGGCAGAGAATCATGGCGGCAGCTGTGGGAGTTCCGGTTTCTGTAATGGAAACAGCCGGAGAAGGCGGAGCCTGGGGAGCAGCACTGCTTGCATCTTATCTTCTTCGCAAGAAGGAAGGAGAGTCTTTGGATCAGTACCTTTCAGAACGTGTATTTAAGGATATGGCGGGTGAAACCATGGAACCGGATCCGGAAGATGCAGCAGGATTTCAGGCATTTATGGAGCGGTATAAAAATGGGCTGGCAATTGAACGTGCAGCTGTGGACAGCTTATACTCATAGGGAAAGGATTTAGGCGATAAGATGCTGGAAGAACTGAAATTAAGTGTATATGAAGCAAATATGGAACTGCCCCGGAGAGGGCTGATTACCTACACCTGGGGAAATGTCAGCGGCATTGACCGGGAAAAGGGCTTGTTCGTCATTAAACCAAGCGGAGTGGATTATGATAAGCTGAAACCCGAGGATATGGTAGTCATGGATTTAGACGGCAATAAAGTGGAGGGGGAGTTAAATCCCTCCTCTGATACCGCCACCCACTTGGAACTGTACCGGGTATTTGATAAGATAGGCGGGATTGTACACACCCATTCCCCAATGGCAACCTCCTGGGCCCAGGCAGGCAGAGCTCTGCCCTGCTATGGCACCACCCATGCTGATTACTTCTATGGAGAGATTCCATGCGCAAGAAATTTAACTCAGGAAGAGATTGACGAAGGCTATGAAAAGAATACGGGAACTGTGATTATTGAGACCTTTAAAGGACTTGATCCCATGCATGTTCCGGCGGTATTGTGCAAGAATCATGGTCCTTTCACCTGGGGAACGGATGCGGCCAATGCAGTTCACAATGCAGTTGTGTTAGAAGAGATTGCCAAAATGAATTTAATGACAGAGCTGTTAAATCCAGCAGTAAAACCAGCACCCCAGTCCATGCAGGATAAGCATTTTATGAGAAAGCACGGACCGGATGCCTATTATGGGCAGAAAAAATAGCAAGGAGTCCTTACAGTGTCGGACAGCGGAAAAACAAAGTATTACTTATTAATGGAAGAACTGAAAAAAGAAATTATCTCCGGAGAGAAGAAGCCGGGAGACCGCCTTCCTTCGGAGAATCAGCTTTCGGAAGTCTTCCATATCAGCCGTCATACGGTGAGAAAAGCCCTGTCCATACTGGAACAGGAAGGCTACATCGAAGCGGAACATGGCAGAGGTACCTTTGTGTCCAGAAAAGCGGGAAGGAAAAAAGGGTCGGGCAATATAGCGGTGATTACCACTTATTTGTCCGACTATATTTTCCCGAGGCTGATTCAGGGAATCGACCAGGTACTGACGGAAAACGGTTACAGCATCATTATTAAAAATACGGGGAACAGCAGATTAAAAGAGAGCAGATGCTTAGAAGAAATACTGGAAAAGGACGTGGACGGACTCATTATTGAACCAAGCAAGAGTGAGATTCTCTGCGGCCACAGGGGACTTTATGACAAGCTGGATTTTTATAAAATACCTTATGTGTTTATACAGGGTTATTACACCCAGATGAAGAACAAGCCCCATATCAGGCTTGATGACTGCCTGGGCGGATATCTGGTGACGAAGTATCTGCTTGATCTTGGGCATGAGCATATACTGGGGATTTTTAAGGCAGATGACAGCCAGGGAAGAGACAGGCACAAAGGCTTCGTAAACGCTCTCCAGGAAAGCGGGTTATCCTATGATCCGGATATGGTGATATGGTACCACACAGAGGACCGGTCTGCCAAGCCATCGGAGGTTTTAAAGATCATGCTGGAGGAGAAGGTTCCTGTTGACGGTATTGTCTGCTACAACGACCAGATTGCCTTTGAGGTTATTAAGACCATAGAGAAAGAAGGGATTTCCGTTCCTGGAGAGATATCTGTTACCGGTTATGACAATTCCTTTATAGCAGAAAATGGTATGGTGAAGCTGACCACCATTGCCCACCCCCAGGAACGGCTGGGTGCAATGGCGGCTGAACTGCTTCTGGAAAAGATTCAGGGAATTCCGGACGAGGAGAGCCGGGTGGAACGGGTATTAAAGCCGGAGCTTGTGATTCGGGAGTCTTGCAAAGACCGGAAGAAAGACAAGTAACCGGTCAGTATTTTTTCAGTTTTCCCATATAAAGAACACATCCTAAGATCAAGGATCCGGACAGCAGGAAGAGAATCTGCATACCGCTGACTGGAAGGTCTCCGATCTGAAAGGAAGGGAGTATGGTCAGCAGACTGGCACCTAAAAGGGTGGAGAAGAAGCCGCAAAGTCCTGCATAGGATGAATTGGCGCTGACATATAAAACCCTTTTTTCTTCCGGTGCATAATGATATTGCAGGTTAAAAACGGATATTGCTATTCCGCCCCATGCAGCACCGGATAAGGCCTGCAAAACCGGCTGAAGGGCGTAACAGGTATCAGGAGTCATAAAAAGCCAGCTGATATGGATAAAACCCAACAGTCCCATGGAAAGCCTTCCTGCGAGAAGCCAGGAGGTGGCATCTGCCAGCTTTCCCCAAAGCCAGGCTGCCAGAATCCGGACGGTAGACGAAATCAGTCCAAGGAATGTGATATATGTATAATCCATCTTCAGTCCGGTGACCATGTATACGCTGAAAAAAGGACCTGCGATCTGTAGTGCAAGATTCCAGAATATATAAGTGAACATAACCTTCCGGTATTTTAAGTCAGCGAATGGTGCAAGAAGGACATCCTTTAATTTTTGTCTGTGGGGAGTGCTTTCCGGTTCCCTGATAGACGACAGGCACCAGAAATCTGTACAGGCAGTGAGAAGAACCGCAGCTCCGACTACAAAAAAGCCTGTTTGTTCCATTCCGCTGTTACGAAACCAGTCCATGATCCGGCCCATGATAAGGCTTAAAACTGTGGAGAATGCAAAAGCGAAGGAATCCTTTTTTCCCAGATAATCTCCCCTGATATTTTGAGGAACCAGCTGAAGTATCCAGTTTCCGGTTCCGGTACCGATGGACGCACCGAAAAAATGGGCGATTCCATAAAGTATGACCACTGCTGCCAGGCGAATCACCGGCTGTGTGATAAACAGCGGCAGAAAGAACATCAGAGAGAGCAGCAGCCTGTGAATAAAGGAAAAGCTGACAATCAGTCCTTTTTTTCTTCTGAGGCTTTCTAAGAGAATGGAAGAAAACATCTGGAGGCTGCACAGAAGAATGGGAATGGAACCAATAATGCCGTTTAAGGAGTCATCGGCTCCCAGTGAACTGGCGTATCCGGAGAGGAAAGCACCTGTGGTGAGCGTAACGATACCATTGGCGCAGCAACCCTCGGCAATAAAAAGATTTCTTCCTTTTGAAAAATCTGAGGCTGTCATCGGTGGTGTTTCCTGGCTGGAAAACGTGGATTTTCTTCTTATCAAGTCTGTAACCATATTATATAAACGGCAAATATGCCGTGTTCCCCTTTTCTTTTATTCGTAGATCTGCTATCCTTTTTATAGAAATAAAAATACTTTATCTATATTGCCAGTTTGAGTCAAAGGTTACAAGAGGAAAAAGAAGCGAAAAACTGGATGATTCCGACTTAAAGACGACAGGGGGGCGACACATGGAACATTACTTACATCTAAAGGCAGTTCTTCCGGTGAGGGCATTAAATGCAGGATATCTGGTTACGGGGGGGAAGGGACGGCACGCAGACCGTGTCATGGATTCTTTTGAAATCATATATGTTAATTCTGGTGTGCTTGGAATTGCGGAAGAGGATGTGGAATACGAAGTGGAGGAGGGGGAAGCCCTGATTCTGTTTCCGGGCAGACATCACTGGGGGACCAGGGAGTTTGATAAAGATTTGAATTTTTACTGGCTCCATTTTCATTTGGAGGAGAAGGCAGAAGAAACAGGGACAGATATTATGTCTCTTCCCCAGCTCATACGGATTGGAAAGCCGCAGCAGTTTGAAGAACTGTTCCGACGGTTTATCAAGAGACAGAACGTATGCAGGGAAGACAGAACCATATTAAATCTGGTCCTTTTAGAGCTGCTGTGCGAGTTGAGTGATTCACTTTCTCCCATGGAGATAAACGGGCAGAAGGTGCTTCTGGCCAATCAGGCAGGGCAATACATCAGAAACCATTTAAAAGAGCCATTATCGTCTTCCATATTGGCGGAACAGCTGGAATGCAGCCCGGATTATTTAGGGCGGACGTATCATGCAGTTTATGGAAAAACTTTGACGGAAGGAATTCATGAAGCCCGGCTTAATAAGGCATGCAGAATGCTGATTGAGACCAATTTAACCGGCAGTGAGATCGCTTACCGGTGCGGTTATGAGGACGTGGATTATTTCAGAAGAATTTTTAAAAAATATATGGGTATGACAGCAAAGGAATACCGGCAGACCTATAGTGTTATTGAACGGTAGAAGAAGGCGGCAGGGAGATGATCTCACCTTGCTGCCTTTCTGTATTCAGCGGGAGAGACTCCGGCTGTCTTTTTAAAAATACGGCTGAAATAGAGTGGATTTTCATAGCCAATGATTCCGCCTATTTCACCGATGCTGTAATCCGTGCTTTCTAAAAGTTCCTTGGCTTTTTTGATCCGTATTTCGGTTAAGTATCTTCCGGGAGGCGTTCCGGCATATTCTTTGAAGCTTCGGATAAACCAGCAGGTGCTCATATGAAGCTGTTTTGCATACGCATCAACTTCGATGTTCTTCGCCAGATTCTCATGAAAAAACCGGACTGCTTTTTCCATTTCTTTCTGAATTTCCGTTTTTTTAAAGCCGCCTTCTTCTCTGACCCGTTTCAGAAGGAGAAAAAGCTGATTTAAATAAAGGGCTGACATCTCCTCAAAGGATGGGCGTGTAAGCTGTACTTCCCGGATTATGGACAGGAACAGCTCCTGGTATTTGGAAGATATTCCGGTATACAGGACCTGGCTTTCTGTAAAACCGGCTTCTATGGTAAGAGATGCTGCCTCGCTGCCTGTGAAGTGGAGCCAGTAAACTTCCGGTTTGTCGTTTATATAGTAAGCATACTGCTGGGGTGTTTGGGGGAGATATAAAACCATACTGCCTTCTGAAACTTCAGTTGCGGTTCCGTCATTGGTAAAAAAAGCTTTTCCTGACGCAATATAAAGCAGCTGATAGTCAGAACGGCCCAGAGGACGAAAGGTTGACATAACTGGAAGAGAGACCAGACGGTATACTCCGCAGCTGTTGACTCTTAAGGGGACTTTAACATTTTCCAGTTCGTCTTCTGTCAAATTCATATAACCTGTATTTGTGTACATGGAGGGATTCTCCTTTCAGCTGTATTGTATCATTTTATCCATTTTTTGTCTAATACGATAGAACCTTTTGTTTATGCACATTTGAAGGGTATGAGTATTACAAATATAATGAGAACCTTCTTGAAACAGCAAAATTATAAAATAGGTATGGTTACTGATAACAAGAATGATCGAATAAATACGATTGTTAAATACTATGACTGGGATTTATATTTTTTCCTTATAAATAAATAACGTGCTACAAAACCATTTGTGAAAATAGTTTTGCAGCACACTACCCTCTAAATTCGGATTTTATTAGAAGTATGCAAAAAAAGAATTTAAGTCATCTGCTGAAGCAACCGGATATAATGATTTGCTTCGCGCAGTACATGGTCCGCAAGCAAAGGCAGAATAACGCTGTATATCTTACATTCATTGATTCCTTTTGTCCCTGCCTCTTTGAAATCACGGTACTTCATTGTTTCTTGCAGGGTTACATCAGTTACGCTGCGAATTGTCCTATCTGTAGCTGTCCTGGCCGCCTGCATCATATCATTATATTGTCCAGCGAAATCATTGGCAGTATTAATGAGATCGCATTCGGTTGGATCAAGAAGACCCCGGATAAATAAGGCATGTTCCATCATGATCTGATCCCAGAATAGTTCTGTTTCTGTTAAACTGTGCTCTGGGTTCTGCCGCTTTTCCAGTGCGGTTAAATGAGTATAATACATATTTGCTTCGCGCAGGATATGGTCAATGAGCAATGGGTAGTTTGCTGTGAACATTCGGCAGGCCGATACATTGTTCAATATTGAGGTTTTAAAGTTAATAAGTCCTTCCAGCAGTGGTATTACTATGGAATTTAGCTGACTCACCTGCTGTACCAGTGCAGGGGTTATTATGGGATTGATCTGGCCGCTAAGTGCCTCTTCCAGCTTCGTAATCTCCTGGTTAATGGTTATACTGGTTAAGAATTGTGTTTTTTGTTCGCTGCCAAGGGTATAATCCGTGACGATTTCACCAGAAGATACAACCAGAGGGCTGATAATTCCATTTCCCAAAATCACGGCATTTTGTAAAATAGTCTCAAAGTGGCTTTTGTACTCATCTGCTGCCTTGGAAAAGTCAGGGTTGGCTGGGGTAAAGCCTGCTTCCAAAAATAACGAATGCTCTTTCATAATACGTCCAAAAAAAATATTTAGCTCTAGTGAAAGTATTACATACTGTTGTTCTGTAATCATGGTGAATCTCCTTAATTGTTATACCAATAACATATGATTTCCAGAACATTTTTTGATAAGAATGACATTTTATTTTAATAAATATTTTGTAAAACTGCTGCAGACGTATAAGAAAGAACTTGATGTTTTTGAAAAAGCTTCACATATGAAAGCAAGAATATCATTTTGTGCATGTTTTGTCCAATCAAAGATATGGATTTTTCGCTCTGTCCTTTTATAATGAAAGATAAGAAAAGAAGGAGGAGTCGACTATGATCGTACCCAGACATTATGAAAATCTGCATCTGCTTCATGAAAACACCATGCCACACAGAGCTTATTATATCCCGGCTTCCACAGCACAGTTTGATTTGACGGATAAAAGAGAGAATTCCGACCGGTTCTGTCTCCTGAACGGAAACTGGCAGTTTCGCTATTATGACAGCATTTATGACGTTAAAGAAGAATTTTATCTGGAAGGCTTTGATACGTCTGAGTTTGGTGAAATTCCCGTACCCGGCTGTTTCCAAAATTATGGCTATGACAAGCATCAGTATACCAATACCAAATATCCATTCCCCATGGACCCTCCCTATGTACCGGCTGAGAATCCATGCGGAGCATATGTCTATCATTTTGTCTATACGAGAGAGGATGAGGCACCCAGAGCTTACTTAAATTTTGAAGGAGTCGATTCCTGCTTCTATGTATGGTTAAACGGCAGATATGTGGGATACAGCCAGGTTTCTCACGTAACCAGCGAATTTGATGTAACAGGAGTGATCCGGGAGGGGGACAATACTCTTTCCGTTCTCGTCCTAAAATGGTGTGACGGAAGCTATCTGGAAGATCAGGATAAATTCCGTATGAGCGGAATTTTCCGGGACGTATATCTGTTGAAGAGACCGGAGGAAGGGATTTTTGATTACTTTCTAACCACATGTGTGAGAGATGGCCAGGCTCATGTAGAGGCTGCGATTACCTTTAGCGGTAAAGAAATTCCGGTAACAGTAACTGTAACAGACAGAAACGGGAATATAGTTGCCAGAAAAGAGGGATATCCAGCAGAAGGAAAGCTAGAATTTGATATCGAAAATCCTGTGCTCTGGAATGCAGAAAACCCATACCTTTATACGGTTATATTTGAGACTGGTCAGGAAGTGATTGTTGAGCGTCTGGGAATCAGGGAAATTGTTATTCGTGACGGTGTGGTGTATTTAAATGGTGATAAAATTAAGTTCCATGGTGTAAACCGCCACGACAGCGATCCGGTTACCGGATTTACAATCAGCCTGGATCAGATGAAGCGTGATCTGCGCCTTATGAAGCAGCATAATGTCAATGCCATACGCACCAGCCATTATCCCAATGCACCTCAGTTCTATCAGCTTTGTGATGAATATGGATTCTATGTCATTGATGAGGCAGATAATGAAAGCCATGGTACCGGCTACATTTATATGGAGACCCGTACCACAGAGATATGGCGTGACCGCTGGAACCGTGCCATTGCAGACAATCCGGAATTTACGGAAGCGACCGTTGACAGGACAAAGCTTTTGGTCGAGCGGGATAAGAACCGTCCCTGCGTAGTAATCTGGTCTATGGGAAATGAATGCGCTTATGGCTGCACCTTTGAAGCTGCACTTTCCTGGACGAAGTCTTATGATTCCACCAGGCTTACTCACTATGAGGGTGCCAGATACCGGGCTGTGGATAAAACTTATGATTTCTCCAATATCGATTTATTCAGTCGTATGTACCCCAGCCTGGAAGAAATTATCAAATACACGAAACGGGAGAATGCAAAGCCATTCATCCTGTGTGAATACAGTCATGCCATGGGGAATGGACCTGGAGATTTAGAAGGTTACTTCCAGGTATTTGAACAGCATGACCGGGTGTGCGGCGGTTTTGTGTGGGAATGGTGCGACCATGCCATTTACCAGGGCAGAACGATTGACGGAAAGCCCATGTACCTTTATGGAGGAGATCATGGGGAATATCCTCATGACGGCAATTTCTGTATGGATGGTCTTGTATATCCGGACAGAAGACCGCATACGGGTCTGATGGAGTTTAAGAATGTAAACCGCCCGGTTCGTGTAGTCTCCTTTGATCAGGAGAAAAAAGAGCTGACGCTTCATAATTACCTTCATTTTACCAATTTTAAAGAATATGGATATATCGCCTATGAGGTGACCTGCGACGGAGAGTTAAAGGCAAAGGGAGTTGTAGGAGAAGCTGATATGCCGGAGCTTATGCCCCAGCAGGAATGCATACTGCCGCTGAACTTTGAAGTTCCGGCAGCAGGTAAATGTTACTTAAAGGTAAGTTATTATCTGAAAGAAAGCAGTGCTCTTGTGGAAGCAGGAAGCCTCCTTGGATTTGATGAGATTCTGCTGAAAAACCAAGATATGAGAAACCAGACGGCAGCAGCATTGCTAAATGCGAAGGAAAAAGACGGACTATTTGAGGTATGTGAAGACGACCGTTATATTCATATTAATGGGAAAAGCTTTTTCTACACCTACAGTAAATTAACAGGAACATTCCAGAAAATGAATTTTGAAAACCACTCCATTCTGGAACGTCCTATGGAAATTAATATCTGGAGAGCACCTACGGACAATGACAGTGATATTAAAAGTAAATGGATGGAAGCACACTATCACCGTGCTTCTTCCAGGGGATATGAAACCAGATGGGAAGAAAAAGATGGAAACCTTTTAATATCCACTGTGATGTCTATGGTAGCAGCTCCCATTCAGCGTATTTTAATGATTGATGCGTTATGGACGGTCGGAGCAGACGGCACTTTAAGCGGAAAGCTGGATGTAAAGAGAGATAAGGAGTTTCCGGAACTTCCCCGTTATGGTCTCAGACTGTTCCTCTCACAACAGATGGATCAGGTGACCTATTTCGGACTTGGCCCTGTTGAAAACTATATAGATAAGAAAAATGCCAGCTATCATGGTCTGTTTTCTTCCAGTGTAAAAGAGATGCATGAAGACTATTTAAGACCTCAGGAAAACGGAAGCCGCAGTGATTGTGACTTTGTAACCATAGAGGGAGGCAGTCTGTCGCTCACTGTTGCAGCAGATAAGGCTTTTTCTTTCCATGCATCAGAATATACACAGGAGGAACTGACTAAGAAAGCCCATAATTATGAATTGACTCCCTCCGGCTATACAGAATTCTGTGTGGACTACCGTCAGAACGGAATCGGATCGGAAAGCTGTGGACCGGAACTTAGGAAAGAATATATGTTTGAGGAAGAAGAATTTATATTTGAGTTTAAGATGGTGCCGGGAAGTAACCGGAAAGGTTCCATAAAATAATACGAAATACCAAAATATAAAAACAGGGGAGATGCATAAGCACCTCCCCTCAAACTATTTCTCTAAAATTACTGCAATTGTGGGGCTTTCCTTTTTCCATGGAGAGCCGGATACGTCTGCATATGTTCCGCAGACTTTAAAGCCAGATTCTTCTGCCTCTTTTATCAGAGTATCTTTTGTATAACAGGTATTCCAGAGATAGTAAACAGAAGCTTCTGTTTCTGAAATAATGACGTATTGTTCCAGTGTTACATGTTCTGGATACTTGCAGCATCTCTTTAATTCAGCATATTCATCCTCCCGCCAGAAGCCGTTGCTTTCATGAATATCCCATATCTGATTTTCCTGGAAGCTGTCATATTTATTTAAGGAAAAAACATCAAACAAAAATTTACCCCCAGGTTTTAAATGTTCATAAACCTGTTTTAAAATGATTTTTCTTTTCTCAGGGGAAAGAGCACCATAATCACAGTAAATCATTACTGCAAAATCAAACGTATGGTTTAATTCAAGGGAAAGATAGTTCTGGCAGTTATAATTGATGTTTAACTTTTTTTCAGCTGCTGATTTTTTTGCATAATCAATGGAACGAGAGGAAAAATCCACTCCGGTTACCTGAAATCCGGATTTTGCAAAGAATTCCCCATAGATTCCGGGACCGCACCCTAAATCCAGCAGCAGGGGATAGTCTTTGGGCGGAACAGTCCTGGCAATCCATTCCGCTGACTTTTGAATAAAATCCATCTTTCGGGTGGCACCGTTAAATTCCGGATCAAGATGGGCTTTCAGCATTTGTTTGGAAATGTATTCATCATCCCAGAAAGGTATACTTGTTTCCTGATATAATTCAGGACGTTTTAATAAATCTTTGATTTCATACAGCATAGTGATCTCCCCTAAACTACAATAGATTACGGCTCCAGTCATTCAGTGACTATAATCGTATAGCCCTCATGCTTTGCTTTGATATCTTAATTATACACGAAATAATTTAGAAAACAAATCAATATTGCGTTTTATCTTTTTAAATAATGAAATTGTATAAATATGATAAAAACATTGTTAATTATTTATGATTTTATATTGCCATATAAATAATGACAATGTATAATAAATACATAATAATTAATGACTTTATATAGTATATGTAGTTGTAGACAGTGCTTCTAATAAGTTATGAAATCTATTTTATTGATAGCCTGAAAAGTTTTGGAGATTATAAATGTAAGGGGGAAGAGACAATGAAGTTAAAAAAATTTTTTGGCATTACAATTTTAGTGTGTATGATTTTCGGAGGTAGCCTAACTTCTATCGCAGCAGAAAACACAGTAGTTACACCAGATGCAGTAGGAACTACTATTACCCATAATTGGAGTTTCAAAGTAGACCGTACCTATGAAGAAACACAGGGGGGCTGGACGCATATTTATACGGGATCTCCTGCTGCGCGAAACGGGGAATATGATTCAGTATCTTGTTCAACTTCCTATTCTCATACGTATACTGGCACAATAGGCGGTGATTTAAAAGGGGTAATCCAAGCCCAGCTGGGATACTCTTTTGGAAAAACAGTTAGCTTCGGTATATCCAAAAACAGTGGATCCTTGAAAAAAGGGGAATACGTGAAAGCTTATTATCAGAAAAATTATGATGTCTCAAAAATTCAACAAACAGATTTGAAACGTACAACAGGATATGTACTTTCAGGTGGTCAATATAGACCGGTGGATAGATTTGAAACAATCACATCTTATGTATATGCTAAAAAAGCGATTCAACCTAAAATCAAACTTGAATACTGGGCGAATGGTAACCAGGTGAGGTCAGACTCGGCAGGACGCCCGATTCACGTTGAATGCTATGAATTTGTCAATGGTCAATATCGTCAGGTAGGGAGTAAATAAATGAAAAGAACTTCTGGGGCTTTGTTATTGGGATTTAGCTTTCTTGGCTTAGCTATAATAATTTCATTAGCAAAGGTTTCGATGTATTTAGATAAGTTGAATGGCTTAGATTATTACACTAATGTTTATAACTACATTAATCCAATAGAAATTATTAGTGTGATAATTACAGCCGTGATAGCTTGTATTCTAATAGCTAATAAATCAGAGTAATATATTTTTATAATCTGGGTTATTATGCCAATTGTAATAAGAATAAGTAATTTTAAGATTAATCCAACTTTTCAGGTTAAAAAGAGACCATTGCTCTATAAGTGAAATGAACTTATGGAGCAATGGTTCTTTTTCTCTGTAAAAAAAAGCTGGAAAAATGAAAAGGGCAGACTGTAGAAAGAAAATATATATTGATCGATCCAAGTTAAGTATATCCTTTTTGTCAACGATAAACGATCAGCTAATCAGCTGGCGGAGATAGGAAACCAGACCCAGCCTGCGAAGGGTTTCTAATAAAAAGGCGGCAAATAAAGTTCCGCATACTGTGCTCATGAGAAAAGGAACTACAAAAAAGAAAACTGCAACTTCCTTTCCCAGTATCAGAACTGCAACCGGATAGCTTAAAAGAGCTCCGATCAGTCCGGTTCCTGTAATTTCGCCCATATAGGCCAAAAGAAGTTTTCCGGTTTTTTGAAACAGCAGCGCACTAAGGTAAGCCCCCACCATGCTGCCGGGGAAAGCCAGAAGGGTTCCGGTACCGGATAAGTTTCTGATAAGAGATGAGGCAAATGCCATGCAAACACCGTAAGCCGGGCCTAGAAATACTCCAGCAAGGACATTTACCAGGTGCTGAATCGGAAAACACTTAGAGGCTCCAATGGGAATGGAAAAGCCGGAAAGTGAAACGGTGAGTGCCACAAGCATTCCGCCGGCTGCAAGTTTTTTTATGGTAACTCCTGCAGAGGTGTGAGTGACAGCTGCTTTGTTTAAATTTGTTTTCGAATTCATGATTTTTCCTCCTTTTAGTCAATATCATTCATCATAGATGTTGACAATTTCCCCGTCTAAAATTCGGTTCATATTTTTCATTGCGCAGAAATTACCGCACATGGAACAGGTATCTTCTTTTTCCGGTTTGGAAGATGCACGATACCTTCTTGCTTTTTCCGGATCAATGGCCAGATCAAACATAGCTTCCCAGTCCAGTCGTTTTCTTGCGTCACTCATCTGGTAATCCCATTCTTTTGCACCCTTGATGCCTTTTGCCAGATCGGCAGCATGGGCTGCAATCCGTGCAGAGATAATGCCTTCCTTCACATCATCTGCATCGGGAAGCCTTAAATGTTCCGCGGGCGTCACGTAGCAGAGGAAAGAAGCTCCGGCGGCAGCGGCTATAGCCCCTCCGATGGCTGCGGTTATGTGATCATATCCTGGAGCAATGTCAGTGACGAGCGGCCCCAGTACATAGAAAGGTGCGCCCTTGCAGATGGTCTCCTGGATTTTCATATTGGCGGCGATCTGGTCCAGGGGCATATGTCCTGGTCCTTCTATAATTACCTGTACATCCTTTTCCCAGGCACGGCGGGTCAGTTCCCCAAGGGTAACCAGTTCTTCAATCTGTGAAATATCGGAGGCATCCGCAATACAGCCGGGACGGCAGGCATCTCCAAGGCTTAATGTCACATCATGCTCCCGGCAGATTTCCAGAACACGGTCAAAATGTTCATAGAATGGATTTTCATTACCCGTCATCTCCATCCAGGCAAAGATGATGGAACCGCCTCTGGAAACGATATTAGTCAGGCGTTTTGCCTCTTTGAAACGGTGTGCTGTCTGCTTGTTGATGCCTACGTGAATGGTCATGAAATCCACTCCGTCAAGGGCATGCATTTCCACAATCTGAATCCATTCCTCAGAGGTTATCTCCTTAAGGGGCTTATGATAATAAACAACGGCATCGTAAATTGGCACTGTTCCAATCATGGCAGGACATTCTCCTGTCAGCCGTTTCCTGAATTTTCTTGTATCTCCAAAGGAACTTAAATCCATGATGGATTCAGCCCCCAGTGAAACCGCATCCTCTACCTTTTTTAATTCCAGATCCATGTCATTTAAATCTCTGGAAGTTCCAAGATTTACATTGATTTTTGTTTTCAGCATGGAACCGATGGCATTTGGCTCCAGGCAGGTATGGTGTTTGTTGGCAGGGATAACTGCCTTACCTTGTGCAATCAGCTTTATGAGCTCCTCCGGCTTAATCCCTTCTTTTTTCGCTGTGATTTCCATTTCCCGTGTCAGAATACCTTTTCTTGCGGCATCCATCTGTGTTGTGTAATTCATCTGTAGTCCTCCTTCATTATTTGGAGGGATTTACGGCTCTGGACAAAAAAAGAGCCCATACCAACAGGTACAGGCCCAGATCAATACATCCGTCTCGTATAAATCCCTACGTTGGCATTACCCAAATCAGGTTATAAAGGTCGAAGTTTGATAACTTCCTCTCAGCCCGCATACGAGCTCCCTCTTGTGGCACTAGTGTAGCACCGGTGCTAATGGATGTCAAGTGAAATTTCCTTAATCAAAGTGGGGGGTCAACCGGTTATTGCAGATTTCATCTCTCTTATGTAACTGCAAATTGGTTCCACACAGTTTTTTCCATGCATGGCAGCCAGCTTCACAATGGCGCTTCCCACGATAATACCATCTGCGTAGTTGCTTAATTCTTTCGCCTGTTCCGGTGTGGAAATTCCAAAACCAATAGCACAGGGAATATCTTTGGAATCCTTTACAAGAGAAACCATATCTTCGATGTCAGAGGTGATTTCCTTTCTCACACCCGTTACGCCCATGGAAGAAACGCAGTATACAAATCCCTCTGCTTCCGAAGCTATGGCCGTAATCCGTTCCTTAGAAGTTGGAGCGACCAGGGAAATTAAGTCAATCCCGTACTTTTGGCAGATGGGATGAAGTTCATCCTTTTCTTCAAAAGGCATATCGGGAACGATAAGAGCATCAATGCCGCATTCTGCCGCATTTTTAATGAAACGCTCGCTTCCATATACAAATATGGGATTAATGTAAGTCATAAATGCCAGGGGCACATTAGTTTTTTGCCGAATGCGGGTGACTGTTTCAAATATTTTATCTGCAGTAGTGCCGGAGGCAAGAGCGCGCTGGTCTGCTTCCTGAATCACGATTCCCTCTGCAACCGGATCAGAAAAAGGAATTCCAAGCTCTATGATATCAGCACCTGCCTCTGCCATCGCAGGAACCAACTGTTCCGTAACAGCAAGGTCCGGGTCACCGGCTGTAATAAACGGGATAAATGCTTTTCCTTTTGCAAATGCTTCACTGATTCTACTCATAGATTTCTACCCCCTTATAACGTGCAATTGCGGCCACATCCTTGTCTCCGCGGCCGGATAAGTTGATGACGATGACCTGGTCTTTTCCCATGGAAGGTGCAGCCTTTCTGGCGTAAGCCACAGCATGGGCGCTTTCAATGGCTGGGATGATTCCTTCTTTCCGTGATAAATATTCAAATGCGTCCACCGCCTCATCGTCGGTGACCGGAACATAATCGGCCCTTCCGGTATCAAACAGTGCGGCGTGCTCCGGTCCGATTCCCGGATAGTCAAGTCCTGCTGAGATGGAGTAAACCGGAGCGATCTGTCCGTATTCATCCTGGCAGAAGTAGGATTTCATACCGTGGAAGATTCCCACGGTTCCGGTGGAGATGGTGGCAGCATTTTTATCTGTATCAATGCCGTGACCGGCAGCCTCACAGCCCACCAGCTTAACAGAGGTATCTCCAATAAAATCATAAAACAGGCCCATGGCATTGCTGCCACCGCCCACACAGGCGATCAGCATGTCGGGAAGCTTTCCCTCTGCTTTTAAGATCTGCTCCCTGACTTCCTTTCCGATGATGCTCTGGAAGTCCCGCACAATGGTGGGAAATGGGTGAGGCCCCATGACGGAACCCAGGACATAGTGGGTGTCCTCCACCCGGTTGGTCCATTCCCGAAGTGTCTCATTTACCGCATCCTTTAAGGTCTGTGTTCCGCTGGTAACCGGATGAACCTTAGCTCCCAGAAGCTCCATACGGAATACATTTAATGCCTGTCGGTCCGTATCCTCTTTCCCCATGAAGATTTCACATTCCATCCCCATTAAGGCTGCGGCAGTAGCGGTAGCCACTCCGTGCTGGCCTGCACCGGTTTCTGCGATGACACGGGTTTTCCCCATTTTCTTTGCAAGGAGAACCTGGCCAAGTGCATTGTTAATTTTGTGGGAGCCGGTGTGGTTTAAATCTTCCCGTTTTAAATAAATCTTTGCACCGCCAAGATCCTCTGTCATTTTCTCTGCGTAATAAAGCAGAGAAGGTCTTCCTGTGTAGGTTTCATGCAGTGTCTTTAACTCTGCCAGAAATTCTTCATCCTGCATACAGGCATTGTAAGCCTTTTCCAGTTCCGTCACTGCATTCATCAGCGTTTCGGGGATAAATTGTCCGCCGTGCTGTCCAAATCTTCCTTTTGACATAATTTTCCACTCCTTACTGTTTGTATGATTTTTTTGATTTTTTCCGGGTCTTTTCTGCCGTTTGTTTCAGCCAGACTGCTGACATCCAGGCAGAATGCTTTCGTTTTAAGAGCTTCCTCTATGTTTTCCATGCCGATGCCTCCTGCCAGAAACCAGGGTTTATTAATCGCCGGAATCATGGCCCAGTCAAAACATGTTCCGCTGCCGCCCTGAATTCCCTTTACATAGGAGTCCAGAAGAAGGTAGTCCGCAGAAAGCTTTTCCGCTTCAGAAATATCAGCCTCGGACCTGACACGGATTGCTTTCATAATGGGGACCGGCCGGTCTAATCTGTTTTTCAGTTCCAGAATATCTGCCTCACGTTCTTCTCCGTGAAGCTGAATCAGCTGAATTACGTTATTTTTTACCAGGGAAATGATCTCGTCTGCAGGGCTGTTTACAAAGACTCCTACAGCTGGTATTTCAGGCAATAGATCATTTCTTAATAGTTCAGCCTTTCTGAAATCAAGCTGCCGTTTTCCAGCGGCAAAAACAAAACCGACGTAATCCGGCTTATAGCAGTTGACAGCAAGCACATCTTCTTTTCTGGTGAGGCCGCAGATCTTGATTTTCTTTTCAAAATTTATCATTGGCAGCCTTCCTCATTTCCAAAAGAATTTTTTTCTTGTCAGGAGAGCGCATCAGGCTTTCTCCGATTAAGACTCCGTTTACACCAGCCTGATAAAGCCGCTTTACATCGCCCGGGGTCTGTATTCCGCTTTCAGCAATGAACGCAGTTCCGGCAGGCACCAGGCTTCTTAAACGTATGGAATTTTCAAAGTCAACCTCGAACGTCTTTAAGTTCCGGTTATTGACTCCGATCAGGCGGGCTCCTGCAGAAAGTGCGCTGTGGATTTCTTCCTCATCGTGAGCTTCCACAAGTGCGCTGAGTCCAAGGCTGTCACTGATTTTGATGTATTCTTTCAGCTGTCCGGTATTAAGAAGAGCACAGATAAGAAGAACTGCCGAGGCACCAAGCACCTTGGCTTCCAGTATCTGATAAGGGTCAACCGTAAAATCCTTTCTTAACAGAGGGAGGGAAACACACTGGCTGATTTCGGTTAAATATTCCCCTTTTCCCAGAAAATATTCCGGCTCTGTCAGTACGGAAACTGCGTCTGCACCGGCTGTTTCATACTCCATTGCAATTTCCCTGTAAGGAAAATCCGGTGCGATCATCCCTTTTGAGGGAGAAGCACGTTTTACTTCGCAGATAAAGGAGATTCCGGGAGAGGAGATCGCCCGCTCAAAAGAGAAATCAGATTCCCTCTGCCCTGTGTCAAAGGCACTGTATGCCATTTCCTCCATCTTACTGAAAGGAATCGTTTTTTTTGCCTCCTCCGCCCGCTTTTTTGAGGCTGCGGCCAGGGTATCAAGGATCATAAAGCCACCTCATTCACTGCTTTCACAAATTCTTCCAGTTTTGCAGCTGCTTTTCCGGAATCAATTAAGTCGGAAGCAGTTTGAATGCAGTCGGATATGGTGCAGTTGTCAATGCCAAGATAAAGACTGAGGGCGGAATTTAAAACTACAATATCCCGTTTTGGACCACGAAGTGTTCCGTCTAATATTTCCTTTGTAATTTTGGCATTATCGGCAGGCGTTCCGCCCAGCAGATCGGAAAGGCTGCTGCGGCTTAAGGAAAACTGCTCCGGAGTAATTTCATAAGAAATCAATTCGCCGAAACGGATTTCGCAGACATGGGTGGGACCTGTAACGGTCGCTTCGTCCAGCCCGTCTGATCCGCAGACAACCAGTCCCCGCTTCACTCCTAAGTTACTTAATACCTGGGCAAGGGGTTCCACCAGCTTTTTATCGTATACACCTAAAAGCTGCATGGTGGCGCCTGCCGGATTTGATAAAGGTCCGAGAATGTTAAAGATGGTACGGACTCCAAGCTCTTTTCTGACAGGACCTGCATATTTCATGGAAGAATGATGGACCTGTGCGAAGAGAAAGCACATGCCGGTCTCTTTTAAAACCTTTGCAGACTGTTCAGCCGTAAGATTTAAGTTGACTCCCAGCTGCTCCAAAACGTCCGCAGCGCCGCTTTTGCTGGAAACGCTTCTGTTGCCATGCTTTGCAACCGGGACACCTCCAGCAGCCACCACAAAGGCACTGGTAGTGGAGATATTAAAGGTTCCCACCTCATCGCCTCCTGTGCCTACGATATCAATTACCGGAAAATCCGGCTCCAGCTTCAGCGCCTTTTCTCTCATGACTGTTGCGCAGGCGGTGATCTCGTCAATGGTTTCACCCTTCATACGAAGAGCCGTTAAAAATGCTGCCATCTGGGCCGGAGTGGTTTCCCCGCTCATAATTTCATTCATAACCTCTCTTGCCGCCTGAAAGCTTAAGTCCTGCCCTTCAATTACATTGTGGATTGCTTCTTGAATCATTGGATTTACCTCCTTTATTTAATGGTCAGAAAATTTTTTAATATGGTCATTCCATCTGGTGTAAGTATGGATTCCGGGTGAAACTGCAGTCCGTAGACCGCATACTCTTTATGTTTCACTGCCATGACTTCACCAATGGAGTCAGTACCGATCACTGTCAGGCAGTCCGGAAGGGATTCCTTTTCTGCAATGAGGGAATGATATCTGGCAGCAGGTATTGTCCCTGGCAGCCCACTGAATATGGGATCTGAGGGATCAATGTCAATCAGGCTCTGCTTTCCGTGCATCAGTTTTTTTGCGTGGGTGATATTTGCCCCGTATACTTCACAGATCCCCTGGTGCCCCAGACAGACACCAAGAATTGGAACGGTTCCGGCAAGCTCCTTAACCACTGTCTCGCATACGCCGGCATCCTTTGGATATCCAGGACCTGGAGAGAGTATGATATGGGAAGGATGCAAGAGACCGATTTCCTCCACAGTCAGTTCATCATTTCTTATAACTTTAATATCCGGTTCAATGGAACCGAACAGCTGGACCAGATTATAGGAGAAGCTGTCATAATTATCAATCAGCAGTATCATCAGTCATTCACCTCCCCAGCCGTTTCAAGTGCGTGGATTACAGCCTTTGCTTTGTTTCCTGATTCTTCATATTCAAGCTCCGGAACACTGTCAGCCACAATCCCTCCGCCGGCCTGAACGGTTACCGTTCCATTTTTCTTTACAGCCATTCGTATGGCAATGCAGGTATCCATGTTCCCGGTAAAATCAATGTATCCCAATGCACCTCCGTAGATTCCTCTTGGCTCCGGCTCCAGCTCCTCGATGATCTCACAGGCCCGGATCTTTGGTGCACCGGAGAGGGTGCCGGCGGGTAGTACCGCCTCGATTGCGGAGAATCCATCACAGTCTGATCTAATGTCTGCCTCCACCTGGGAACAGATGTGCATAATACGGGAGAACCGGTGGATCATCTTGTATCCTGTGACTTCAACTGTGGAAAACTTTGCGATTTTTCCAAGATCATTCCGTCCTAAATCCACGAGCATGTTGTGTTCGGAAAGTTCCTTTTCATCGGCAAGAAGCTCTTTTTCCAGTCGTTTGTCTTCCTCCTCACTGCTTCCCCTCGGTCTGGAACCGGCGACTGGAAAGGTGGTGAGCCTTCCGTCCTTTAATCGGACCAGTGTCTCTGGAGAAGTGCTGATAATTTCAGTCTCATCCATGTGGAGATAGACCATGTAAGGGGAAGGATTCGTGGTTCTTAA
Source organism: Bacillota bacterium (assembly GCA_023460575.1). Taxonomy (GTDB): domain Bacteria; phylum Bacillota; class Clostridia; order Lachnospirales; family Lachnospiraceae; genus Lacrimispora. The sequence goes on from JAEWPQ010000079.1 coordinate 26,835, forward strand.
AACCCTGTAGGCATTTAAGAGGCTGTCGTGATATTCGCTTTTAAACTGCCTGGATAAGACTGCCTGAAAAATGTCTCCGTCCACGATATATTCCTTTGCTTTCTCCACCATATGGCAGTATTCCTCTTTGGAAACATTGCAGTGAAAATCCGGTCTGCTCTGTACGGCTGATTTTTTCAGGGGAGTAGTTTCCCCGATCATTCGTGCAATATTTTCCAGTTTCGCACAGGCGGCTCCGTAATTTTCCATGATCCGGTCGGTTTTCATATTTACCACAATGCTTATTTTCTGTTTTAAATGATCATAGGCAATCACTGTGTCAAACAACATGAGATCAAAGTCGCTGCAGTCCCCCTTTTTAATGGACAGCACCGGTTCCGCATATCCGATCATGCTGTAGGCGAAATATCCCACAAAGCCTCCCGTAAATGGCGGGAGTCCGGGAATCTTTGGAGAACGGTACTCCTTTAATATTTCCCGGAGGACTAAAAAGGGAGCGTCTGTCTTAAGTACCTCATCAGGGCGGGCTCCTGTGGTGCCGCCGTAATGGCGTATGGTGACTTCGTGGTCCTGACAGCTGACCTTCATGACCGGATCATAGCCAAGAAAGGAGTAGCGTCCCCAGTTTTCCCCGCCCTCAATGCTTTCTAACAGATAGAATTTACTGCTTAATGCCCCGATTTTTCTCAGCAGAGTGATGGGGGTTACAATGTCTGCGAAAATCTCCCGGCAGACTGGTATGACAGGGTAGGAAGCGCCAAGCGCTTCGATCTCCCTGCAATCTGGTGTGATAGTCATAATTTCTGGCTCCTTTCCTGAATAAGAAATTTTTATAATAAAAAAAGCCCCCGTCCCTCTTCCATAATTCTATGGATAAGAGGGACGGAAGCTTGTAGTGACTCGTTCCGCGGTACCACCCTGATTGGAGAAGATAGACTTCTCCCGCTTATAACACACCAACATGTGCCTCCCCTTGATAACGGATAGGAAACCCGTCGGCATCTACTACCGGAGATAAACACCGGTTTCAAGCCGCCCTCGCAGGTCCATTCAGACCAGACATCAACGCTTCCTCTCACCAACCGGAAGCTCTCTGTGCATGATGAAGAGATCTTACTTACTCCTGCTCAACAGTTTATTACTTTGCTTTGCTACAGTATATGAGATTAAAATGAAAATGTCAATACGTAATTTGAAATTAATTTGTTCCGATCAACACATCAATCGCCATAAGGCCATCCACAAGTGTTTATTCTTCACTCATTATTACCCTTTCTATGTGCATGGCTAAATAACCGATTTCTACTTCTTTAATTTCCAGTTTTAATGCGATGCTTAACTCGTCACAGATTGTAGTTGCTATCGTAAAGGATTCCGGAATTTTAAATTCCAGATAGTCATTGATATTCAACTTTAATTCTTCGTTCTTTACGATTCTGGCTACCATAAATTTTACATGGTTCATAAGCCTGTTATAAGACAGAGACATTACATCGATTTTACAATTTTTTTCATTTTCAATGATGTTGATACATCTTCTTACCGCCTCAGCCATCTTCATGGAGATTGAGGTGTGAATATCCTCTTTTGCTGCATGAATGTGCAGGGAAACATATCCGATCTCATCATCATCTATATCAATATTCTTTTCTTCTTTTAAAATATCCCGTAAAACCAATGCTGCCTTAAATTCGTTTTGAAATAAAGCCTTTATATCTTCTGTGAGCGGATTATATATCTGCTCCCCATTCTGAATTCTCTGTACCGCAAATGAAATATGATCCGCCATTGGAAACAGGATGCTCCGGTCAAGATTTCCAACCCTTTTCTCTGCCTCATCTAAAATTGCATTGGCATATTCAAAGTATTCAGGTGAAACGCTCTTAACCAGTTCTCTGTTCGTACCTCGTTCTGACTTTTCCTGTAAAGAGTAAACAGAGCAATCCTCTGGTGCCTCAAAACGTTCCGATACCTTTTTTCCAAATCCGATTCCTTTTCCCAATAAAATATATTCTTTATTATCAGTCATATCAATTGCGATTATACTGTTGTTATTTAATACCTTACTTATGCGGTACATATCGTAAATGCCATCCTCTCTGTATGAATTGTCTTTCCATTTTAGCATGAATAAAACCGAAAGAATAGACAATTACAATATGCATTTCACAAATACTTATTCAAAAGTATCCACAGCAAATAATGGTTCGCCTGCTTGAACCTTACCATTTGCAATTAGTCTAATCTCCTGATTATCCTTTAGTTCTGTGCAGATGACAGGAGAGCATATAGATGGTGCTGCTGTTTTTAAGTACTCTAAATCAATTTTAAGGAGCTTATCCCCTTTCTTTACCTTCTGTCCAACTTCCACAAATACTTCAAAACCTTTTCCAGCAAGTTTGACCGTATCGATTCCTACATGGATAATCATTGTGACACCAAGGTCCGTTTGATAACCTATCGCATGTTTAGTCTCAAAAACAAAGCAGACTTCTCCATCTTCGGGTGCAGTAACTATTTCTTCTGTTGGTGTAACGACTGCACCGTCTCCCATCATTTTTCCTGCAAATCCTTCGTCGGGTGCAGTGGTTAAATCTGCAGCCTCTCCTGTAAACGGGCTGGAAATGATTATGGAATTGATCACCTTTTTATCTTTTTTAGATTTTACGCTTTCTGACAAATCGTGGCTCTCTGTATAATCAAAGTCTGCCTCCTCTGGTGCAGTCTCTAAATAGTCTTCAAAATTAGACTTGATAATGGTCACTCTCGGACCATATATAATCTGTACACCGTTTCCTTTATGCACGACTCCGCTGGCACCTGTTGCCTTTAACACATCATCGTTAACAAGTTTTCCGTCTGTTACTGTGCAGCGGAGTCTTGTCGCACAACAATCCACAGAAGTTATATTCTTCTTTCCTCCAAGGCCTTTTAAGATGCCTGCTGAAACAACGTCTTCCGGGGTTTCATTGTTTCCATTTTTTTGAGCATTTACATCGGCTCTTGTATACAGTTTTATTTCTTCCTGTTTATCACGGCCTGGAGTCTTTAAATCAAATTTCCTGATTAAGTATGAGAAGAGAATATAATAAAACAGGAAATATCCAATCCCTACTATTACAATCCATATCCAGCTGGTCTTTGCATTTCCCTGAAGGATACCAAATAAGAACATATCAATAAATCCGCCGGAAAAGGTCATTCCTACACCAACTCCACACATATGCATGATCATATAAGCTGCTCCTGCCAGAATACAATGAATCCCGTAAAGTAACGGAGCAACAAATAAGAACGTAAATTCAAGAGGCTCCGTGATACCAGTAAGCATTGAGGTAAGTGCTGCTGACAATAATAATCCTCCGACAACCTTTTTGTTTTCGGGTCTTGCAGTACGGTACATGGCAAGTGCTGCTCCTGGAAGTCCAAAAATCATAAGCGGGAATTTTCCTGACATAAAACGTGTAGCCGAAACCGCAAAATGTTTTACAGTGGGATCTGTAAGCTGGGCAAAGAAAATATTCTGCGCACCTTCGATCATTTTACCTGAAACCTCTAACCTTCCACCAATACTTGTCTGCCAGAATGGCAGGTAAAATACATGATGAAGACCAAATGGTATCAGAAGCCTTTCCATAAACCCATAAACCCATGTTCCGGCATAACCACTATTTAAAACAACATTTCCTACTCCAAATATTCCCATCTGGACAACCGGCCAGACATAATACATGAGAATACCTACAAAAACATATACCACTCCGGAAATAATCGGTACAAATCGTGTTCCGCCAAAAAATGACAGCACCTGCGGAAGCTGTATCTTATAAAATTTATTATGAAGTGCTGCTACTCCTAAACCTACAATAATGCCTCCAAAAACACCCATCTGCAAGGATAAAATACCGCAAACGGAAGTTGTAGCACCTGCTAAAAGACCTTCTCCATTATCATGAATACTGATTAATGAGCTGATAGAAGCATGCATAATAAAAAATGCAATTGTCGCAGCCAAAGCTGCAACTTCCTTCTCTTTATTTGCCATACCGATCGCAACGCCTATTGCAAAAATAATTGGTAAATTTGAAAATACAATATTACCTGCACTATTCATGATCTGCAACAATGCATTGAGAACGGTTCCTTCGCCCATGATCGTTGTAAGTCCATAGGCGTCTAACATGGTTTTATTAGTAAAAGAACCACCTATTCCAAGCAGCAGTCCAGCAACCGGTAAAATTGCTATTGGTAACATAAATGATCTGCCAATTCTTTGTAATACTCCAAAAATCTTGTCCTTCATTAATAAGACTCCTTTCAACTTCTTAATTATAGTAATTTTTGATTTTGAAATGCTTATCATGAGGCTTTTTCGTTTCCGGACACAAAAAAAGCACTAACCAGCATAAACATTCCAAAAATATTCATGCATAGTTAATGCCTGATTAATCAGTAACACACTATAACTGTTTGATTGTATATTATTATCTCAATTTTGTCAATCAATATCTTCTTTCGTTTCCACGTCATTGACATTTGAAAAAATGGTGTTAGAATGGTGCTAATTGATAGCAGTAAAAAAAGCAGGAGGATATCAGATGGCGAAAATAGGAATCATTGGAATCGGAAATATGGGATATGCAATTGCAAAAGGTTTGCTGAAACAATATGAGAAAGAGGACATAGTCTTTACTGATTTAAATCAGGACCGCTGCATGGAAGCAGCAGAAGAACTTGGAATTGACTGGGTGGAATCTAACCAGGAATGTGCGGGTCTTGCAAAATATATCGTTCTTGCGGTAAAACCCCAGTATATGGATCCGGTTTTGGCAGAACTTCGTGATGTGGTAACAGAGAAGAATGTTATGATATCCATTGCACCCGGAATTACCACGGACCAGTTAAAGGAAAAGCTGGGAGAGGGGAAACGAGTGGTTCGTGCCATGCCCAATACCCCTGCGCTGCTGGGAGAAGGCATGACCGGAGTCTGCTATGAAGAAAAGTCCTTCTCAGATGAAGAGAAAACAGCTATTGGGGGAATTTTCAGTTCCCTTGGCAAGATGAGGATCGTGGAAGAACGCCTGATGAATGCAGTGGTCTGTGTCAGCGGCAGTTCTCCGGCTTATGTCTATATGTTTATTGAGGCTCTGGCTGACAGCGCAGTAAAATATGGTCTGCCCCGGGATGCAGCCTATGAGATGGCAGCACAGGCAGTGGCAGGAAGTGCCAGAATGGTACTGGAATCAGGGGAGCATCCGGGAGCACTGAAGGATAAGGTATGTTCTCCGGGAGGAACCACCATTGCCGGAGTCTCTGCCTTAGAGGAATATGGTTTCCGCAACGCGGTGATCAAGGCATCTGATGCCTGTTTTAAGAAATGTGAGAAGATATAGAACAAAGACAGGAAAGGAGAAGCTATCATGGATCAGCTTCCGGTAAAACGATTAAACAGAACCTTTAAATATCAGGGGAGCATTTTGAAAATTTACGAAGATACAGTAGATGCAAACGGACATCTGGCGCACTGGGATTTTATTCATCATATTGGGGCAGCAGCAGTAGTTCCGGTCACAAAAGATGGAACGATACTTATGGTCAGGCAGTACCGCAATGCACTGGACCGGTATACTCTGGAAGTTCCTGCGGGAGCACTGAATTATCCGGAGGAACCGAAGCTTGACTGTGCCCACAGAGAACTGGAGGAAGAGACCGGATTTAAGACAGAAAAAGAGAAGATGGAATTTCTCATAAGAGTTAACACTACGGTTGCATTCTGCGATGAAGTCATTGATATTTTTGTGGCACGGGATTTAGAACCTTCCAGACAAAATTTAGATGAAGATGAATATATTGAAGTGGAAGAATGGACTGTAAAGGATCTGGAAGAAAAGATCTATCAGGGAGAGATTACAGACGGAAAGACCATTGGGGCGATTCTGGCATATGCCAGGAAGTATGATGGAAAATAAGGGAATAAACTGACCCTCTGCAGGCATAAATTATGACAAGACCTGTAGGGGGATTTTTATGGCTGATTACCTGATGCGATTGAAATCCGGACTAAAGAGGAGCGCTGTAAGGAGCGGATATATTCCCGTATCAACAAAAATCAGAGCGGATGACCGGTATCTGGTCTGCTTTTTCATCGGTCTGATGGCAGGAACAGTCATTGCCAATTTCTGGTATTCTTCTTTTGAAAATGAAGCAGTTTATTATCTGGGGCTTTTAGACAGAAACACAAGCACAGGCGGGCAGGAGAGCATGGGGCTTTTCTTAGAAGTCTTAAGACAAAGACTGATTCAGATCTTTATCGCCTGGCTGATAGGAATGACTGCGTATGCGGTTTTTTTATACTGTCTGTTCACTGCAGGACTGGGGTTTTCCATGGGATTTGTCATGTCTGTCATTACCGTACAAAAGGGATTAATGGGACTGCCGTTTTTTTTCATGACAGTCATGCCTCAGTGGCTTTGCTATCTGCCGCTGTGGACACTTTTGCTGTACTGGGGCCTGCAGAAAGGGAAACGTTTTCGGGCTGCTGTACTTTTTTTCATTCTTCTTTTGTCTGTATTTGGAAGTGCCCTGGAGACCTGGATTAATCCCGTTTTTTTAAAATTCGTCTTATAAACAGGGGATTATTAAAAAAAATAATATGAAATGATTGACCAATAGTTACCATATCTTGCGAAATAACGGAGCATGCCACCAATATCTGGTATATGTTATGTAAAGTGCCTTTTCTGCTCAAAAAATGTGTTTGATTTTATCGAAAATAGTCTATATAATGTTAGGAAGAAGCCTTATTTTAGGGCATTTTTTGAAACCGGAAGGTCAGGGGATATTGAAATGGTAGCCGATATTAATGATTTTATAATTTATTTAAGAGAGATAAAAAAAACATCAAAAAACACTGAGGTGTCTTATCAGAGAGATTTAATTCAGATGGCTTCTTTTTTAGGGAAGCAGGGAATTATGGAAGTGGACAAGGTGACGAAGACAAGTTTAAACTCCTATATCCTGTTTCTGGAAAAAGAAGGCAGAGCGACTACTACCATTTCACGCTGTCTGGCTTCCATGAAGGCATTTTTCCATTATGAATGCAGGGAAGGTCTGATTTCCAGAGATCCGGCAGAGCTTTTAAAGGCGCCGAGGGTTGAGAAGAAGGCACCTACCATATTGACTGTGGATGAAGTCAACTGCCTCTTAAGCCAGCCCTGCGGAGACTCTCCCAAAGAGCTGAGAGACCGTGCCATGCTGGAGCTTCTTTATGCAACAGGAATCAGGGTGTCGGAGCTGATTCATTTAGAGAATCAGGATGTGAATCTGACCGTGGGCTATATCACATGCCGGGATGAGCATAAGGAGCGTATGATACCCTTTGGCAAGGTGGCGAAGCTGGCTCTTTCCGCCTATATGGAGCGGGGCAGGCAGACTCTTTTAAAGGGACAGGATTCGGATTGGCTGTTTACCAATTGCAGCGGGAAACCCATGAGCCGTCAGGGTTTCTGGAAGATCATTAAATTTTATGGAGATAAGGCGGGCATTCAGTCCGATATTACCCCTCATACGTTAAGACATTCTTTTGCGGCCCATCTGCTTCGCAACGGTGCTGATATTCATGCGGTACAGGCCATGCTTGGCCATTCTGATATGGCTACCACACAGATGTATATGAACTATGCCCAGAAAGAAACTGTGCGGCATACCTACGCAGGAGCGCACCCGAGAAGTTAGCCGGAATATAATATAGAAGAATATAAAACAATATTTGCCTGTGAAGACTCTTTGCGCTATAATAGGTGAGTCGGCGTGAAAAGCTGCAGGAAAATTTTATGATTATGAGGGATAGAAGATGAAGAAATTAGAAGATTATGTCACAAGCATTCCGGATTTTCCGGAGGCAGGAATTATATTCCGCGATGTGACTACCATTCTGGAAGACCCGGACGGACTTTCCATGGCTGTGGATGGCGTTCGTCAGATGTTAAAAGGAGTGGAATATGATTCTGTAATCGGGCCTGAGTCCAGAGGTTTTATTTTTGGTGTGCCGGTAGCCTATGCAGAACACAAGGGGTTTATACCTGTGCGTAAGAAGGGAAAGCTTCCGAGAGAGGTTCTTTCTGCTGATTATGAACTGGAATATGGCAAGGCAACGGTGGAGATACACAAAGATTCCATTAAACCGGGACAGAAGGTGGTTATTATTGATGACCTGATTGCAACCGGAGGAACTATTGAAGCCATCATTAAGCTGGTTGAAGAGCTTGGCGGTGAAGTGGTTAAGATCTGTTTTATCATGGAACTTGCCGGATTAAACGGAAGAGACAGACTTACCGGATATGATGTGGAAGCGATGATAACCTACGAGGGTAAATAATAGTAAGAGAATTTAAGGTTTTTTGCTGCCTGTTTTTCCTGGGTAAACAAAGGCTTTGAATTCTCTTTTTTTCAAATAAGAATCCTTGTAAAATCGATATTTTTTTGTCATAATTTATTTTTTTTTGTACATGTCTGATGCCTATTGATTTTCTGATTTTGAGTGTGATATGATGAGTCCAACACGTTGGATTGTATACAATGTGCAACATAAGAACAATTGAAACTGGAAAGAATAATAGAGAGCAAAAACGAAAGGAAAATAATTTATGGCTGTACATGTAATTGATGAAGCAAACAGATGTTTAAACTGCAAAAAGCCATTATGCCGGCAGGGATGTCCCATACAGACTGCCATTCCCCAGATGATTCAGGCATTTAAAGAGGGGAATTTAAATAAAGCAGGAGAGATGGTATTTGAAAATAATCCCATGTCTCTGGTCTGCTCTCTGGTCTGCAACCATGAGAAGCAGTGTGAAGGTCACTGTATATTAGGAAAAAAGGGTCAGCCAGTCCATATCAGCAGTATTGAAAACTATATTTCTGATACAATTTTTGATCAGATGAAGATTGAATGTCTGCCTAAGAACGGGAAGAAGGTGGCAGTGATCGGTGCAGGACCGGCCGGAATCACCATTGCTATCCTGCTTACAAAAAAGGGCTACAGTGTGACCATTTTTGATGCCAGAGATAAGGTTGGAGGAGTATTACAGTACGGTATTCCTGAATTCCGCCTTCCTAAATCCATACTGGAACGTTATAAGAAAAAGCTGCTGGAAATCGGTGTGAAAATACGTCCGAACACAGCCATTGGTACAGCACTGGAAATAAAAGATCTGATTCGGGATGGATATCAGAGTATCTTTATCGGAACTGGTGTATGGAGACCAAAAACTCTGGGAGTAAAGGGAGAATCTCTGGGTAATGTCCATTATGCCATTGACTATCTTGCTAATCCGGATGCCTATCATCTGGGAGATACCATTGCCATCATAGGAATGGGCAATTCCGCTATGGATGTAGCCAGAACTGCCATTCGCCACGGCGCCAGAAAAGTAACTCTTTATGCAAGAGGTATGGCAAGCAACGCCAGTGAACATGAAACAGCCTATGCCAGACTGGACGGTGCTGAATTTCAATTCGGAATGCAGATTGTGGAAATAACAGATGATGGTCCTGTATTTGTAAAGGTTCTTTACGATGAAGATGGAATACAGACAGGACTTGGTGAGGAGCGGGAGCAGATCTTTGCCGATTCCACCATAATTTCTGTCAGCCAGGGGCCAAAGAGCAAACTGGTGAATACCACCGAGGGCTTAAAAGCCAGCCAGAACGGTCTGCTTATGACAGACGACAAAGGGCAGACAACCATACCTGGCATATTTGCATCAGGTGACGTAGTGCTTGGGGCCAGAACAGTCGTTGAGGCTGTGGCCTATTCTAAAACAGTGGCAGAAGCCATGGATGAATATATGAAAACAAAAGAAGAGTGAAAATTATGATAAATAGCAGTCTCATAAACCTCCAGGGTATGCTGTTTTTGCTGGTCGCATCCGGAGTGGTTTTAAGGAAACTGGGAATCCTTCCGGACAGTGCAAAACAGGTGCTGACAGATCTGGTTATTGATCTCATCCTGCCGTGCAACATTATCAGTTCCTTTCTCATTGAATTTAATATGGATATTTTAAAAGGTTTTGCAGTTATTCTGGTGATTGCCACACTGATTCAGTTTGGCTGTCTCATAATAGCCAATACCTTTTATAAAAAGGAACCGGAGCGGCGTAAGAAGGTGCTTCAGTACGGAACGGTCTGCTCCAATGCCGGTTTTATGGGAAATCCGATTGCAGAGGGGGTTTACGGGGCAGAGGGACTGATGTATGCGTCCATCTTTCTCGTTCCCCAGAGAATTGTGATGTGGTCTGCAGGAGTCTCTTATTTTACAGAAAGCCCGGATAAGAAGACAGTGGTGAAGAAGGTTCTTACGCACCCCTGTATTGTTGCAGTATATATCGGTCTGTTTTTTATGATTACCCAGATATCAATGCCAGTATTTTTAGAAAATACCATTCGAAATGTGGGCGGTTGTACTACAACGGTTTCCATGGTTTTAATCGGAACAATTCTTGCAGAGGTGAAAGCAGGCAGTATATTTGACAAGGGAATTTTGAAGTATACATTTATCCGTCTGTTTTTTATTCCCTTTCTGGTTTTTATATGCTGCCGCCTCTTTCCTGTGAGTCCGATGATATCCGGTGTATCGGTGCTGCTGACGGGTATGCCGGCAGGAAGCACGACAGCCATACTGGCGGCAAAGTACGAAGGTGATTATATATTTGCCACCAAATGCGTGGTGGTAACCACCCTGCTGTCCCTGGTGACAATTCCTTTGTGGTGCATGGTTTTATAATTGAACAGGCTATAAATGGCGTTCTGATGATTTCACCTTCAATGTTCTTTTAATTGATTCTTGATCAATAAAGTCTGCTTTACCGTATGCTTGAATTATATTATGCTCTTCTACTGTGAATCCATTTAACATTAGGTTTATTTCCCTGCATTGACCGAATCGGTCCATAGTGTTATACTCAAACTATAAACCGATTCGGTCAATAACGTTTCAGAAGGTGAAAATATGGAAAAATTTAGAGAATTATCAGAAGAAAAGCAGCAGCCCATTATTGAGGCAGCGCTAAAGTGTTTTGGAAAGTATGGATACAAGAAGGCATCTATGGGTGACATTGCCAAAAGCGGTGGAATATCCAAACCCATGCTGTTCCATTATTTTGGTACAAAAAGGGATTTATACCTTTACCTGTCAGAATACGTAAGTAATGTTATGACTGACGCTTATAAACGGAATAAAATAGATGTCTGCAATGATTTGTTTGAACGCATCACTGCAGCTTCAAGAATGAAAATGGGCATACTGGAAAGGTATCCGCACATACTTAACTTTATTATAAGCATGTTTGAAGAAACAGATGAAGAGGTAATTGATATTACAAAAAAAATCATGCCAAAAGCCCAGCAATTTTCTTATGAACTGGTGGTAAAAAAGGAGGACGCGGCAAAATTTAAGGACGGTGTGGACATAGACGCGGTCATGCGTCTGATGTTCCTTATGGCGGAAGGATACGCTTATGAAATCTCCGATGGACGGTGTGATCTGGAGAAAATCACGGAAGAACTGGAAAAAACTATACACATGCTGAAAAACAACCTATATAAGGAGGAATACCTGTGATGCATATATTGAAAATTCAGGATAAAGAAGCCAGTTCCGTCAGGATATCCGGTGGCAAGGGAGCCAGCCTTTCAAGACTTACCCGTCATTTTCCTGAGAAAGTTCCGGGTGGTTTTATTATTACAACAGAATTTTATAGGAACTATATAAAGCCTGCCGTCGTCCTCCATGCCCATGGTGATATAAAATCTGCCGTTGCCGGACTGACGTTACCCGATGAAGCAGTAAAAATAATCAAAACCGCCTATGACGGACTAGGGGATAACAATTCTGTAGCAGTCCGCTCCTCTGCTACAGCCGAGGATCTGCCGGATGCTTCTTTTGCAGGCCAGCAGGACACTTTTTTAAACGTTTCCGGTATTGAAGCAGTAACAAAAGCAGTCGTCAACTGCTTTGCCTCCCTGTATAACCAGCGGGCAGTTTCCTACCGGGCAAAAAACGGGTTTGACGAAAGCGAAGTCCAAATGGCCGTAGTCGTACAAAGAATGGTAAAAGCAAAGGCTGCAGGGGTCATGTTCACCGCCGATCCCATAACCTCAGACCGATTTACAACAGCCATAGAAGCGGTTGAAGGGCTTGGGGAAGAGCTGGTGTCCGGTAGAAAGACTCCGGTCACATGGACGGTCAAGGGTGGAATTGTAAAGAAAAGAAGCGGTGGAGAGCCATGTCTTACGAAAGTATTGGTAACCGCCCTTTCTGACATAGGGAAAAAAATTGAAACGGAATTTGGCAGTCCCCAGGATATTGAATGGTGCTTTGACGGGGAGAATTTCTACATTGTTCAGTCCCGGGCAATCACCACTCTTTATCCATGTCCCCCATCTACTGATGGTTTCAAACGCTGTTTTATCTCTGTCGGCCACTTACAGATGATGACCGACACCATGCTGCCCCTCGGTATGTCTTTTTGGAAATTGATGTCAAAAACAGTAAAGATCACGGAAGTGGGTGGACGGCCCTATATGGAGATTACCCACAATCTGAACAGTCCGGTTGGCAGGGCCCTGGTGCGGCAAAAGCTTTCCAATTCCGATGAGCTTATGACCAGTGCATTTAATCAGGTTCTGGAAAGAAAGGATTATATTAAATCCATTCCCAAAGGTCGGAAAAGCGACTTTGCAATACCAAAAGATGTGGCCAGGTGTATTACTGCCGGATTCAGAATCTACCGGAAAAACGATCCCGCCATTATTGACAGCTATAACCGGCGCATGGAATCGTTAATCCGGAAAACAAAAAAGGATCTTGAACTTCTGACAGGCAGGGCAGTGATCGATTATATTACAAACGACACGGAAAATCTCATGAAAAGCCTGTTTGACCCGGAAGGCTTTGGGCCTCTTATGGTGGCTTTCTTTCTCACAAAGCCGATTGATAAAGCGGGAAAACTCCTTCTTGGGAGGGACAATATAAGCGTTGATGTGTCGAAATCCATAAAGGGGAACATCACCTCGGAAATGGGGTATTTCGTCAGTCGTATTGCAGATGCAGCCAGAGATTATCCGGAAGTTTTAAATTATCTTGAAACAGCCGGGGACGGGTTTTTCATAGATGAATTGAAAAATCAGCAGGGTGGGGTGAAAGCAGCAAAAGCCTTTGAAGAATTTTTCTCCCGGTATGGTATGCGCTGCCCTGGAGAAATCGATATTGCAAAGCCACGTTTTGCCGAAGCACCAGGCAAAATCCTACCTGCCATATTGGCTGATGTAAGGCTTCCGGGGGACCATGCAGAGCAAAGACTTCTTCAGGGGAAGAGAGAAAGCGGGGAAGCGGTAAAAGCCATGGTTCTGGCTGCCAAAAAGAAATGGGGAATAAGAAAGGCAGCAAAGCTTGCGAAACAGCTTTCCTTTTACCGGAATTTCTTAGGCCTGCGTGAATCTCCCAAATATTACTGGATGAAACGCTATTGGGAATACAAACAGGCGATTCTCCGGGAATCTGAAAAGCTTGTGGAACAAGGCAGGCTAAGAAGAGTGGATGATATTTTTTATTTAAACCTTTCGGAGCTTGCGGGATTATTTGCCGGGGACCAGGAACCTGACTATAAAAAAATTGATGCAATGCGTGCAGATTATGAAAAGTATGCGTCTCTGACTCCTCCACGCCTCATTTTTTCTGACGGAGAAGTGGTAGAAGGAGAATACAAACGAAGGGTTCCTGAAGGTGCACTGCCAGGGCTTGCCGTATCAGGGGGTGCAGCAGAGGGCAGGGCCAGAGTTATTCTGGACATAAGGGAAGCTGGAAAAATAGAAAAAGGTGATATTCTGGTAACAAAATTCACCGACCCAAGCTGGACTCCTGCTTTTATTTCTGTAAGCGGACTTGTTACAGAAGTAGGAGGAATGGCAACCCACGGAGCGGTCATTACAAGGGAATACGGCCTGCCTGCGGTGGTAGGTGTAACTGACGCAACAAAACTCATAAAAGATGGAGACCGGATTCGTATAAATGGCAATCTTGGTTATGTGGAGTTCCTGAAATAAGGAAACCTTTTACACAATGACGAAATAAATAATTGTTGCTTTCCTTATTATATGTTAGAATGTTTCCATTGAATGAAGGAGGGATCAATTATGAAGCGACCGGAAACTGACCTCCATCTGCACCTTGACGGGTCCTTATCGATTGATGTGGTAAGGCTTTTAGCAGCGCAGATCGGATATGATTTTGAAGGACAGGATATAAAGGACAGTGTATCAGTGGGGGAAAACTGTGAAAGCCTCGTGGATTATCTGAAATGTTTTGATTTACCAGGGCAGCTTCTCCAGACAGAAGAAGCTCTTACACTGGCATGTGAGGACTTAACCAGACGGCTTGCAGACCAGGGACTTATTTACAGTGAAATCCGTTTTGCACCTCAGCTTCATATGAGAAAAGGACTTTCAAAAGAAAGAATTCTGGAAGCCGTAATAAAAGGAATGAACAAGGGGATGGAAGGCACCACTCTGAAAGCCGGACTTCTGCTGTGCGCTATGGTAAACGGATCGGATAAGGAAAATGAGGAGACCTTTGAGCTGGCTTCTTCCTATCTTGGCAAGGGCGTTGTGGGCGTTGATATTGCAGGACCGGAAGGCCTTGTCCCAATGGCTCATTTTGAACCTCTCTTTAAAAGAGCTGGGCAGAAGAATATTCCATTTACCATACATGCAGGAGAATGCGGGGACTGTGAGAATATAATTAAAGCTGTTTCCTATGGAGCAAAGAGAATCGGACACGGTTGTGCGGCAATTCAGTCCCAGTCCTGTATGGACCTCTTAAAAAAGGAAAAAATTACCTTAGAGATGTGTGTGATCAGCAACCTTCAGACGAAAGCGGTTCCCTCTATCGAAAAGCATCCGCTAAAAGCGTTTTACGACTGGGGGATTCCGGTAACCTATAATACAGATAACATGACGGTATCGGATACCACTCTGGAAAAAGAGGCGGAGCTGATTAAGAAGTATATGGGATTTACGGAAGCAGACTTAAGGCAGATGAACCGCTATGCGCTGGAGTCTGCGTTTATCGGAGCGGAAGAGAAAGAAAAAATAATTGCTTTTTTCGACAATAATACGTATAATGTATGATAACTACGTTTAAAAATCGGTGAAACAGGAATGTTACAAAAAAGGTGACGGCATATGGCAGATAATCCAATGATGGAGAAACACAAGTTGACTGAATATGATAAAGAGCATAAAGAAATGAAGAATGTAGACATTGATCTGGAGGCGCCCGCTGATTTTACAAGTCCGCAGGCGCTCTATGAAGAACTGGTTGCGAGCATAAAGAGGTATCATCCTTCTGATGATATTTCCATGATAGAAAAGGCCTATCATATCGCGGCTGATGCCCATAAGGACCAGGCACGCAAATCCGGAGAGCCCTACATCATTCATCCACTTTGTGTTGCCATCATTCTGGCTGACTTAGAGATGGATAAAGAGACCATAGCTGCAGGGATCCTCCATGATGTGGTAGAGGATACCATAATGTCCTTGGATGAACTGAGGGCGGAATTCGGGGAAGAGGTGGCTCTTTTAGTTGACGGAGTCACCAAGCTGACCCAGATCTCCTGGTCTATGGATAAGATGGAGATTCAGGCAGAAAACTTGAGAAAGATGTTCTTAGCCATGGCTAAGGACATTCGTGTTATTATCATCAAGCTGTCGGACCGTCTTCACAATATGCGGACGCTTCAGTACATGAGACCTGAAAAGCAAAAGGAAAAGGCCAAGGAGACCATGGAGATTTATGCTCCCATCGCCCACCGCCTTGGTATTTCCAAAATCAAGATCGAGCTTGACGATTTGTCATTAAAATACTTAGAGCCGGACACCTATTATGAGCTGGCTGAAAAAATATCACTAAAAAAAGATGCCAGGGAATACTTTGTAAAGAGCATTGTTGATGAAGTGGAAGATCATTTAAAGGAAGCTGGAATAGAAGCAAGAGTGGACGGACGTGTCAAACATTTCTTCAGCATCTATAAAAAAATGGTCAACCAGAACAAGACACTGGATCAGATCTATGACTTGTTTGCAGTGCGCATTATTGTTGACAATGTAAAGGACTGTTACGCTGCTCTTGGTGTGATACATGAACTGTATAAGCCCATTCCGGGGCGTTTCAAGGATTATATCGCCATGCCAAAGCCCAACATGTATCAGTCTCTTCATACGACACTGATCGGCAACAATGGCCAGCCTTTTGAGATTCAGATCCGTACGTATGAGATGCACCGTACTGCAGAATACGGAATTGCGGCACACTGGAAGTATAAGGAGAGCGGAAGCGGTCAGGTTGCGGCCGGCAAAGAGCAGGAGAAGTTAAGCTGGCTCCGCCAGATTTTAGAATGGCAGAAGGACATGTCCGACAACAAGGAATTCTTAAACATGGTTAAGGGTGACCTGGATTTGTTCTCTGACAGTGTTTACTGTTTTACTCCCTCAGGGGACGTGAAGAATCTTCCAAGCGGTTCCACTCCCATTGATTTTGCATACTCCATACACAGTGCAGTTGGAAACAAGATGGTGGGTGCCAGAGTTAATGGCAAGCTGGTGAACATTGAGTATGTGATTGAAAACGGCGACCAGGTGGAGATCATCACCTCACAGAACAGCAAAGGACCCAGCCGCGACTGGCTGAATGTGGTCAAAAGCACCCAGGCAAAAAATAAAATCAACCAATGGTTTAAGACAGAGCTGAAAGAAGACAATATTCTCCGGGGCAAGGAGATGGTGGACCGCTACTGTAAAGCCAAAGGAATTAATTATTCTGAAATCAACAAGCCGGAATATCAGGGAAAGGTTATGAAACGCTATGCCTTCCGCGACTGGGATTCTGTACTTGCTTCCATAGGCCACGGCGGTTTAAAAGAAGGCCAGGTCATTAATAAGATGGTGGATGAAAAGGATAAGAAATTAAAGAAGGATGTAACCGACACCACCATATTAAATGACATTGAGGATATGGGCAGCAGACTGCCCATTAAAAGACGCTCCGGCAGCGGAATCGTTGTAAAGGGAATTCACGATCTCGCAGTTCGTTTCTCCAAATGCTGTTCTCCGGTACCGGGTGACGAGATTGTGGGATTTGTAACAAGAGGAAGAGGCATTTCCATTCACAGAACAGACTGTGTCAATGTTTTAAATCTACCGGAAGATGAGAGAAACCGCTTAATCGATGCAGAGTGGCAGGAGTCGGAAGGGGACAGCACAAAAGAACGTTATTCTACGGAAATCAAAATTTTTGCCAATAACAGGATCGGTATGTTTGTTGACATTTCCAAGGTATTTACTGAGAGGCAGATTGATATCACTTCCATGAATTCCAGAACCAACAAACAGGGGAAAGCTACCATTACCATGACCTTTGAGACTCATGGAGTGGAAGAACTTGGAAAACTGGTTGATAAACTGAGACAAATCGAAGGTGTAATTGACATTGAGAGGACTGCGGGATAACGCAGTTTTTCTCTTTTTAATCGGAAAGGTGTTGCAAAACGTGGTATATCCTGTAAAATATCTTCCACAGACAGTGAAAAGCTTAACCAGACTTACCATGCCTGTTGCAGGCTTCGAGGAACGTTTTCCCTTTATGCAGATCGATAAAGACAGCTATATCGTGGGAGCGGAAATACAGTCAGGATTAAACTTTAACGTTGCGGAGGGTGTTCACTGTATACAGATCGGGAAGTACTGCGCCCTGGCTGATAAAATTACATTTCTTGTTAATTTAAATCATAATTACAAATCCGTTTTTCAGGGAAGCCCGTCTTTTATGACGATGCCGGTTCCTGAAAGGACCAGAAGAAGAGGCTCCGTGCTGATCGGAAATGATGTGTGGATCGGCAATGGAGCAACGATTATGAGCGGTGTTTCCATCCATAACGGGGCTGTGATCGGAGCGGAGAGCGTGGTGACTAAATCAGTGCCTCCCTATGCCATGGCAGCAGGCAATCCGGCTAAGATCATCGGTTACCGGTTTGATGAGGAACAGAGAAAAGCTTTAAACCGGATCGGCTGGTGGAACTGGCCGGAGGAAAAGCTGGTTGAAAATCAGAAGGAGTTTCTGCTGCCTGTGGAAGCTTTTATTGAAAAATTCGACCGGAGAGAAGACTGGGATCAGATAGAACCGGTGATTCCCCCAACTGACAGGAAGACGATTCTTCTTATTGCAGATGTTTTTAAGCCATTTTCCCTCTGGAAGAGAATTTTAACGGAATTTGCTGCATCAGCCCCTGACTATACCAGGCTTTTTATTTATATCAGTACATCTGCGGGTGAAGAAGGATACCGGGAGGTTTCTGGAGTAGCGGAGAACCTTAATGAATGCGGCAAAGAGATTATGGTGAAATTGGGAACAAAGGAAGATGATGTAAGATGTTTATTTGCAGCAGCCGATTATTTTGTTACCACAAGAAGTGAAGACAATATTCTTTTTATGGAGTATGCAGATTATTATCAGGCAAAGCTTTTGTATGGGACGGATATTCCGGTATTTACCATTTAACTGAAAGATCAAAGTAAACGATTGAAACAGGAGATAAGAATATGAGTGATTTCAGAATTAAAACATACCCGGTAGGGCAGATTGGGACCAATTGTTATATTATTTTCCGGGAACATTTCAATAAGGCAATTATTGTGGACCCCGGCGATGAGGGGGCAAATATCCTGGAACAGTGCAGGAAGTTTTCTGTTAGCCCGGAAGTTATTTTATTAACTCATGGTCATTTTGATCATATTATGGGGGTTGAGGAAATCAAACGGGCGTTTCCGGAGGTAGTTGTCTATGCTGGAGAAAAGGAAAAAGATCTGCTTACAGATCCGTCTGTGAATCTTTCCGCCAACATCGGCAGACCGTGCTCCCTTAATGCAGACCGGTATGTGAATGATGGGGAAACTTTAGAAGCCGCAGGGATCCTGGCTCATGTCATTGCCACTCCAGGTCATACGGAAGGGTGCGTCTGCTACTATATGAAAGAGGAAGATGTTTTAATCAGCGGAGATACACTTTTTCTGGAATCCCTTGGACGTACAGATCTGCCTACAGGAGACCAGTTTAAGATCATAAACTCCATTCGGCAAAAGCTGTTTCCCCTCCCTGGTGACACCATGGTTTATCCGGGACACGGAAGCGTAACTACCATCGGTCATGAAAAATCGTATAATCCGGTGGCATCATACAGAGGATAGGGAATAAAAATGATAGGATTATTATTAGATGATCAATCCTTTGAACAGGACATCAGGGAACTGCTTATGGCATTTTATCCGGGAGAGCGGTTCCTTCACGAGGAGAATCCGGATGAAGAGTTCCGGCTTCTTGTACGTGGAGTGACCGGAGAGGATTTCTTCCGGCTGAGTCTTGAGGATAAGGAACTTGGAATAACGAAAACTTCTACAACTGAAGTGGACTTTTCGGACCGCTTTGAAACGAAAAACAGGATCAAGCGGATGCTTTATGGTATGGCAGGAGAACTGACTGGCAGAAAACTTCCATGGGGAACCCTTACCGGAATCCGCCCGGTTAAAATAGCCATGACGAAGCTTCTTTCCGGCAGCAAAGAAGAGGAAGTTTCCGCATATATGAAGGAGACGTATTTAACCAGTGATCAGAAAGTGGATTTAAGCCTGGAGATTGCAAAAAGAGAGTTAAATCTGCTGTCTTCCATTGACTATGAAAATGGATACAGCCTTTATGTCGGAATTCCGTTCTGCCCCACCACCTGTCTGTATTGTTCTTTCACATCATTTCCTATCAGTCAGTGGGAAAAACGAATGGATGATTATCTGGCAGCCTTGTGGAAAGAGATGGAGTTTACAGCCAGGCGAATGGCTGGAAAAATCCTGGACACTGTGTATGTGGGAGGCGGAACACCTACATCACTCAGTGCTGAGCATCTGGAAAAGCTGATGGGAAAGCTGAAGGAAACCTTTGATTTTACAAATGTAAAGGAATTTACTGTGGAAGCGGGAAGACCGGACAGCATTACAGAAGAGAAGCTAAAGGTATTAAAGAAATATGGTGTGACCCGTATTTCCATTAATCCCCAGACAATGAAAGAAGAGACACTGAAGATAATCGGCCGCCGCCACACGGTAGAGATGGTAAAGGACCGGTTCCAGTTAGCAAGGTCACTGGGATTTGATAATATTAATATGGATTTAATAATCGGACTGCCTGGAGAAGATTTAGAAGATGTGAGAAGGACCATGGAGGAAATCAAGTCTCTGGGACCTGACGGCATCACAGTTCACACTCTGGCGATTAAGCGGGCAGCCCGTCTTAATATGTATAAGGAACAGTACGGCGATTTAAAAATCACGGGAACTCAGGAAATGATTGATTTAACAGCTTCCTATGCCCGAAGCATGGGGCAGGAGCCCTATTATCTCTACCGCCAGAAAAACATGGCCGGTAACTTTGAGAATGTGGGATACTCAGTTCCCGGAAAAGCCTGTATCTACAACATTCTGATTATGGAGGAAAAGCAGACCATAGCAGCCTGCGGAGCGGGAACTACTACGAAAGTGGTATTTCCTTCGGAGAATCGGTTAGAGAGGGTGGAAAATGTCAAGGATGTGGAACAGTACATCGCCCGAATTGATGAAATGATAGAAAGAAAAGAAAAAATGCTTGCAAAATCAGAAATGTAATTTAAAATAGAAAGCATGATTTGCGATTTCCATGAAAGACAGAAAATATAATAAACGGAGTGAAAAAAATGTCATTAAAAAAGAAACCGGTTACCGGAATGAAGGACATACTTCCTGCTGAAATGCAGGTGCGGGAATATGTAATGAACCAGATTCGGGAGACATACGGCGGATTTGGATTTAATTCAATTGAAACTCCCTGCGTGGAACACATCGAGAACCTGAGCAGCAAGCAGGGCGGTGACAATGAAAAGCTGATTTTCAAGATTATGAAGCGGGGAGAAAAGCTGAATCTGGAAACAGCGCAGATGGAGAATGATCTGGTAGACAGCGGACTTCGCTATGATCTTACCGTTCCCCTTTCCAGATATTATTCCAACAATGCGGCGGTTCTTCCGTCCCCATTTAAATCCCTTCAGATGGGAAGCGTCTGGAGAGCAGACCGCCCCCAGAGAGGACGTTTCAGACAGTTCGTCCAGTGCGACATTGATATCCTGGGAGATCCCACCAGACTGGCGGAGATTGAACTGATTCTTGCGACGACCACCCTGCTTGGCAAGGTAGGATTTAAGGGATATACCGTGAGAATCAACGACCGGAACATTTTAAAGGGAATGGCAGCACACTGCGGATTTTCCGAGGAGTCATACGATCAGGTCTTTATTATTCTGGATAAGATGGACAAGATCGGCATGGAAGGTGTGGCAGGAGAGCTAAAAGAAGCTGGTTATCCGGAAGAAAATATTAAAAAATATTTAGCTCTGTTTGAGACGGTGACCAGAGATGCGTCAGGCGTAAGAAGCTTAAAGGAAGTATTAAAAGATGCCATGGATCCGGAGCAGGCAGAGAATCTTGCGGCTATCATTGACAGTGTAAGCGAGATTACCACCAGCCAGTTTAAGATCGAATTCGACCCCACCCTGGTTCGCGGTATGTCCTACTATACTGGAACCATCTTTGAGATCCTGGTAGACGGTTTCCCCGGTTCCGTCGGCGGAGGCGGCCGTTACGATAAGATGATCGGCAAGTTTACCGGAATAGATACGCCTGCATGCGGCTTTTCCATTGGCTTTGAGCGGATTATCACCATTCTCATGGAAGAGGGATTTGCTGTACCTGGAAGTGAGGAGAGGATTGCATTCCTGATTGAAAAGGGAGTGAGCGATGGGGTCATGAATGAAGCAGTGAAAGAGGCCATGAGTGAGCGTGCTAATGGTAAGACTGTACTGGTATCTCA
>JAEWPQ010000080.1 GCA_023460575.1 Bacillota bacterium
CAAATTCAAATTCCCCGTATCCGGACACGATTATGGCTTCATAGCTATGTTCTTTCATGCTTTCTTCCAGCATTTGGAGGCCGTTCATTATGGGCATGTTAATATCAACAATGACAATGTCGGGTTCATTGTCATTGATCTTATGAATGCCATCCACTCCGTCTATGGCCTCTCCAACGACCACGCAGTTAAGCTCCTGCCAATTTACCATAAACATCAGGCCTTTTCTGATGATGTCCTCGTCTTCTACAAGTAAGACCTTATACATAATAATCCTCCATATCTGCCGGCAAGGTTACAGTGACCCGAGTGCCGGAACCTGGCTGGCTTTGGATTGTCAGCCCATATCCAGAGCCATATAACAGCCTGACAACACGATGGGAATTATAAAGACCAATATGATCCTTATATTCGTCCTCAGACTCCAGACCGGCCCGCAGACCGGCCAGGCGTTCCCCATCAATGCCGCTTCCATCGTCCTCCACACAAAGCTCCAGCAGATTGCCATGTAAGCGTCCGGTAATTGTAATGGATATGGAGTGGGTATTTTTCATGCCATGGACAAGGGAATTCTCTACAACCGGCTGGAGCAGCAGCTTGGGAATCCGGTATTCCAACAGCTCCTCAGGAATGTCAATATGATAGTTTAAACGACGGTTATAGCGCATTTTCTGCAGCAAGAGATAATCATTGATATATTCGATATCAGTCCTGAGTGAGACAATGGTGCTGCCATAGTGAATGCTGTAGCGCATGAGGCTGGCAAAGGACTGAACCATATCAGAGGCCTTAGCAGCATCGATCATAATTTCATACCGGAGAGTTTCCATAACATTAAAAATAAAATGAGGATTAAATTGTTCTTCTAATTGTTTAATCTCCATGATCCGTTTGCGTTCCGATAATTCACTGTTATAAGTCAGCAGCTCTTCTCTCTGCAGGACCATGTGCCTATAGGCATCATCCAGCTTCTGAAATTCGTCAAAGATCTGAGAGCGGAGCTGATAATCCATGTTGCCTTTTCCCATCTGCTCAATGGATTCCTGGAGTTCATGGATGGCCTGTAGGTTTTTGGCTGTAATATGTTCTGTCACGGGCAGCGAAATAATTATCAGAAGAATTCCTACGATAAGCATGAAAACAAAGCCGTAATACAAAAGCTTCGTCTGGTATTCAGTGGAAACCAGTGAATAAAGGATCAGAGAGCTTCCGGGAAGTGTGCTTTTTAGAATGTGATAATGCTTTCCATTGACTTTTACCACATTTCCTTCCTGCCAGTCCATTCGGTATTTTCCAGAAGGATATTTGTCCATGGGATCGGTCTGCTGGCGGCTGATAGAAAAAATGAGGTTATCATACCGGTCTGTGATGATCACATCGTCCAGAGGATAGTTACGGATAATCTCATAGAGATTAGAATCCAGCAGATCAAAAAAAAGGTAGCCCGACAGCACGCCTTCTTTTACCACAGCTTTACCAAGTATGATGTCTCCGCTCTGCCCATGGGCATAGTTTAACCGGCTGGGCAAAGCAAAGATCTCTTCTGGTTGTTCCTGCATCTGGCTTTTCATGCGCCGAAGGATATCACTGTCAAGAAAAATATCCTGATTGCCGGCAAAGAGATTGCTGCTGGTGATGCGTCCGCTCTGGTCCAGGAGTACAAAGGACGAACGAATCGTCTGGGCATTGGAAAAGTCATATAAAAGCCGGTTATTTGCAGTGATGACAGCAGAGTCTGTGCTGTCCAGAGCGGTTAGCAGATACGGATTTTGGGTAAGCCCGTTCAAGCCCTGTTCATAGAGCAGGAATTGCTGGTCCAGTATGCCGGATAACTGAGTATGATTTTTCTTGTTAAATCCGGAGATCAGCCACCGGACATTAATCAATAGAAATAAAAGCACAAGCACAAACAACAGGAAAATAATAGAAAGAGCGTACTTGATAAAGGATTTTTTAATATAATCCCTGTATTGGTTACTCTTCATAAGGAGGGCCTCCAATGGTAGTGATGTAAGGAAAAACAAATGCTTGTTTCCATTATACCATAAGTCTGCAGTGCAGCCCATAAAACCTGCAGCTTTATGAGCTGATGAGAACCTGTCATAAAAAACTTTTCAATACTCATGCTTATCTTAGATGCTGATATCATTTCTCCCGCTTAATTTAAAGAATAAGAGCAGAGACAGAATACTGGTCAGTGTTAAAATGGTAGAGTAAGCAGCAGCATTGCCAAAATTGCTTCTGATGACTTCCGCGTATATGGCCACTGTCAGTGTCTGGGTTTTGCTGGTGTATAGAATCACAGAAGAACTCAGTTCACTGATTAAGGTAATCCAGCTCATGATTGCTCCGGACAGTACACCGGACATCATCATGGGAACTGTGATCTTTGTAAATGCTTTTGTCTCTGAACAGCCCAGACTAACTGCAGCTTCCTCCACGCTGGGGCTGATCTGTCCGATGATCGCAGTACTGGAACGAATGGTGTAGGGCATACGTCTGATGGACAGGGAGATAACAAGTATAAGGGCAGTACCGCTAAGGAGAAAGGGCTTCGTATTAAATGCATATAGGAAAGAGATTCCAAGCACAGAGCCAGGTATTATGTAGGGGAACATGGTTACCGTATCAAGAATATTTGTTAAAAATGATTTTTTACGTACAGTCAGGTAGGAAATTAATACACCCAGCACCACAACAATAGCTATGGCGCACAGACCAAATAAATACGTATTAAAAATGGCACCGTTATTATTCTTTGAAAATAGGGTATTCCGGTAATTATCAAGAGAAAAACCGCCGGTGTACACACTTCCGCCTCCTGTAGCCAGGAAGGATGTGAAAATAACCGTAAACTGAGGAAGGATGGAGATAAGGACAACCAGGTACACAAACAAATGGGATAATACATTTTTAGGACCAGTGCAATGCTCTGCTTCCATAGGCTTTAACGCTGTCATGGAATAAGTATAACGATTGCCCAGATAGCGCTGGAAAAAGAAAAGCAACAGTGTGATGGCAATGATTATCACACAGAGTGCAGCGGCAAAATGGTCATCAGTACTGACCTCTCCCATAAACTGGCTGTACATTAAAACCGGGAATGTCTTATAACCTTCTCCAATCAGCATTGGAGTACCAAAGTCAGAGAATACTCTCATAAATACCAGCAGGGAGCTTGCCAGAAGGGTGGGCATGACAAGCGGAACGATTACTTGTATGATTCTCTGCATGGCACTGCAGCCCAGGCTTTCGGCGGCTTCGTTTAAGGAATTATCCAAATTTTTTAAAGCTCCTGAGATATACATATATACCAGGGGGAAAGACTGTAAGGAAAAGACCAGAACGATTCCGGCAAATCCATAGATTCCGTTCAGCTTTACGTGGAACAGACTGTTTAAAATTCTGGTGATAAAACCATTGCGTCCAAGCAGCTGGATCCAGGCATAAGCGCCGATAAAAGGAGGAGAAAGATAGGACATTACAATCAGGATATTTAAGTATTTACTTCCTTTAATCCGCACACTTCTCAGAACATAAGCCATGATAAGGCCCAGAACAGCCGCCAGTAACGTGGAGACAATGGTTACTTTAAAACTGTTCACCAGGGTGCTCCAATAGTATTTTCTTGCAAAGAATTTAACAAAATATGCAAGGCTGAAGGACCCGTCTTCGGAGAGCACACTCTTGTATAAAATCAGAATTAAGGGATAAACCACGAAAATCATAAAAAGTCCGAGAAGCCCCAGTGCCATAATGATCCAGATATTTAATTTTTTTTCACCGGCATATCTCATACCTGATCCCTCCTGAGCACAAGATTTTTATTTCCGTCTTCCGTGTAAACATTGACCTTATGAGGCTGCACGGCAAGACGAATATCAGTACCATCCGGGATAATATCCCAGATATCGGAATTTTGTATGACCTCAAGTTCCTGTCCATTTGGCAGAACAACAAAATAATGAGTGGTAATGCCAAGAAATACACTGCTTTTTACTGTTCCCAATATGCCCGCTCCATCGGCCTGGTTGATGGTGAATTCTTCGGGGCGTATGGACACTTTTATACTCTGCCCGTTGGTTGTCTCCTTGCTTAAGGAATCAATCGGAACGGTATAATCCTGAATCTGAATAGAAGTCTGGCCGTCTTTTACCAATATGCTGCCAGGAAGTATATTGGATAAACCGATAAAGGTGGATACAAATAGATTTGCAGGACGCTGATAAATATTTTTAGGCGTATCAATTTGCTGAATAACCCCGCCGTTCATGACAGCAATCCGGTCTGATACAGCTAGAGCCTCTTCCTGGTCATGAGTAACATAAACAGTAGTGATACCAATCTGCTGCTGAATCCGTTTAATGGCATTTCTCATTTCCACCCGAAGCTTTGCATCTAAATTTGACAGCGGCTCATCCATGAGAAGGACTTCCGGGTGGATTACAATAGCTCTTGCCAATGCAACCCTCTGCTGCTGACCGCCTGACAGCTTTGCCGGCATACGGTTTTTTAAATGATCGATTTTGACAATTTTTAGTATCTCATCTACCTGTGTCTCCATTTGAGCTGCCGGTATCTTTCTGTTTTTCAATCCAAAGGCAACATTATCCTTTACTGACATGTGTGGAAAAATGGCATAGTTCTGGAAAACCATACCCATGTTTCGTTTGTTGGTAGGGATATTGTTAATAACCTTTTCATCCACCTTGATTTCCCCGCCCTCTATGCTGTTAAATCCGATGATCATTCGCAGCAGGGTGGTCTTTCCACAGCCCGATGGACCCAGCAGTGTGAAGAATTCTCCTGGCTTGATATCCAGTGACAGGCCATTGATAATAGTATCTTTTCCAAATCGTTTTACCGCATTTTCTACACTGATTCCTACTCCCATAGTATATTACTCCTTACATATTCCAAATTTTTGGTACAAAAAAACTGCCCCTGACTGAGTCTCAGGCAGTCCTTTTGTTTATCAATGCTGCTGATTAATCCATGGATGTTTCCAAATGCTCGCTGAACCGGTTGGTAATCTCTAATTTATGTTCAGCAACCCATCCTTCTTCATAGTTATCAAATAATTTGATTTCACTTTGGGGTGTCAGATAGTCAGCTAAAGTAGCATCCTTTCTTAACGGCCTTACCGTGAGGGTGGAGCCGACTGTATTCTGGATCTTTTCGGACAGCATGTAATCAACAAACCTCTTTGCATTTTCCGGATGCTTGCAATCTTTTAGGATCTGCACGGATTCACCAGGGAAAATCGCTCCTTCTACGGGGAATACAACTTCCACTGCAGCGCCTTCCTTGACATAATTGGCAGCGGGATCTTCCCAGGTCAGACCAACCACATATTCTCCTTCAGCCACACCTTTGTATACCTGACTGGAGCTGTTGCACATTTTTCCGTCTAAGTTTGCAATGAATTTGTCCACATAGGTCCAGGCTTCATCTGACAGCGGATCGCCGTCTTTGCCCATGCCGTAAAGCATAGCCAGTAAAGACTGGAATGCAGAACTGGAGTTAACCGGATCGCCAAAGGCTATCTTTCCTTTTAATTCCGGATTGAGTAAATCTTCGAATCCTTCTATTTTCTTATCGCCTTTTAGATCTTTATTTACGATCATAACCGTTGGATCTGCAAATGCAGGAGTAAAGTAACCGGTTGTATTTTTAAAGGCATTGATCATGTTATCATTTTCTGAGGATACATATTCCATAAACAGATCCTTGGAAGCTGCCAGCATGGTCTGGTCAGCCACCCAGAAAACATC
>JAEWPQ010000081.1 GCA_023460575.1 Bacillota bacterium
CATATAAACCGGTCAGCAGCAGTTCCCCTCCATTAATAAATTTAACAATATCCGGTGCCTCAATGATTGTTGCGCCCTTAATTTCTTTCCTCAAGCCACTCTCTCCGCAAATCAGAGTCATTTTTCCCAAGTTCTCCGTTTTGAGAAATTCTTCTACTGTAAATTTCATTTCCTTCTTTGCACAGCCCCTTCTTATTATTTTTCTCCTTTATCAGTATAACATAATGCAGCAGTAACTGGTAGTCCATGCAAGAAAGGCCGGGCTTTCCTGCCCGGCTGATTCCCTGCTGTATATAAACGTCTCATTGCCCCCCGGCTCATTTATACAAGCAGTTTTATTGCAAGTTCTTCCATTATAATAGAAGCTTTGGCGAAATCGCTGAATTTCGTAAATTCTACCGGACAATGGCTTCTTCCATCCTTGCTTGGTACAAAAAGCATTACGGTTGGTATTACCTGTCCGATTTCCAGTGCGTCATGTCCTGCTCCGCTTGGAAGATACTCATAGCTGAAGCCATGTTTTCTGCAGCTTTCTTCCATTGTCTTCAGCATCTCCTGGGATAAGTTCACAGAAGTAATGGTAAGTTTATTGTCCATTTCATAACTGCCTCCGATCGCTTTCACTTCCCGATCTAAAGCGGCACGGATTCTTTTCGCAATGTCATTGATGTGTTCGTTGTTTCTGGACCGGATATCAACGGTAAACTGGCATTCTTCCGCTACGATATTCATTCCTCCTGGTACCGTATTAATATAACCCACCGTCGCAACGGTTCCATCGGCTTTTTCTCTTGCCCAGTCTGCAATCTTTGAGATCACCTTGGAAGCGGCATCCACCGCATCCTTTCTCATGTCCATGGGAGTTGTTCCGGCATGGTCTGATCTTCCGTGTACAGTGACCATATATCTTTGAATTCCCACGATGCAGTCTACAAGGCCCAGTTCAATTCCTTCTGAGTCAAGAACAGGCCCCTGTTCAATGTGAGTTTCCAGAAAATATCCGATGGAACCTTCCGTCCATCTGGCTTCCTCGACTCTTTCAGGGTCAAGACCATATTCTTTCATTGCGTCATAGATGGATATGCCGTTGGTATCTTTATATTTCCGGCAATACTCTGCATTTCTGTTTCCCAACATTGCTCCGGAACCGAAATAACCGGTTCCAAACCGCATCCCCTCTTCATCACAGAATCCGACAACTACAAAGTTTCTTTTTGGCACCAGGTTTTTGCACTTTAATTCCCGTGCAACTTCGATTGCACATACAATTCCTGCAATACCGTCAAAATCTCCGCCGTTTACTACAGAATCGTAATGAGATCCCATCATGACACATGGAAGCTTCGGATCTTCCCCCTGAAGAATTCCAAATACATTCCCCGCTGCATCTTCATGTACCAGGAGTCCGGCTTCCTCCATTACTGTTTTAAGATAATTTACTGCATCTCTGGACTCTTTTGTAAAAGGAAGACGGGTGCATCCTTCTCCCGGAGTCGCAGTAAACTTTTTTAAACATTCCAAATCTTTGGCAATTCTGCCTGTTTTTTCTGCAACAGCCATTTATTTTCCCTCGCTTATTCTGATTTATCGTATTTCCGGCAATCGTAAATATACTTTTTACAAGGTGAATAAAGCATTGCAGCAATAATAATTACTAAACCGGTAAGGCATAATATTTTATTGGCATAATTCAATCCAACTATTATTGTAACAAATGCAACCATAATTGCAAGAAAGGCAATGGTTAATCCCCCTTCTTTTGTACGAAAAAAATCATTCTTTTTCATCTCACATTTACTTTCACTTTCTATGTATTTCTCATATTGCCAGCATAAAGAACAGAAACACTCCAATTGCAATTGTCACAGGGACTGTAACCATGAGAATTCTTTTTAACACTTCCCCTTCACTTCCAAGAATATTGGCTGTTGTGGTCCCCAGTATGATTTTGCTTGGACTGACCGCACTTCCGATGGAACCGCCGGCTGACTGTGCGCCCAGAACTGCTGACGGATTCACATGCAGCAAATTTGCTGTGGTCATCTGAAATCCGCCGAAC
This sequence comes from Bacillota bacterium, assembly GCA_023460575.1. Classification (GTDB taxonomy): domain Bacteria; phylum Bacillota; class Clostridia; order Lachnospirales; family Lachnospiraceae; genus Lacrimispora. The sequence goes on from JAEWPQ010000081.1 coordinate 2,060, forward strand.
AAAATATTGGAACTCATGTTGCTTCCAGTCATAAATGTGCCTAAAAGCCCTACAAAAGGCACCAGAGCGATATATGCTTTCCCCAGCACATTTGCAATTCCATCTGCCAGTACCGCAGTCTGTCCCGTTCCATCCATAATTTTAGACATAATGACCAGACCAATCACTGCAATGCCCGAAGGCATGGTCATAGATACAGATTTAACAAATACACGTTTCGTTCCCCCTGCTTTGATCCAGCCGTTCTTCTTGTAATAAATCAGTCCGGCAAGGGAAGATACCAGCAGGAAAAAGCTTGCATGGGTAAATGGAGCCAATGGAGAAAAGCTGCTGCTGGCTTTGTTCACATGCCCATATCCGGTTACGGTCTCCTGGAATGCAAAACCGAACTGAAACTGTCCTAAAAATTCGTGTACCGGTTTTATTGTAAGAACAATCAGAGTAATTGCTGACAGAAGAAAATACGGGACAAACGCCTGCACAAGCGTCATACCTTTTGGCAGTTCTTCCCCCTCCTGTTTTATAAATTCCCGGTTCATAATGGGACTCTCTTTCAAACTCCATTCCTCTCGATACATTCGTGTCCTTCCCAGGAGAAGTATAACAATTAAGGATATGCAGGAAGGGACAAAACAGGAAATAGTTGTGTTAACCTGAGTAAGCAGAAGCTGCCCGCCTCCCTGAATCAGGGATATTAACACCACTGCAGCCAGACCTTTCTTAACAGCCCTGCCCTTTCCGTAAAACCAGCAGACCACAATCCCTCCCACAATGTTCCAGAACCAGATAAAAACAGCGGTCCAGAATGCAGTTAATAAGTATTCCCTGCTTCCTGCTTCCAGATTTACGCTCATAGCCAGGGAATCCCACGCAACTCCCAAAGTTCCGAAGGTATTTCCCCAGGCCTGTCCAAGCAGAGGAATAATGACTGCCCAGATCGGCTGAACGCCGATCCCGATTAAAAGCGGGGCTCCGACTGCAACCGGAACACCAAATCCTGTAATTCCCTGAAGAAAGCTTTCAATCACCCAGCCCATGGCAAAAACCAAAAGCAGCTCGTTTGGCAATAGCTTTCTCATTCCATCCCGGATGACCAGAAAGGCTTTTGCTTCCTCTCCCACCTGATACAAAAGGATTGCTGTCCAGACAATAATGAGAATAATGAGTGCATTCCATATACCCTTTGCGCTTTCCGCTGCAATCACAGTGACACCTGCCTTAAAAAGAAATACTCCTGTAATGACTGTGATAATAAGCCCCACTGCTGCAGCTTCCGTCGCACCCCACCGGAATTTAATCATCAGGAGTATCAGCGCAATGATTGGCAGAAAAGCCATTGCCCACGTAAATAAATTTACTGGTATATTCATTTTCAAATTTCCTCGTTCTTACTAAGCATGAATAACAGTTCCTGTCTTTCCGGCAATACCGTCGGCGGCTTTATCAAGCAGTGTGATTAACGTTTTTCTGCCTTCGCCGGATTCAGCAAACCGGAGAGCGGCTTCGATTTTAGGAAGCATGGAGCCTTTTGCAAACTGCCCCTGGGCAATATATTCTCTGGCTTCTTCTGCAGTCAGCTCTGACAGCCATTCCTGATTAGCTTTTCCAAAATTGACTGCAACCTTTTCCACCGCTGTTAAAATAATCAGGTAATCCGCATCAATCTGGGATGCCAGCAGACTGCTCACATTATCTTTATCAATGACAGCATTGACTCCGTTAAGCTTTCCATCATCATTTATTACCGGAATTCCTCCGCCGCCGCAGGTTATGACTACATGTCCTGCGTTCATTAACGTCTTTATTGTTTCCAGTTCCCGGATTCTCACTGGCATGGGAGAGGGAACTACAATGCGGTAACCTCTGCCTGCATCCTCCATACACCGGATTCCTTCTGCCTCATTTTTTTGAGCTTCTTCTTTAGTAAGAAATCTTCCGATTGGCTTTGCGGGATTTTGAAAAGCTTCATCATTCTTACTGACTTCAACCTGGGACAGAATTGTTGAAACTTTCCGATCCATGCCGCGCCTGTGAAATTCATATTTAATTGCATTTTGCAGATCGATTCCTATGTATCCCTGGCTCATTGCCACACTGGTGGGAAGAGGCACCTGTTTCATTCCTTCCTGCACAAGGGCAAGGTGATCCATGGCAGTCTGGATCATCCCTACCTGAGGTCCGTTTCCATGAGTGACGACTATGGATAACCCCTGCTGCGCAAGATCTGCAATTACCTGGGCTGTTCTGGCAACAGCATCTTTTTGTTCTTCTATATCATTGCCCAGGGCGTTTCCGCCCAAAGCAATTACTATTTTTTTATTTTCCACAACGTTCTCCTGAACTTACCGGGTATATCCCAGTTTCTTTGCATATGCAGTGATTGCTTTTTCAAAACATTCCATTGGCGGATGCACCGTTCCTGCCCCAATTTGTCCATATCCTGCAACTTTATGGGCGATTCCTGTATTAATTACCGGAGTAATTCCTTTTTCTACCACAAGCCTTGCATCAATACCAAGAGCGGCCCCCTGGAAATTCCAGTTGGGGATGATAAAATTGGGATTTCTGTCTATGGTGATCTCTGCCATCTCCGTGCTGGTGCGAAGGGCATCTTCGTATCCGCCCGCTCCCACGAATCTGGTAACTGCAGGAGCCGCAATCATTGCCATACCGCCTACTCCAAAGGTTTCAGTGATTGCACTGTCACCCATATCCGGACATGCGTCCTCTTTATCATATCCGGTGAAATACAGTCCCTGAGGTGTATTAACCGGTCCTGTGAACCACTCATCCCCCATTCCTGCGATACGGATTCCAAACTCCACACCATTCCGGCACATGGCAGTCACAATTGTACCGTCGGTCACAGTCCTGGCAGCATCCATGACGGACTTGCCGGTTGCCATCATAATATTTAAGAAGAACTGATCGGTATCAGATAAGAACTTAATAACATCATACCGGTCCTGATCGGATATCTTCATTTTTGTGATGACAGGAGCAACTTCTTTTAAAAATGCCAGAGAAGCAGCAATATTTCTCTGATGGAATTCATCACCCATGGCGATGGCTTTTGCAACCAGAGGATTTACGTTGATTCCTCCAAGCTCCTTAATAGCGGCTTGCAGCACAGGACCAAGAACATCTCTCATCCAGCGCAGTCTGTTAACAACCTCTTCGGAATAAGCCCCAAAACGAAGTACCTTTCCAATTCCTTCATTCATTGTACAGTACGCTTCATTGCCGTCTGTCTTGTTTTCCACAACGAATACTGGCATATTTGCAGAGGTGATTCCCCCCATGGGGCCCACTGCTCTTACGCTGTGGCAGGGCAGGAACTTCACTTCTCCTGATTCTAAAAGCCTTCTGGCATCTTCTTCGGTATCGGCCCATTCTTCAAAGAGAACTGCGCCCACACAGGATCCCTGCATTGGATCGGGCATGTCCTTATATTCAACCGGAGGACCTGCATGAAGAATCACTTTTCCATTATTTAATTCACGAATTACATTTTTTGCCCGTGTATTATCTTTTATCACAGGCTGGCTGGAAACCACTTTCATGATTACCCTGCGGTTTGCCTCATCAATATCCAGATCTTTATAATTTCTAAGAAAGTTAAGAATTTTTATTAATTCTACATTTCCGCCTGCAGGCGGCATCCAGTCGTACTGAACCACTTTACAGCCAAATTCCTCTGCTACTTCAGAAAAACTCTTCAGTCCGATATTAATAATTTTCGGCTTTTCTGCCAGCATCTGGAGCAGTTTATCCGAAGCTTTACCAGGAATGGTATCAGCAGCCTTCTTCGGACGGATTTCTTTTTTGATTTCGGCAAAATCAAGACCAATTGCCTGAATTGCTGTACGGACAGCAAGTTTATTTGTTTCACATACGATTACTCCGGCATCTGTAAGCTTATCCACCGCCTCATCATACCCCTGGAAATCGCTTCTTGTTCCGCACACAGTCGCAATAAAGAAAACCTTTCTGCCTTCTCTTTCTGCCTGATCGCCAAGTTCCCTGATTGTAGGGAGCAGAGCGCCGGCCATATCCGCATGGGAACCATATCCCAGCATGATATCAAGAAGAATGACTCCTGTTGATTTGTCATCAACGGCTTCCTTCATGCATTCAATTCTTTTTGCCGGGTCAATCATCGGATGGGGTTTTCCCTGTGTATAGACATCATCTCCCAGATCCACTACAATGTGTCCTCCGGTTTTTAACATAAATCCTTCTGCTTTTTCCGGCGGAATTTTTAAATCCAGGGCATCTTTGATCAGCATGGCAGCTTCTCCGGCAAGTGTGCCGCCTGAATAATATGCCTTAATTGTCTTTTTTGATTCACTGGGGTAAAATAAAGAACGATTCACAGTTACTTCGCCTTCTTTTACCGTTTCTCCCCGTACCAGGCTGACTGCCAGACGGGCTGCTTCATCCAGTGTATAGGTGTGATAGAAATTTTCCTCATGATACTCTGGTTTTTCTCCCAGGAATAATGTAATCACCGGTTTTTTGCAGACACTCAGCCTTGCTGATACTTTTTCCCTGACAGCCTTTGCAGGCGGCTTGGAAATAACAATCATGACAGCTACACTAGCATCGTTTTCCATTGCATCGATCATATCCATCATGGTGGTTCCGCCCACCTGGGTTGATAAATCCCGGCCTCCGGTACCAATGGCATTTTTCACGCCTTCTCCAAGGCGGTCTATGATTGTGGTAAGCTCCTGAATTCCGGTTCCGGACGCGCCTATAATACCAATGGCACCCGGTGTTACGCTGTTGGTAAACGCGATAGGAACGCCCTGAATGATACTGGTTCCGCAATCCGGTCCCATAACAACAAGCCCTTTTTCATGAGCCTTCTCTTTTAATTTCTTTTCATCTTCAATCGTAACGTTGTCGCTGAACATGAACACATTCATGCCCTCATCAAGCGCACGGTCTGCTTCCAGAGCCGCGTAAGCTCCTGGAATGGATATTACTGCAAGATTGGCGTCAGGCAGCTGGCCCAGTGCCTGGTCCCATGATCTGGCACTTTGGGATTCTTTTCCATTTCCTGCTGATACGGACTGCTTTTTAAAGAATTCTTCTGTCTCTTTCATAATGGTTTCCAGGAGGCTGTCATCTTCCACGTCAGCAACGATAACCATATCATTTGCTGTTGATTCCATTAATTCTTTTGTATCCAGCCCGCTCTGCTTAAAAATATCCTTGTTAGCAGGTGTAGCCATCATGACAGAAGCTTTCTTTACTCCCTGAATCGTTGAGATCTGATTGGTAAGAAGCATCAGCACTACAGAATCATGATAACTTCCCTTTTTTACTGCTGTTCTTAACATAGTAATATTTCTCCTTATTCTGCAAATCTGTTTTTGTGATCGTATCGGTTAAAATGGATGGCATCACTCTTTAAGTACTCATAAATTGCATCTACAATTTCAATTCCACCGTTTTTATGGTATTTATCTCTTCTCATAACGGCTCTTTCGCCTGGATAATAAACTTTGTCATATCCGTCTGCCGGCGGTACTGCATTTAATTCATCACAGGTAACGGACATATTCTTCATGAACTCTTCTATGTTTGTAAAACGTTTCGGATCCATAACAATATGCATATGACCCAGTTCTCTGCCTTTTGAGCAGTCATGATACATGGAGCTGACATGCTTTCCAAACGGTACGCCTAAGAGTATGCCGGAAAAAATATCAACCATCATCATAAGACCATATCCTTTTGCACCGGCAATGGGAACAAGAGCATTTACTTTATTTGGATCTGTAACCGGATTTCCTTTCTCATCCACAGCCCATGTATCAGGAATGGATTCTCCTCTGGATCGTTTATCCAGAATTTTACCCCATGCCTGTACGGTCGTTGCCATATCAAATACTACTTTTCTCTCATCTGCGGTGGGAGCTGCAAAGGAGATTGGATTTGTTCCGTAATACGGCTTAGTACCACCAGTCGGTACAGCCATCGGATCTGACTGGCAGAAGGAAATTGCAACCAGGTTCTGGTCTGCTGCCATCTCTGTGTAATATCCAAGAGCACCGCTGTGGGATATGTTGCGGACACCGACAACTGCAATCCCGTTTTTCTTTGCCATTTCAATCGCCTGTTCCATTGCCTTTGTGGCAGCTACATATCCACAGCCATTATCTCCTTCAAAGATAGCGGAACAGGGGCCTGTCTCCTTGAATTCAAAATGAGGATCTACGGTAATGCCTCCCTTGGAAATTCTCTCACAGTAATACTCCACTCTTACTGCTCCATGGGAATGGTATCCTCTCTCATCTGACCATGTGAGAATCTCTGATGTGATGTCAGCGTGATCTTCTTTCAAACCGGCTCTCATTAATTTTTTCTTCATCAAGTCTTTTAATTCAGCTCTTACAAGTTTCATTTATCTTTCCTCGCCTTCCTGATTTATGGTTATTTTTAATCAGCAAATTGCTGCCAACCAGTTTTTCTTTATCTATTATGGCTATTTCTATACCCCTTTTCAATCAAATAACTAGATAAATGTACATTTGATTTTTATCCACTTTCGTGGTATTTTAAAAATTTTTATAAATAAAAAAACTGGATTTCCGGTATGAATCAGACACCGGAAATCCAGTTTTTTAATACATTAAAATTCTTAGGAAGAATATCAAAAACAAATTTTAAAGTTTTACATCTCTGTTACAATCTTTGGAATAGATATAAGTGAGATCTTCTTCACGTCCCACCGCATAGCAGGCCTGGGGGCAATATGCATCCATAAATACATAATCACCCTTTTTAACCGGCACCCAGTCATTATCCAGTCTGTACATCGCACTTCCTGTAAGGAAATACATGCCATGTTCCTGAATGTGAGTTTCTATGTAACCGTGGGATGCACCTAAATGGAACTTAAGAATATGCATATTCATATCAAATCCAAAATTTTCTGCTGCAGGCAGGAAATCACGAATATAGCAGTTTTCCATTCCTTCATATGGGATCCATGGAAGGTCGTTTGCATTACCAGCTACCGTGTAAGCGCTGTATCCGGCAAGTTCGTCATATCTGCGTTTATAGGCAAAGAGCTTAGCATCCTCTTTTCCCGCATTTACAAAAGATATAGTCTTACTGGCAGGGGAATAAATATACCCGCCTTCTGTGAGCAGCTCTTCTTTGTCCGCATTCTTTACTTTAATGGAACCTTCCATTACATAAATGAATGATTCCAGTCCTTCCCCTCCAAATGCGGGATTTTTTCCGCCTTCGTGGACTGTTACTAAGTAATCTGCAAAAGAGGCCCCCATCTGAGGGGATCCAAGAATCGTAACATCACACTTCTCATATCCTGGAATCGCATTCTTTACAATTCCGTCCGGCTCAATTAAAACATAATTTTCTTTTTTAACGACGGATCTGGTGGCTAATAAGTCATCACGGTATCCTGTCTGCCCGTTTAAATAACTCATAATAA
>JAEWPQ010000082.1 GCA_023460575.1 Bacillota bacterium
TTTTGCCAGATCAAGCAGTTGTCCGGTTTCTTCCAGACTGAAATCTAACGGGTTAAGTAAATGTCTCATAAGAATCTCCTTTATCCACTGAGTTATGGTTTAAAATTCTATCCCATTATAAAGCATACTTTGAAATATTTCCACCCTTTTTTAAAAAAAATTTAACAGGTTTTCGGAAGGCTGCCCGGGTGTAAGGAATATGTAAGGAAGATTAAGAAAATAAAGAATGCAGGATTTACCAATCCTGTTGTATAATGTCATTGCGTGAATAAAACAAGGAGGATGCTTAAGTGGTGGAAAATAAGACACCTATGATTCAGGTTAAGAATCTTTATAAGGTGTATCAGGTGGGAGATACCAAAGTTTACGCACTAGACGGAGTAGACTTTACGATATATAAAGGCGAATTTTGTGCCATTGTGGGCCCGTCCGGCTCAGGGAAATCCACACTTCTAAATATGATGGCCGGTTTGGAAAAACCATCGAAGGGGGAAATTGTAATCGCGGGAAATCACATTGAAAAGCTTTCAGAGAATCAGCTGGTTGCATTCAGAAGAAAGCATGTGGGTTTTATTTTCCAGTCCTATAATCTGATTAAGACATTGAATGCGGTAGAGAATGTTGCACTTCCCCTGTCATTTCGGGGAGTACCAAGAAAAGTCAGGAATGAAAAGGCAAAACAGTACATAAAGCTGGTAGGCTTAGAGAAACAGATGAACCATATGGCAAACGAGATGTCGGGAGGACAGCAGCAGCGGGTGGGGATCGCAAGAGCACTTGCAGCTGACCCCAAGATTATATTTGCGGATGAACCAACCGGAAATCTGGATTCCAAAACGACAAAAGAGGTTCTTAATCTGATGCAGAAGATTGTAAAAGAACAGAACCAGACACTTGTCATGGTAACACACGATAATTATATCGCCAAATTTGCAGACAGACAATTCCACATAGTGGATGGAAAGATATTTAAGATTGAAGAACAGCACCACGAGGATACAGAGGGGGATATGGAACATGTACAGAGTTAAGAGGAAAATTGTATGGCTGCTTGCTGTGCTTATGGTGGCTGCATCAATACCGGCAACAGCTTTTGCACAATATGATTTAAGTAAAAATACCTATATAGATGTGAAGAAGACTCCGTCAGGAAAGACAGGAGAGAATATTACCATCAACATGGTTTTCACCAATAATACAGGCAGTGATTTAGATGATGTGGCAGTAAGATTTGACAGAGATATCCCGGAACAGGAATACAAGGCCACGGAAGATGCAGAGGAAACCACTACTTATACAGGCTCCGTGTTCCCTTTCGAAATTTCATCAAACACCTTTGATAATAAAAAGCTGGGCAAAGTTAAAAGCGGCAGCTCTAAAACCTTCAGCCTGACTGCCAGAGTCAGGAGAGATGTATCTGAGGGTTATTACTTAGTACCGTTAGAGGTCGTTACAGATGCAAAGAAAAAAGATGATGGAGCGCATGCATCCTATGAGAAGGTAAATATCTGGATTACGAAATCTTCCGCTACAACCTCTTCCGGAGCAAATGAAGGAACTATAAGCTTTGAGCTTGGAGAAGATCAGAGCACACCCTTCGGCACTTATCCGGAAGTCATGAATTTCAATATGAATGTTCGTAATTCTTCTTCCATAACAGCATTCGACGTGAATGTACGTATGGGTGTAAACCAGGACAGTACTAAATTCCCTTTTGATATCAATGATGGAAATTACTCCAAACATTACGACCGGATCGGGGGCGGGGAGACGATATCCATGCCTTACAGCATGATGATCAGGAAAGATGTATACAGCGGATATTATCCCATTGTATTTACCATAGAATACCGGGACAGTACAGACGGTGATATCCAGAAGTCAGAAGAGACTTTCTATGTAAAGGTGCAGAATAAGGATAAGGAAGAAGATACGAAAGAGTTTAATGCCAACGACAGAACCAAGGCCAGAATTGTTGTTGACGGATTTGAAACCAATCCGGAGAAGGTTTATGCCGGTGAGGAGTTTGAACTTACGCTGCATATGAAAAATGCTTCGGAGAGCGTTACTGCGAGCAACATTCTTTTTAATCTGGAGTCTGAAAAGGTAACGGAAAGTGCCGTGTTTACGACAGATGAAGGAAGTTCTTCCATCGTTGTGAATACCCTTGCTGCAGGTCAGACCGCTGATATTAAGGTAAAGCTTCGTGCTGGGGCCTGGGTGGACCAGAGAACCTATGGCCTGACCATTAATGAAAAATATGACAGCCCTGAATTTAAAAATGCAGAAGAAAAGATAACAGTTAATATTCCTGTCAAACAGGTGGCGCGATTAAATACAGGAACTATTGATATCATGCCGGAATCAATAGCCGCAGGTTCAGAAACCAACATTATGTTCCCTGTTAATAATACGGGCAAGGTTCTTCTTTATAATGTCATGGTGGCGTTTGTGGGAGATTCTATCCAGCAGACCAGTACCTACATTGGTAATATTAAGCCGGGAGAAACCGGTAATGTAGATGCCATGATTACAGGTACAACTCCTACAGCTGATGACGGAAAAATCAAAATTTTAATTACCTATGAGGATGAAAACGGCGTAGTCTCTGATCCTATAGAAAAAGAAGTTACATTGATGGTAACAGAGCCGGAAGAGACAGGGGCGGATACAGGTGATATGGGTGAGATGCCTGCAGATGTACAGCCCACAGGTTTTGCAAAGTACAGTAAGATTCTGATACCAGCCATTGGCGTATTAATCGCTGCAGGAGCCGGTGCCGCCTTTTTCTTCTGGAAAAGAAGAAAAAAGAAGAAGCTGGCTGCACAAGAGGAATTAAACGATGAGATTTAGCGATTTGCTATCCATGAGTGTAAACAATTTAAGACGGAGAAAGATGAGGACATTTTTAACTGTTCTGGGAGTTTTGATTGGTACAGCTTCCATTGTTGTTATGGTATCTCTGGGTATCGGTTTTAATGAACTTACCATGGAACAGTACGCTTCTTATGGTAGTCTGACTGAAGTCACTGTGTATTCCAATCAATCGTTTGGCGGGGAAGGAAAGAACGAACCAAAGCATATGACAGATGATGTGATAACCCAATTTGGAAAACTGGATCATGTGAAGGCGGCTTCCCCGCTTTTGCAGTCAGATACGATCATGAGTCAGGGAGCATATCAGGCGAATATCACTGTGATTGGAGTAACTCCGGAATACATGAAGAATATTTCTTTAAAACAGGGTCATCTTCCGGATAAAGGGAAAAAAGAACTGCAGATGGTGGTTGGAAATATGGTAGCCAGGCAATTTAGAAACCCCAAAAGCAGAAGTCAGGATTTTTATGATGATCCAACCAAAATTCCTGATATTGATTTTATGAACAGACCCATTTTTGTGGTTTTTGATACGGATGCCTATTACCAGGCCCAAAATGGCGGATCAGGTGACGGGAAAACTCCCGTCAAACCTCCTAAAAAATATCTGTTGAAGACAGCAGGTCTGGTAGCCGGAGGTGTGGAGGACTATAATAATTACAGCTACAATGTTTATGTTGATCTGGAAGCTTTAAAATCCCAGTTAAAGCAGATTTTTAAGAAAAAGCCAATTCCCAATCAGCCTACTAATAAAAAGGGTAAACCTTACGGTTATTTTATCTATGACCAGGCGGTGGTGGAGGTAGATGATATGGCCAATGTAACGGAAGTTCAGAAGGCTATTACAGATATGGGGTATCAGGCAAACAGCAATATGGAATGGCTGGAACAGTCCCAGAAGCAGGCTAAGATGGTTCAGGCACTGCTTGGCGGAATCGGAACGGTATCCTTATTCGTTGCAGCAATCGGGATTGCCAATACCATGATGATGTCCATCTATGAAAGAACGAAGGAAATCGGAATTTTAAAGGTACTGGGGCTTGATATGAATCATATCAGAGACATGTTTCTTATTGAATCCGGATTTATAGGTTTCCTTGGAGGAGTAACGGGAATTGTATTCAGTTATGGAGTTTCTTTTCTCATAAACCGTTTTCTGGCTGGCCGTTTTATGCCGGATATGCCTGGAGATTTATCCAGAATACCGGTGTGGCTGTCTATGGCTGCCGTAGGGTTTTCTATTTTTGTAGGCATGGCTGCCGGATTCTTCCCATCACTCAGAGCAATGAAGCTGAGTCCACTTGCTGCCATTCGCAACGAGTAAAGCTATGTAATTAAATTAAAAAAGACCTTGCATTTTTCGGAGGAATCATTTATTATGTTAAACAAGGTACGTGCAACTGGCGGATAAGTGGAGAAAACCACGGGGAGCACGTTACATTTAAAAGCCGACCGCCTGGGCACCGCTATGGGATGTCCAGGCGGTTTTTTGCGTTTTTATTGATGAAGGAGGACTAGGAGTCATGAATTTGGTTTCTTTGAAGGATGATTTAACGAACAATTCCTATCCGGGAAGAGGGATAATTATCGGCAAATCCCCCGATGGAAGGAAGGCAGTAACAGCCTATTTTATCATGGGAAGAAGTGTCAACAGCCGCAATCGCGTATTTGTGGAAGATGGGGATGGAATCCGTACCCAGGCTCACGATCCTTCAAAACTGTCAGATCCCAGTCTCATTATCTATGCTCCGGTTCGTGTCATGGGCAACAAAACAATTGTGACAAACGGAGATCAGACAGACACCATCTATAAAGGAATGGACTTTCAGCTGACGTTTGAGCAGACTCTTCGCAGCAGGGAGTTTGAGCCGGACAGCCCCAATTATACTCCACGTATATCCGGTATCATGCATGTGGAGGATGGAAGATTTAACTATGCCATGTCTATATTAAAAAGTAACAACGGAGATCCATCTGCCTGCAACCGCTTCACCTTTGCCTATGAAAATCCAGTACCGGGAGAAGCCCGCTTTATTCATACCTACATGCATGACGGAAATCCGCTGCCAAGCTTTGAAGGAGAACCAAAACTGGTGGAAGTTTTAGATGACCAGAATGAGTATACCTCCATGATATGGGAAAGTCTGAATGAGGAGAATAAGGTATCATTATTTGTTCGTTATATTGATCTTGTAACAGGGGAATTTAAGACCCGGATAATAAATAAGAATAAATAGCAGGAGAACAAAAGATGAATGAATTAGAACTGAAATATGGATGTAACCCCAATCAGAAGCCATCAAGAATCTATATGGCAGATGGATCCGATCTGCCGATAACCGTATTGAGCGGAAAACCAGGATATATTAATTTTTTGGATGCATTCAATGGCTGGCAGCTGGTAAAAGAGTTAAAGGAAGCCACCGGTCTGCCGGCAGCTGCCTCTTTTAAGCACGTGTCTCCCGCAGGTGCAGCAGTAGGGCTTCCCTTAAGCCCTGTTTTAAAAAAGATTTACTGGGTGGAAGATATGGGGGAGCTTTCGCCTCTTGCCTGTGCTTACGCAAGAGCCAGAGGAGCTGACCGCATGTCTTCCTTTGGTGATTATATTTCCTTGTCAGATCCCTGTGATGAAGATACGGCTAAGATCATAAAGAGAGAGGTGTCAGACGGTGTCATTGCACCTGGATATACACCGGAAGCTCTGAACATTTTAAAATCCAAGAAGAACGGCAATTACAATGTTATTTCAATTGACCCGGAATATTCACCGGAACTCATAGAGAAAAAGCAGGTTTACGGAGTTACGTTTGAACAGGGAAGAAATGAAATTAAAATCGGCCGGGAGCTGTTAGAAAACAGAGTGACTCAGAACAGGGAGATTCCGAAAGCTGCTGAGATTGATTTAATTATCTCTTTAATTACGTTAAAATACACCCAGTCCAATTCTGTCTGCTATGCAAAGGACGGACAGGCAATCGGAATCGGAGCCGGACAGCAGTCCCGCGTCCACTGTACCAGACTGGCGGGCAGCAAAGTGGATAATTGGTATTTAAGGCAGGCACCAAAGGTACTTGAACTTCCATTTCTTGATACTATCCGCCGTGCAGACAGGGATAATGCAATTGATGTTTATATAGGTGAGGATTACATGGATGTATTGGCGGACGGAAGATGGGAGCTGGTATTTAAGGAAAAGCCCTCCGTTTTTTCGGCAGAGGAAAAAAGGCAGTGGCTTGATCGGTTATCTGATGTATCTCTTGGATCTGATGCATTTTTCCCATTTGGAGATAACATTGACAGGGCATTTAAAAGCGGTGTGAAGTACGTTGTTCAGCCAGGCGGCTCCGTCAGGGATGATCAGGTGATTGAAACCTGTGACAAATACGGTATGGTAATGGCATTTAATGGAATACGCCTGTTCCATCATTAATAAAATAAATGACTGACTGAAAGGATCGGACCGTCCGGTCCTTTTTTGATGGTTTTACTTTACATAAAAATATTATGTAAAGTAATGCAAATAATTTGAGAAAAAAATAAGTACCAGCCTATATTTTTTGTAAAAGCACTTTAAAGGCGGGGGCGGCATAAAATAGGATTAAGTAAGTTTAAGGTGGCTTTCTTTGAAAACTTTTCCCAAACCTTTAACTGCGCGAGAGGAACGAGAGTGTCTGGAACGATACCAGGAAGGGGATCAGGAGGCGAG
>JAEWPQ010000083.1 GCA_023460575.1 Bacillota bacterium
TTGCCACCATTGCCAACGGCGGTGTTTATACAAAGCCGGTATTTTTCACTAAAATCCTGGATCACGACGGAAAGGTTTTAATCGATAATACACCTGAGACCCATCGTGTTTTAAAAGACTCCACTGCATTTCTCCTAACCGACGCTATGGCAGCCTCCATGGAAAGCAGCAGAAAGTTTTCCAGTTCAGGTCCAAGTGCCACCAGCCCGGCAGCAAAAATTCCGGGAATGTCCGCAGCTGGAAAAAGCGGTACCACATCAGCCAACAACGATATCTGGTTTGTGGGTTATACTCCTTATTATACTGCCGGTATCTGGGCGGGATGCGATGATAACCAGAAGCTGACGAAGCAGAACGGTGGTGCATCCTTCCATAAGGCAATCTGGCGCAAGATCATGACCAGAATCCATGAAGGAAAGCCAGACCCTGGTTTTCCCGTTCCTGACAGTATAGAAACCGCACAAATCTGCCGGAAATCCGGCAAGCTGGCAGTCTCAGGAGTCTGCACCGAGGATCCCAGAGGCAATGCAGTATATACAGAATATTTTGCCAAAGGAACAGTCCCCACTGACTTTTGTAACAATCACGTAAGAGCAACCGTATGTTCCGTTTCCCATCAGCTGCCAACGCCTTATTGTCCCGAAAGGACAACCGCCGTTTTTATGGTTCTTCCAAACGGTGAGACAGGTGAGACAGATGATTCCAAGTATGCAATGCCTGGATACTGCACCATACATTCAGCAAACTCCATGGTTATTCCTCCAAGCAGTTACCCATACGAGGATGAGACAGCTCCCCAGCAATATGCACCGGGTTATGTTCCACAGAATCCCGGAAATTCCAAACCCATATATCCCTGGCAAGATTATTGACAAAAAACACATAAGGGCACCAGACCTGTAAAGGTCTGATGCCCTAAATTTAACTTTTCATTTTTGGCTTGAATATAATTGATCCAAGATAGCCAAAAATCAGTGCGCCGGATATTCCGACTGCACTCGCAGTAAATCCGCCTTTAAAAACTCCCAGAAAGCCGTCCTCTCCCATGCTTTTTAAGACGCCTTTCCACAGGGAATTTCCAAATCCCAGCAACGGAACTGTTGCTCCTGCTCCAGCCCAATCACTAAAAGGCTGATAAATCCCTAAGGCTCCAAGAATGCTTCCGGTTACCACTAAAAGCACCATAATCCGCCCAGGCATAAGTTTGGTATTATCCATCACAACCTGAATCACTGCGCAGATTGCTCCACCAACTAAAAATGCTTTTACATATTCCATAGCTGTCTCCTTTCCAAGTTAATTACCAATATGCTCAATTACAACTCCATGGGCAATGCCGGGAATGGTTTCTCCTTCATTAAAGCTGATAGTGGACAGCAGTGCTCCTGTGGGCACAAACAGAACCCGCTTCCACGTTCCATCCTTGATTTTGGGCAATATATAAGAACAAAGAGTTGAAGCTGCACAGCCACAGCCGCTTCCGCCCGCATGTGTATCCTGGGAATCCGGATCAAAAATTTCAATTCCGCAGTCTGTATGGATGGTTTCCAGATCATGCCCTTTATTTTTCATAAAATCCAGGAGAATGGTACGGCCAACCTGTCCGAGATCTCCTGTTATGATTTTATCATAATAATTCTCATCCACATTGAAATCATCGAAATTCTGCTGGATGGTATGAAATGCTGCCGGTGCCATGGCTGCTCCCATATTCATGGAATCTTTGATCCCCATATCAATCATTCGGCCGGTCGTAATACCAGTGATAGCCGCAATTCCTTCTTTTTTGTTTTTCGAGAGAATGACTGCCCCACAGCCGGTCACTGTCCAGGAAGCGGAAAAAGGACGCTGGTTACCGTAACTTAACGGAAACCGGAATTGTTTTTCAGCTGTCGCAAAATGGCTGGAAGCCATTGCCAATACTTTGTCTGCATAACCGGCTGCAACTGTCATAGATCCCAGATTTAAGGCTTCTCCCATAGTGGAACAGGCACCGAAAAGGCCAAACAAAGGTATTTCTAAATCCACAGTACCAAATGACGTGGCAATCAGCTGGCCCAGTAAGTCTCCGGCAAAGAGATATCTGATATCTTTTTTCCGGATATCCCCTTTTTCAATCGCCAGATCTGCTGTCTGCTTCTGAAGGGCACTCTCCGCTTTCTCCCATGTATCTGCTCCAAACATATCATCCTGTTCCACTACATCAAAAAGCTTGCCAAGCGGCCCTTCTCCTTCTTTTTTTCCGACAATGGAAGCCATGCTTTCAATCACCGGAGGTTCTTCAAATTTAATGCTTGCTTTTCCAACCTGCATGTTTCTCACTCCTTTTCTCTTTCAAGTTTATTCTAAACAATACCGAACGCTTTCAGAACATAGGCAATCACACCCAGTATCCATGAGCTTAATATTCCATAAAGAATTACCGGACCGGCAATGGTAAAGATTTTACAGCCAATACCAAATACCTGTCCCTCTGCTTTAAATTCCACAGCCGGTGCTACTACAGAGTTAGCAAAGCCGGTTATGGGCACCAGTGCTCCGGCTCCGCCGAACTTGGTTATTTTGGGATAAATATTAAGTCCTGTGAGAATCACGGTGGCGGCAATTAGAATCAACGTAGTCCATGCTGACGCAGTTTCCTTTGCAACTCCCTGATTCATAATTAATGTTGTGCAGATCTGGCCGATTGTGCAAATAATTCCCCCTACCAAAAAAGCTTTCATAATATTTGGTATTTTTTTATTAACGGGTGTTACCTGCTTTACATAGGCTTCATAGGTTTTTTTATTTACTTCCATTCTATTCCTCCATTCTGTAAAATACATAATGTTATTGTCCGAAACGTTCAGCAAAAAATACAAGAGAACCTGTCAGCTTTCCAAGGGCAATGGATAGAATAATATATTGCAGTCCTACTCCAAGATTAATTCTCCTGCTGATAACCGGAAGCGCTTTTAATGTTTCTGCCAGAGACATTACCAGACAGCCCACAAATATTCCCACTGCTAATCCGTAAATTCCGAGAAATAAATTTCCTCCGAATCCGATGGGAAATTCATAGATATCATAGATATTTCCCAGCACACCTCCAAGAATAATACATGATTCGTAAAGCATGATGTGTTTCTTCGTATGAGTAAATCCAATCAGACGGGGAAATACACCGATAATTGCCAAAAAAGCAAAAACGCCGGCTGCTATAATGCCGCCAGCGCTTAATCCGATGAAGCATAGCAACACTTCTTTAAGAAGCATCAATATCAGACTCCTTTCTTCCCTCATTCTGGATTAAAGTTTTACTGACATTATCTTCATAAAGACGCATTTCCACCTCCAGAGGAGTCGGATCGGTATTAATCTTAATTTTTGCAAAATGATTAAAAAATCCAACAATCCCAAGAGCCAGCCCTATCGAATAACTAATTTCCAGAATCGAAAACCCACTGGGCTCTTCTTTCATAATTATCTGGTAAATTTCCTTAAAAACGTTGGTTACGCTTACGTCATTATTAAATGTCATAATTGCAAAAGCCGCACCACAAAAACAGATAATACAGACAAAAATTGTCTTTATCCACTGCCAGACCCAGTTTGGTGATTTCGGCTTATGGTAATCAATAATATAATCAACCTTACCAACGTTATTGACAGATATAGCCGGATCCATTTCCACCAGTTTTTTGATTACATCGAGTGTACTTTCAATATAACGCTTATTGCGGTCTGAATGAATGGTTTTAATCCTCATTGCATTGCACTTATTCAAAACGGCAGAATCATCACAGTAAATATCGGCCACATCTTTCAGCTGTATTTCCTTGTGATGTACCTCTGTAATTTCGCTGATATTTAAATACACGGTTTTACTCATGCAACCATCTCCCATCCTGGGGAGGCTTCAACAAGTGTTCCCTCCTTCTGTGTTCCATCCGGCATAACAGCAATCATATACCAGATTGCAGCTGCGATTGCAATCAGGCATATGACCAGAAGCGTCATGACAAGCTTATGTTTCATGGATTCCATACATGCTCACATCCTTTTCTCTGGTTTTTCAAAATTAGTATGAGCCGTATAAAAATTTTTTATTCTATAATTTTTCGCGCATCTGTTTTAAAATCTTTTTTTCCAGCCTGGATACCTGCACCTGGGAGATTCCAAGCTTATCAGCAATCTGACTCTGTGTCTCATTGTAATAGTAACGCCGGATGATAATTTCCCTGTCCTTATCCGATAAATCAGTCAGCAGTTCTCTGAGTACCATACGGTTTAACAGTTCTTCCTGTGCAGAGCTTTCTTCTTCTATTTTATCAATGAGAAGCAGACTGTTTTCGTCATTTTTATTGACAGACCGGTATAAGGATTCCACTTCGGCTCCTGCTTCTATGGAAGCTGCCACTTCTTCTTTACTGGCCCCGATTTCTCCCGCTATCTCTTCTACAGTAGGTTCTCTTCCAAAGCGGTAAACCAGCTCCTCCCTCACATTTTTCACTTTCAGTCCCATTTCCTTAATGGAGCGGCTGACTTTTATGATTCCGTCATCACGTAAAAACCGCTTGATCTCTCCTGTAATCATGGGAACTGCATAGGTGGAAAATTTGACTTCATAGGACAAATCAAATTTATCTATAGCTTTCATTAAGCCAATGCTTCCAATCTGAAATAAATCCTCAGGCTCATATCCGCGCCCCGTAAATCTGCGTACAATGCTCCAGATTAAACCGAAATTCTCGGTCACAAGCCGGTCTCTTGCCGCTTTATCTCCATCGTGAGCCATTTGTATCAATCTCATGGTCTCATCCATAGGGCTCACCTGCTAATCTTCTTTTTCATGATCACCGCAGTTCCCTTACCCGGCTCTGACTTCACTTCCACCTGATCCATAAATGCTTCCATAAAAGAAAATCCCATACCGGACCGGACCCCGTCAGGATCAGTGGTAAACAATGGTTCCATCGCCTGTTTAATATCCGGAATTCCTATCCCTGTATCCCGAATCGAAACAGTCAGTTCCTGTCCCTCCACCATTACTTCTATGTAGATGATTCCTCCCTTCCCCTGATATCCATGGATGACCGCATTGGTGACTGCCTCTGAGACAGCCGTTTTTACATCATCCACCTCCTCCAGAGTAGGATCCAGCCTTGCCATAAAAACGGCAACTGCTACTCTGGCAAACTCTTCATTTTGGGACAGGGCTTCCAATTCCATTTTCAGAATTTCTGGTTTGTTCTGTTCAGACATATGTTCCTCCTCAACCTGTGACTGCTGCTTCCTTAGAGTCATATAATTTCATTAATTTCAAAATTCCTCCCATTTTAAGAATCCGAAGAGCCTGGGATCCTGCACCGTAAATGGCAACACTTCCTCCGCTTAATGCCATCTGCTTATAACGGTTAAGCAGGATCCCGATTCCGGAGGAATCCATAAATCCCGTTCTTGAAAAATCAAATATAATGCGGCGGATATAATTCTCGGAAAGGATTAAATCTGTTTCATATTTTAACCCGGAACAGTTATGATGATCCAGTTCCTCCGGCAGATGAACAATTAATGTATGACCATCTGCCTCATACGTAAAGTGTGACTGATTCATATGCAATACTCCTCCATTTCTTATTGTCTGACCGTAATACCAGAGAAGAGTGTTTTTTATATGCCGAAAAATAATCCGGGTGAATAAAAAAAGACACCACAAAAATATGTTTCTTCTGTAGTGTCTTTTCGAATTCTGCCATTAAAAACCTCGTTCTGATTTTGCCTTAGCAGATAACGTTTCGTCTTTGCTGTTATTTATGATATCAGAGAACAATGCATTGGCCTGTTCTTTCTGATCCATTCCCTTGTATATGACAGCAGTCTTAAATTTCGCCTGCCAGCTGTCTGGTTTTAACTCAATACATTTTAAATAATTGTTAAGGGCTGACTGACTATCCCCCGCCTCCATGGCTTTATCACCCAGGCTTTCCAAAATGGGGCAGCCTTTCTGCGCCATATCCTTTTTTATCTCAACAATAATCGCCTGAACATCTGCAGAAGCAATCAGCTCCGGATTAAGTCCTGCATAGATCTTAACTGCAGATGGAAAATCATCCTTTTTATATGCCTGCAAGATTCCGATCACAGCCTGATACTGGGCCAGAACGCTGTCAGAATTATTAGTTATGGATGCCAGTGATTCCTCCGCTGTCTTTTTTTCTGATTCCAGAGTATTAAGCTGCTGGGTTAAAAGATCCGCCTTTTGATTGGCCTGGCTTAACTGCTCGCTGTATTTTAACATCTCTTTGTTATGGTTATCGTTAATGGCTTTCGTGTTCGCCGGCATAACCATGAAGAACACGACTGCAGCACCAAGCAAAAGACCTGCCAGAATATTTAAAACCGCCTGATCCCTTGTGTTTTCTTTATAGCTTGGAGGGATAATAACATCATCATCCTGCATCTGCCTGTGGGATGACACATTCTTAAGTTTTCTTTTTTCCGGTTCCCGCTCTGGTTTTGCCTTGGGACCGGTCTCTTTTACAATTGATTTATAATAAAGCGCTTTCGGATGATTATGGTCAATTAAAAGCACCTTATTTACCGCTTTGGCCGCCTTCTGGTAATCCTCTCTGACGATGCACAAAAGAGCAGTTAAAAGCTGGGCTTTTACATAATTAGGCTTGTCCTCAACCGCTTTATTAAGCTGCAGAATGGCAAGATCTTCACTGCCGCTTTTGATGTAAGCCAGAGCCTGATTAAACCGGCGCACTGCCTTCCGTTCCAGATCCATGGTGCCTTTTTTCTTCTGAATTGCTTCCAGGTAGTAGTCTGCACGGTTATCTTCAGGCTGTAAATTCTTGCTGATAACCCATTGAACCAGTGCATCGCCGACCTCTCCTGCCTCATAGTAGATGAGACCAAGCAGATTCCTTGCATCTGTCATATATTTATTAAAATGAAGACACTTTTTTAAACAATCGGCTGATCCGGTTAAATCTCTTAACTTAGCCTTCTCCAATCCCATATTATAATAGCTGTTTGCAATCACCCGGATTTTTCTTTCATAATCCATATTTTATCCGCCTATTCCTTGCTGACTTCTTTTATAAGATTCATCATAAGATCATTCATATCCGTTAAATCACTTCTTACAATGGCATCTTCAACTGCGTCGACCTCCAGGCTGGGCCTGTAGTCTTTTATCTCAGAATCAAAATCAATCATATCCATTCCTCCTTAAAACCGCTTTTATCTCACCCATTAAATACAGGGAGCCTGCACAAAACAGCAGATGATCCTCATCCTGATTATGAAGCATATATAAAAAGGCATCCTCTGCGTTCTGAAATCCTGTTATCCTGCAATTGACCGCTTCTTCAAACTCATGAAAAACTGCTTCTGTTTCTGTCCCTCTCTCAGAGTCTATATGGGTTACTGCCACTTCATGAAGCGGCAGACCGGCTGCAATAATCCTTATCATATCATGATAATTCTTATCAGATACAGCAGAAAACAAGAGATTTGCTCTTTTTTTTCTGACCGCACACAAGTTGGAGGCGGTTTTTACAAACTCCTCAATTCCTCCCGGATTATGTGCCCCATCGAGGAAGACTCCGGGCTGTACCTCTTCCATCCTTGCAGGCCACCTCATTCTTAAGAAACCTTCCCTGATCTGTGTTTTTGCTTCTTCCGGTTCCATATCTTTTAACAGACCGGATACTTCCGCTGTCCGCAAAGCGAGAAGTGCATTCATAACCTGATATTCTGCAGGAGAAGGAATCACCACTTTGTACACATCTCCTTTTATACCGGTAAACTCTGCATGAAAGCAATTGTTTTTTGAACCGGTAATCCGGTAACACTGCCTGTCCGTCTCATAATAAGGAGCTTCCTGTTCTGCAGCCCTTTTGCGGATCACTTCCGAAACATTCTGCCTGTTTCCGTCAAAAACCACCGGAATTTTCTTCTTAATAATTCCTGCCTTCTCCAAAGCGATCTTTTCCACTGTATCACCTAGATATTCCGTGTGGTCCAGACTGACGGAAGTGATGACAGATACCAGCGGCCGGCGGATGACATTGGTGGTATCAAGTCTTCCCCCTAACCCAACTTCCAATATAACAAGATCAACGTCTGACTTTTGAAATAAGTCCATGGCCATATAAAATAAGAATTCAAAATAAGACGGATGGCTGTATCCTGATTCCATCATCCGTTCAGATAGTGTTTTCACTGTCCGGAAACTCTCTGAAAAAGACGATTCCGATGCCATCTCTCCATTTACACAAAACCGTTCTCTGATCTGAATCAGATGGGGGGATGTAAATGTACCCACTTTATATCCTGCACTTAAGAATACAGACTGTAAAAAGGCACATACAGAACCTTTCCCATTGGTCCCGGCAACATGAATGATTCTCATGGTTTCATCAGGATTTCCCATCTCTTCCAAAAACTTCCTGATCACTTCCAGTGAATTCTTCTTTTTCGTCCACATCGGGATACGGCTTAAATACTCCTCTGCCGTTTCTTCAAATCTCATCCTTAAAGTACCAACTTCCTGTCTAAATTCATAAAAACGGAATAATCCAGCTTCCTCAATTAATTATAATATAAGTCTGCCAATATGCAACCCATTTCTTTCGCAAAAAGCCCTTTATTTCTACATGTTGCCCGTGAACACTCCTTTCAGGAGGGAAATAAAAGAGGGAATACCTGTTTGCCGGTATCCCCTTTCTTACTATTCCGTATTACTTTTTATTCTCCGCAATAAGCGATGGCTTCAATCTCCACCAACGCATCTTTGGGAAGAGCTGCCACTGCGAACGCTGCTCTGGCAGGACATTCCCCCTGGAAAAAGGTTGCATATACTTCATTCATGGCAGCAAAATCATTGATATTCTTTAATAATACAGTTGTTTTAACCACCTGATCCATGGATAAGCCGCCGCTTTCCAATATGGCCTTTATATTTGTTAAAGACTGTCTCGTCTGAGATGCAATATCCTCACCTGCAAATGTACCGGTAGCCGGGTCAATGGGAAGCTGACCGGACACGAACACATAATCGCCCCCGCGAACTCCCTGAGAATAAGGACCAATTGCTGCCGGAGCCTTTTCTGTCGCCAAAACTTTTTTCATAATTATGTATCTCCTTTCGTTCATTACAATGATATTTCTAGATTAACACACATTCCTCAAAAGTCAAG
>JAEWPQ010000084.1 GCA_023460575.1 Bacillota bacterium
GTCTCCGGGATTTGTGAGCGTTTGACGGTGCTGAATTTCGGTCAGGTGCTTACCCAGGGTAAAACAGCGGATGTGCTTCATGATCCGGAAGTCATCAAGGCATATCTGGGAGAATAAGGAGGCTTTCAACATGGCAATACTTGAAGTGAAAAATCTGGAAGTATATTATGGCGTCATCAAGGCGTTAAAAGATATTTCCTTTGAAGTAAAGGAAGGGGAGATTGTCGCACTGATCGGTGCCAACGGCGCCGGTAAGACAACCACTCTTCATACAATAACCGGTCTGATCAAAGCATCATCCGGCAGCATACAGTTTGATGATCACGATATTACCAAAATCAGAGGAGATAAAATCGTCGGTATGGGCATGGCACACGTTCCGGAAGGAAGAAGGGTTTTTGCAGCTTTAAGTGTGTATGAGAATTTAAAGCTTGGCGCCTATACAAGAAGAGATAAAAATGAAATAGAAGAAACTCTTCAGATGATTTATAAACGTTTCCCCAGACTTTTAGAAAGAAAGAACCAGCCCGCCGGTACATTAAGCGGAGGGGAACAGCAGATGCTTGCCATGGGACGTGCGCTCATGAGCCACCCCAAGGTAATTGTTCTTGATGAGCCGTCCATGGGACTTTCTCCTATTTATGTGAATGAAATCTTTGATATTATTCAGGAAGTCAACAAGTCCGGTACAACGGTTCTTTTGGTGGAGCAGAATGCAAAGAAGGCATTATCCATCGCAAACAGGGCCTATGTTTTAGAAACCGGCTCCATTGTGCTAAGCGGTGATGCCAAAGAACTGATGAATGATGATTCTGTTAAGAAGGCATATTTAAGCGAATAAAGAACAGGTTGAAACAGATACTGCAGCATGGCACTTGCTGACTGCAGTATCTGTTTTTGTCTTCAAGAGAAAAGTTTGTCCAAAACATCAAGAAAGCAGTGCCTGATTATGGTAAGATAGCATTCGGAATCTAAAAATGAAAGGAGGCAGGATATGTACTGGGTGCTTATGAAGTGCTGCTTTCGACAGCAAATTCAGTACAAGTTTAATCTGCTTTTTCAGATTATGGGTGACTGGCTTGCTGTCTACATAAAAATCTGTATCTGGCAGGCGATTCTTAATTCAGGCGGAATAAAGAATATTAGCTTTAAAACCATGGTTTCCTATTCGGTGATAGCAGCCATGGTCAGCGGTTTGCTGCGTTCCCGGATAGCCGAGGAACTGGCGGATCGATTTCGGACAGGAATGATTGCGATTGATTTTATCCGCCCCATTTCTCTAAAATGGTATTACTTCTTTGGACAGTTAGGAGAGAATTTATATCATGTTTTGTTTGAAGGGATCTTCATTGCTGCAGTATCATTTTTTCTATGGAAACTGCCTGTCCCGGGTCCTGGGACTGTTTTGATTTTCTTTATCAGTCTGTCTTTTGGGATTTTAATTATGTTTTCAGTCCAATATACCATAGGACTATTGGTCTTCTGGATGAAAGACGGTACCTATACACGCATGACAGCAGATGCGCTGTTTCTTCTTTTTTCCGGAATCGATATTCCTCTCTGGTTTTATCCTGACTGGCTGAAGTCATTTTGTGATTTCCTTCCCTTTTCCTATGTGGCATATAAGCCGGTTGCCATATGGCTTGGAATGCAGGAAGCGGACCAGTGGCAGAAAATATTGTTCATTCAGCTTTCCTGGGTGCTCATACTTTTTATGGCAGAGCGGTTGATATGGAAGCGGATTCAAAGCGGTATAGAAATACAGGGAGGGTGAGAGATTATGTTTGGTCTGTATGGTGCATTTGCTAAAGTTGCTTTTCTGACACAGCTGGAATACAGGGGACAGTATTTTATGCGAATGACTGCTAAAATACTGGGATGGTCTTCCGGTTTTATCCTGCTTGTCATACTGCTTAAAAAAGTAGGACCTGTGGCGGGGTGGGGATTATATGAGATTCTTCTTTTATACGCCTTTGATGTTCTCTCTTATTCCATAGCGGGAACATTTTTTATGGGAGGCTTTGGTAAACTTCCAAGGTTGATACGCAGCGGAGAACTTGATGGGATTTTAACAAAGCCTGTGAATCCTCTTATTTATCTGATCTGTACAAAAGTAAGCGCAGGATATACCAGCAATTATGTGATAGCAGGGGCAATAATAGGAATCAGTCTGCATAAACTGGGAATCTCTCTTTCATTTAATCAGATAGTCTGGCTGATACTTGATATAACCGGAGCTACGTTAATACAGGCTGCCGGATTTATGGTAACAACAGTACCTGCTTTCTGGTTCCTGAAAAGCGATGGTCTGTATCGGCTTTTTTACAAGAATCTGACCTGCTTTCTTCAATATCCCCTTACGATTTATCATGGCGGCATCCGTTTTTTGCTGACATTTCTACTGCCTTATGGATTTATTAATTTTTATCCTGTCCAGTTTTTTATTAACAGACAGGAGGGGATGCTGTCACCGTTATTTTTGTTCCTCACACC
Source organism: Bacillota bacterium (assembly GCA_023460575.1). Taxonomy (GTDB): domain Bacteria; phylum Bacillota; class Clostridia; order Lachnospirales; family Lachnospiraceae; genus Lacrimispora. The sequence goes on from JAEWPQ010000084.1 coordinate 2,494, forward strand.
TTTTGTGGGAACTTTTGTATTTTTTATTGCCTATAGATTCTGGCAAAAGAGGCTTTACGCATACCAGAGTACTGGATCATAAAATAAGAGAGGAGGGAAACGATGTCTTATATAGCAGTTGATCATGTAACCAGAGAATTTAAGAGTTTTAAACGTCCTGAGGGATTTAAAAACGCTCTTTCTTCTCTATTAAACCGCAGCTATGAGGTCAGAAAAGCAGTGGATGATTTATCGTTTACTGTAGAGAAAGGGGAACTGGTTGGATACATCGGACCGAATGGAGCAGGTAAGTCCACAACGATAAAAATGCTGACGGGAATTATTACACCTACCTGCGGGACAATAAAAACCGGAGGAATCATCCCCTGGGAAAACAGAAAAGAAAATGCAAGGCATATCGGTGTTGTTTTTGGCCAGAGATCCCAGCTCAACTGGGACCTTCCCATGGAAGACACGTTTGAACTATACCGGAGAATGTATGATACTGAAAAAGTCCGGTTTCAAAGAAATACGGAGATGTTCACGGAACTTTTAGAGATGCAGTCTTTTTTAAATAAGCCGGTCCGGCAATTAAGTCTTGGGCAGAAAATGAGAGCAGAACTGGCGATTGCCCTTTTGCACGATCCTGATATTCTCTATCTGGATGAACCTACAATCGGACTTGATGTAGTGGTGAAGGATAAGATCAGAAAATTTGTAAGAGAGTTAAACCGTGAAAAAAAGACAACGGTAATACTTACAACCCATGATATGGCTGACATAGAAGAAATCTGCGACAGGATTATTATGATTGATCATGGAAAGCTTATGCTTGATCAGCCGGTTGTTTCGTTTAAGTCACAGGGGGCAGACCAGTATTATGCAGAGGTCTCATTCCGGTGCTGCAAAGAACCGTTATACTTAGATGGTGTAGAGCTTATAAAAGAGTTTCCTTTCTGCCATGCCTACAGCATAAATCCCAGACTCGTCTCCATGAACGATCTGTTAAGCCGCATTTCGGAACTTTTTGAGGTTACGGATATTACTATTAAAAAACCAGAAATTGATGAAATCGTACGAAAAATATATACCTCTCAACCAGGAGAAACAAGTGGACAGTTATTATATTCTAAATGATGCAATTCAATATGTGGAAGACCATATCAAAGAAACAATATCAGCAGAAGAGATTGCAGCTGCCTGCAATTATTCCGTTTCAAATTTAAAGTACTTATTTCATAAGGTATTCCAGTATGGTATGATGGAGTATGTAAACAGAAGAAAGATTTCTGAGGCAGCATGCCGCCTTATTAAAACACAGGAATCGGTCTGCCAGGTAGCCTTTTATTACGGCTTCAGCTCCCAGGAAGTTTTTACCAGAGCCTTTTATAAAATTTGGCAGGAGACTCCCGGCGTATACAGAAAGAAAAGGCATTTTTACGGATTTTATCCCAGACAGGAATTTATCTGCGATGAATGCGGCGTTTTTCGCAGACGATATGATCTGACCGGTCTGGCAGAAGAATTAAATGCAAGAGACTGTTCAGCAGTTGTCTGTTTTGATATTGTTGGAATAAGGTTTATAAAAACCTGCTATGGGAAAGAGGCAGGGGAGGCTGTCGCCTTGCATGCTCTGCAGCGGATTGAAGAATTCCTGGGCGGAGACTGTTCCATTTACCGGCTTTCAGGCGATAAGTTCGCAGTTAATTTAGGAGGAACAGGATTTCATTCTGCCAGAAACGCAGCATCGCAGGTTCTTGAAACGAATGGTGCCACATTTACTTTTAAAGGCAATGAGATTTCCTTATCCATGTTTGCAGGAGTGAGTCAGATTACTGCCAGGGGAATAACATCGAAACAGCTGTTTGATATTTTAAATCTTACCATAGAAAAGGCCCATAAACGCCTGTTTCGCAACTTTACCGGTCCTGACGGATTACCTACCCTAAAGCTCCGCTGCGATGATGCTACCGGTCTTTACAAAGGTGAGGTCAGTCATGTTTACCGGGAATCCCATATGGGTATCAATGGATTTGCCTGCCGTATCCCCTGTGAAGAAACGAATTTTTTCTTTTCTGTTGATGACGAAACAGAACCGGTTCGCTGGAAAACCTCTGAAAATGAATACCATCTGTTTTTTCCGGATGGTGAGGACTGGTATCGGAAAACAGTTTTTGACAGCAGCAAAGAGGTGGTGCGGGATCATTATTATATTATCAGGAACCTTCACCTTCATGAGAATCATTTCCTTACATTTACCCTGCTGTATTTAGAAATCATGTGCTCTGCGGACGGCCGGGTAATAACACTGAATGGCGGAGAATTAAAAGAGGCACTGCATGAGGGAATTATTTCAAAAAAAGAATACAGGAAAATATTAAATACTGGTAAATCCATCCTTAACAGGATCGAAAAGAAAAGGGAATAATCTTTTCACCCCCGCATATAGTGTAACAGCACAGAAGGGGGAATCTTTATGGACAATTATAACGTATACAATGATATCAAAGCCCGGACCAACGGAGAAATCTACATTGGAGTGGTTGGCCCCGTCAGAACAGGAAAGTCCACCTTTATCAAGCGTTTTATGGAATTGATGGTACTGCCGGGCATGGAAGACGAACACCAGAAAACTCAGACAAGGGACGAACTGCCTCAAAGTGCAGCCGGAAAGACCATTATGACGACGGAACCTAAATTTATTCCCAAAGAGGCTGCAACCATCCGGCTGGGAGATGAGATTGAGACCAAGGTCCGCCTTATTGACTGCGTTGGTTTTATGGTGGACGGCGCAACGGGTCATATTGAAAATGAGGAAGAACGTCTGGTAAAAACACCCTGGTTTGATTATGAGATTCCATTTACGAAAGCGGCAGAAATCGGTACGAGAAAAGTAATCAATGATCATTCCACCATCGGTGTCGTTGTTACAACAGACGGTTCCATCGGTGAACTGAAGCGTCCTAATTACATATCTGCAGAAGAGCGCACCGTTCAGGAACTTAAGAATCTTGGTAAACCATTTCTTATTCTTTTAAATTCTGCAAAACCATACTCGGATGAAACCGTTGCTCTTGCAAAGGATATGAATGTGAAGTATGGTGTTACGGTTATGCCGATTAACTGTGAGCAGTTAAAGAAAGAAGATGTGGGAATCATTCTGGAGCGGGTATTAAAGGAATTCCCTGTAACGGAAATGGATTTTTACATTCCCAAATGGCTTGAAATACTCCCTGCCACCCACTGGTTAAAGGCTCAGGTGATTCAGGCAGCCAAGGATATGGTAAAGAAAGTTGCCCAGATGAAAGACGTATCTGCCGGTTTATTTAACGGGGAAACAGAGAGTATCCGCGGGGTGAAGGTTCAGAATATGAACATGGCAGACGGAAGCGTATCCGTTGATATGGATGTGGATGACAGCTTTTATTATCAGATTTTAAGTGATTACGTAGGAATCCCGATTGAAGGGGAGTATCAGCTGATGCAGACACTAAGCGAGCTGGCAAAAATGAAAAAGGAATATGAAAAGGTCAATCAGGCCATGAGCCAGGTCAGAATGAAAGGTTATGGCGTAGTGACTCCGGAACGTTCGGAAATCATGCTTGACGAGCCGGAAGTAATTAAACACGGGAATAAGTACGGTGTAAAAATGCGTGCGGAGGCCCCATCCATTAACTTAATTAAAGCTCATATTCAGACAGAAATCGCTCCCATCGTAGGAAGTGAACAACAGGCAGAAGATTTAATTGCCTATATAAAGGAAAATGCCAGAGAAAGCGAAGAAGGTATCTGGAATACCAATATCTTTGGTAAATCCATTGAACAGATTGTGGAAGACGGAATTCAGACAAAAATATCGCAGCTTACGGATGACTGCCAGATGAAACTGCAGGACACCCTCCAAAAAATAATTAACGATAGTAATGGCGGTATGATTTGCATTATTATCTAAATTAATGGTATAATAGGAAAAACAAATACAAAAGGAGGGCTTTTATGAAATTGACGTTCATCGGCGCAGCCCACGAGGTAACCGGAAGCTGTCATTATCTGGAAGCAGCAGGCTTAAGGATTCTTGTGGACTGCGGAATGGAGCAGGGGATTGACCGGTTTGAAAATGCCAGCCTGCCCGTCAGCTACGCCCAGATTGATTATGTGCTTCTGACTCACGCCCACATTGACCATGCAGGATTGCTTCCTTTTATCTACGCCAGAGGCTTCAGGGGAAAAGTGATTTCTACGGATGCAACCGCTGATCTGTGTGCAATTATGCTTAAGGACAGTGCCCATATTCAGGAATCTGAGGCAGAATGGAAAAACCGGAAAGCAAGGCGTGCAGGTCTTCCGGAAGAAGAGCCCCTCTATGGAATGAATGATGCCATGGGTGTACTGGAGCTGTTTCGGTCCTATCAGTATAATGAAAAAGTGGAACTGGAAGATGGCCTCACCATCCGATTTACCGATGTGGGTCATCTTCTTGGTTCCGCCTCTATCGAAACCTGGATCAGAGAAGAAAACTGTTCCAGGAAAATTGTTTTTTCCGGAGATATCGGCAATAAGAACAAGCCGCTGATCCGTGATCCGCAGTACATTAAGGATGCGGATTATGTAGTGATGGAATGTACCTACGGGGATCGTCTTCACGGCAAAATACCGGATCATGTGAGTGTGCTTGCGGACATTGTCCAAAGAACACTTGACAGGGGCGGTAATGTGGTGATTCCTGCTTTCGCAGTAGGAAGAACCCAGGAACTGCTTTATATGTTCCGGCGGATTAAGTCCGAAAACCGGATTACAGGTCATGATGGATTTGAAGTATATGTTGACAGCCCTCTTGCAGTTGAGGCAACTCAGGTTTTTAAAGACAATCTGGTAGACTGTTATGATGAAGAGACCAGGGAACTGGTTATGAAGGGAATTAATCCGCTTTCATTCCCAGGTCTGAAGCTTTCCGTCACCAGTGAAGATTCAAGAAACATCAATTTTAATTCAAAGCCCAAAGTAATTATATCGGCTGCAGGAATGTGCGATGCCGGGCGTATCCGGCACCATTTAAAGCATAATCTGTGGCGCCCGGAGTGTACGATTGTCTTTACGGGCTATCAGTCCATAGGGACGCTTGGCAGAAGCCTGATCGATGGCAGCACCGATGTAAGGCTTTTTG
>JAEWPQ010000085.1 GCA_023460575.1 Bacillota bacterium
GACTATGAGACGGCTATGAAGATCGCCGATACAATCGACTGGAGAAGAGTCCGCAACACCAATCTGCTTTCCATGGTAGCCATGGTATACGAAAAAAATGAAGATTATCAGGAGTCAAAAGAGATCCTTTTACAGGCCTTTGAGCGGGCCCCTATTGGGAAACGGCTTCTCTATAAACTGGCAGAGCTTGCAGTCAAAGAGGGTAATATCGAAGAAGCAGAAAGCTATTACAAGGAATTCGGAGATCTGGCTTCTGAAGATCCCAGGCAGCAGCTACTTCGTTATATGATTCTAAAAGCAAAAGGGGCGCCGGCCCAGCAGCTCATTCATTCACTTGAATCCTACACCAGTGTGGAACTTGATGAAAAATGGCTATACGAGCTGGCGGAGCTTTACAGCCTTGCAGGTATGGCGGAACGCTGTGTAGAAACCTGCGACCGCATTATGCTGATGTTTGGACTTGGAAAATATGTGGAAAAGGCAATGGATCTAAAAGTACAGTATGCTCCCCTGACAAATTATCAGATGGATCTGATAGAAAACAGAGACAAATATGAAGCCAGGCTTCGGGCAGTTGAGCAGGAGTATGGAACCGGGAAAAAAGTCAGCGTGCAGCTGGAACCGGAAATTGATTATTATCAGGAAGAACCGGAAGCTGGTCAGTACACCAACATGGTGTATGAGGAGTCGGTGGAAGATGATTATGAAGCCAGCATGCAGGAAGCGGAAGTCCAGGAGTCTCTTGCAAGGGAAATGTCCAAAATTTCCGATGATGAACCAATCGTTGAAGAAGAACCGGTTGCGGAGCATACCAGAGTACTGGAAGATATCCGAAGAGTTGGACGCAACATATCTGTATTCCCCAAATCAGTGGAAAACAATATGCCGGAAGAGGAAGATGTGGAAACGTACTCGGAGCCGATCATTGAAGAGGAAGAGCCCCAGGATTTCGGTCAGGACATCTACGGAACCCAGTCGGCTGCTACTGCAGAAAGTGATGAAGACTATGATCTGCCGCAGGAAGAAAGTTTTGATAATGAGGAAGAACAATATTCCGACTACTATGAGGCAGAAGAATCTGAGTTCCCGGAGGCTGACGGAAGCGGTTATAATTTTCCTCAGGCAGAAGAAGAGGAAGCTCTTGATTTTGAAGAGTTGTATGGAGAAGAAGATGAAGAGGATATTCCGGAGATGCCTGTCCGCAATCACCTTATGATTGAAGCCAGAACCCCGGAAAAAGGACTTCAGATGGCAGTGGAAGCATTAAAGCAGATCCACAGGGAGAGCGGTGTGAACAATCCTGTTGCCAAGATCACCGGAGCCAGGTTGTCTAATCGGGGTATCTTTGCATCTGCCGACAGACTTACCGGAAAAGACCTGGTAATAGAAGAAGCCGGCGATTTAACACCACAGGCTCTTGACGAATTAAACCAGCTTATGGAAAGAGATGCAAGCGGAATGATCGTAGTACTCATCGATAATCCCAAACAGATGGAAGCACTGCATCAGGATCACCCGGTTCTGGCGAGTAAATTTGAATGCATTGGAAGCGGAGAAGAAGTTTCGGCTCCTGATCCCGTGCCTGCAGACAGTGATGCAGGAGTAGTCCGGGGAAGAGATAGGTATCAGCAAGATCCGGTAATCCAAAACAGCGCTGTGGAACACCAGCAGAGTCGGGAGTATCATTATTCTGACTATGATGAGTATGATCAGGAGAGCAACTACCAAGAGGACGATTTTTACGAAGAGCCTGCAGAGGAACCTGTGGACGAGCCCTCCTTCAGGCAACAGGCTGGACCAGAATATTCTGATGAGGAAATGGATATCGATGTATTTGCTCAGTATGCATGCCGATACGCCAATGAGATTGACTGTAACATTACCGGAAAGAGCATGCTTGCACTTTATGAGAGAATTGAAATCATGGAGGAAGACGGCGTTCCTTTAAACAGAGCAAATGCAGAAAGTCTGATTGAAGAGGCCGCAGACCGCGCTGAAAAACCAACCGTTGGAAGGCGAATCAAGGGTCTGTTCTCTACAAAATACGATAAAGATGGATTGCTTATTTTAAAAGAGGAACATTTTATTTATTAAATGGAGATAAGACGTGGATATTAAACTCATAGCGATTGATCTGGACGGAACCTTGTTAAACAGCAAAAAATGTATGTCTGATCATAATCGCGAAGCTTTGATAAGCTGTATCCGTAAAGGAATACACATTGTTCCATGTACCGGACGGACCGTTGATGGAATACCGGCTGAGATAAAAGATATACCAGGAATCCGGTATGCCATCACCACCAACGGTGCTGTCATTGAGGACATGAAAGAAAATATAGTAATAGATACCAGGATGCTGACCTGTGATCTTGCATTGGAACTCTTGCGGTTTGTGGATCCGTACCGTGTGATGTACGATCCATACATAGAAAGGCGTGGAATCACGGAATCCCGTTTCATCGATCATTTACCAGAGTTTGCTTTGACTCCTGAGCTGCAGGATCTGGTTCGGAATACTCGCGATATCTGTCCTGACATTATAGAGTTCGTAGAGAAGGCCAATAAGCCGGTTGAAAAGATTAATCTGTTTTTTTCTGATATGGAAGAAAGAGCGAAGCTCAGGGCAGAGCTGGAAAAAAGAAATGACATTCTGGTCACTTCGTCGATTTCCAATAACCTGGAGATCAACGCACTTGATGCGACAAAAGGGGATGCGATCATACGGCTTTCGTCCCATCTGGGAATCAGCCCCAGTCAAACCATGGGAATCGGCGATGGAGAGAATGATTTTACCATGATATTAAAAGCCGGAGTCGGAGTTGCCATGAAAAATGGCAGCAAAGAACTCATTGAAGCAGCAGACTATGTAACGGAAACCAACGATGAGGACGGAGTAGCTTCTGCCATCAGGAATTTGGTATTGGAAATGGGAATATGACGAGACTGTATATGGAAAACTGGTTATCTGTGATTGCTGGAGTATATCTGCTTGGGATGGTTCTTTACGGACATCACAGAGGATTTATCCGGCTGGTTGTATCAATATTTGCAATGGTCTTATCCTTGACCATTGTTCGTGTATCACTGCCAGCTGTAACCACTTATTTAAAAGAAAACACGACTCTTCAGCAGACAGTAGCCCAGAATATTGTAAAGGCAGCAGGTCTGGGGCAGGAACAGAGTTCCCAGGAAGAGATCTCAGACAAGCCGTCTGCTCAAAGAACGATTATAGAGAATCTGAATTTACCTCGTACGGTTAAATCTGCACTGATTGAAAATAACAACAGTGAGATTTATCAGATGATGGGAGTTCAGGCGTTTACTGATTATGTAGGGAACTATCTGGCAGATACAATTATTAATTCAGCCGGATTTGTTTTGCTGTTTGCGGCTGTTTATCTGGCTTCCAAGCTGGTTATCAGATGGCTGGATATTATTGCAAGACTTCCTATCATATCGGGAATTAATAAGATAGCAGGAGCGATTGCCGGTGGACTTGAGGGACTGTTGTTCCTCTGGCTGGCATGTTTGCTTGTTACTGCATTCTCCGGTACAGAATGGGGTATAATTATTACCCGGCAGATTGAGTCCAGTCAATGGCTGTCGTTTCTTTACAGCCACAATCTTCTGAATCTGATGGTTATGGGGGTATTGCGGGGACTGATCTGAGAAAATAATTGTATTTATGATATATGCAATTAAAACAAATCTGCAGGTTAAAGGTGTGAATGCCTTTTCTGCAGTTTTCTATTTTTATCCCAATATATAGATAAATTCCGTAAAAACGTATATATATAGTAGTGAAAATCAGACTCAAAAAATTGTATCAATAAATGACACAAATTCCCTTGACAATCTCTTGGGTACATGTTATATTATAGTTCCGATGCGGAACACACTGCAAAGGCAATCGATTTAAACCGATTGAAAAAGTTAAAAAAGTTGTTGACAAAGAAACGGCAACATGATAGAATAAATGAGTTGCTGATCGAGAGAGAACAACAAAAAGCACTTTGAAAACTGAAGATTGAACAGTATGTAAAACCCTGAAAATTCTAATAATAAGCTGCGTTTGAGTAGCTTTGAATGAGAAATTCAGAACGAATACAAGAAATTGTATACGAACCAAACAACAAGTAAAACGGGAAATAAATTAGCTAGTAGTTGATTTTGACCGTGGATTGAACACCATTTAA
>JAEWPQ010000086.1 GCA_023460575.1 Bacillota bacterium
TGAAGCTGAATAATCATTATGATTTACGTAATGTATTCGATGCTGCGGCAGCTAATTATAAAAAACAAAAATAGGAGATTATTAACATGAAAAAAGAAGATATGACAAACCAGGACTTATTTGATACCAATCATACAGTGGCCAAATTATTATTTGAGCAGACCACCTATCCATGGGAAATCATTCCTAAGATCAGCGAATTTATCGTTTCCCTGGGAGAACGTCTTCCAAAGGACGAATATGTTCATGTGGGAAAAGCAGTATGGATTCATAAGTCTGTTAATCTTCCGCCAACAGCTTGTATGGGCGAGCATGTAATTATCTGCAAGAATGCACAGATCCGTCATTGCGCATTTATCAGAGGTAATGCAATTATTGGCGAAGGCGCAGTAGTTGGAAACTCTTCTGAAGTAAAGAATTCCATTCTTTTCGACGGAGTACAGGTTCCTCATTTTAACTATGTTGGAGATTCTATTTTAGGATATAAATCTCATATGGGCGCATCTTCAATTGCTTCCAATGTAAAAACAGACAAATCTCTTGTTACTGTACATGCAGAAGATGGAGAAATCGAAACAGGTCTTAAGAAATTTGGCGCAATCCTTGGTGATTTTGCAGAAATCGGCTGCGGCGCTATTTTAAATCCCGGTACAGTCATCGGACCAAAAGCAGATATCTATCCGCTTTCCTGTGTCAGAGGCTGTGTGGAAGGTAATTCCATCTACAAAAAACAGGGAGAAATTGTAGAAAAGAATATTACTGAGGAATAAATACGACATGAACGAAAATAAACATGCCCAGGCAGGAAATGGAAAATTCGGTTCAAGAATTGGATTCATTCTGGCCTCTGTTGGGTCAGCTGTCGGTATGGGAAATATCTGGATGTTTCCCTACCGGCTGGGACAGTATGGAGGCGCTGCTTTTTTACTGGTGTATTTTGGTTTTGTATTTTTAATTGGTCTTGTTGGTTTGTCCGGAGAGTTTGCTTTTGGCAGGCTCACCGGAACGGGCCCCATTGGCTCTTATGATTATGCTTTAAAGTCGAGAGGGAAAAATGGCGGTTCCTTTCTGGGCGCAGTCCCTTTAATTGGTTCATTTGGTATTGCCATCGGCTATGCAATTATAGTAGGCTGGGTTCTAAGGTACCTATGGGGTGCATTGTCAGGTGCTATATTGAAAGAAGAAGCGGCAGAATATTTTTCCCGTGCAACCGGGCATTATGGCAGTGTACCATGGCATCTCCTTGTTATTATAATAACGGTAGCTGTTCTGGCAGGAGGAGTATTAAAAGGGATTGAAAAAGTGAATGCAATCATGATGCCTGCTTTTTTCGTTCTTTTTTTGTTGATTGCAGTCCGGGTGTTCTTTCTTCCCGGAGCTTTCGATGGATACAGATATTTATTGGTGCCACGGTGGGAGCTTCTGTTAAAACCCCAAACCTGGGTTATGGCTATGGGACAAGCTTTCTTTTCTCTTTCCATTACTGGCTCAGGAATGGTAATTTACGGCAGTTATCTGGATAAAAAAGAGGACATACCAAAAGCGGCGGTTACCACTGCTTTATTAGATACCATTGCAGCTCTTTTAGCAGGCTTTGCGATTATTCCTGCTGTATTTGCATTCCGGATGGACCCGGCAAGCGGCCCACCGCTGATGTTTATAACTTTACCTAAGGTATTTTCACAAATTCCGGCGGGCAGAGTAATCGCAGTATTATTTTTCCTGTCAGTACTGTTTGCAGGAGTAACCTCACTGGTTAATATGTTTGAAGTATGTGCAGAAGCACTTCAAACGCATCTGCGTTTTCCAAGAAAGACTGCTGTTGTTTTTGTAGGCGCTGTCGTATTTATAATAGGACTTTTTATTGAATATGAACCATATATGGGAGCCTGGATGGATTATATTACCATCTATGTGGTGCCATTTGGTGCAGTTTTATGCTCTGTTATGATCTACTGGGTATTGAAAAAGGAAGAAATCCTCAACGAATTAAACGGCGGACGTGAGAAACCGCTTGGATCTTATTTCATTTTTACTGCTAAGTATCTCTATGTATTTCTAGCAGCTCTGGTATTAATATTAAGTATTGTATATAAAGGAATTGGATGATACAGCTGTTAAAAAGCCCGGTATTTCCATGTCTTACAAGGACAGGAAGTACCGGGCTTTTTAACATATGATTTTATTTGGTACCGAATATACGGTCACCAGCATCTCCAAGACCTGGGCAGATATATGCATTTTCATTTAACTGACGGTCTAAATGTCCTACGTAGATCTGAATATCCGGATGTGCCTCGTGAAGCCGTTTTAAGCCTTCCGGAGCAGCGATAATGGACATGAACTTGATATGCTTACCTCCGTACTGCTTGATAAAGTCGACGGCTGCAATTGCGGACCCCCCGGTAGCAAGCATAGGATCGGTAACAACAATGGTTCTCTGTTCAATCGGGCTTGGAAGCTTGCAGTAGTATTCATGGGGCTCATGAGTTTTTTCATCCCGATATAAACCAATATGTCCTACCTTGGCAGATGGTACTAGAGCCAGAATACCGTTAACCATACCAAGTCCTGCTCTGAGGATAGGAACAACTGCCATTTTTTTACCGGCAATCATGGGGGTCATACAGGTCTCAATAGGAGTCTCTACCTCCACATCCTGTAATGGAAGATCCCTTAATGCTTCAAATCCCATCAGCATTGCGATTTCTTCAATCAGAGCACGGAACTCATTGGTGCCGGTTCTCTTGTCTCGTAAAATTGAAATTTTATGCTGAATCAGCGGGTGGGTAAATACAGTTACATTGTCCAATAATAAATCCATAATAGTTTTAATCCTTTCTTTAATCTCTTGCAGTATCAGGAGTTTCGGGCAGTATCAGGTTCATAAAGACACCTATGACAACAGCCACGAAAAGACCTGAGATGTTTAATGTTACAGAACCGACACTTACGTTGAGCCCTCCAAGCTGGGCAAGTCCCAGACCGAATACCAGAATCAGACCAACGATAGTTAAATTTCTGCTG
>JAEWPQ010000087.1 GCA_023460575.1 Bacillota bacterium
ACCCCAACCGTATTGGGTATCAGATGTTTCCATATAATCCTGGAAGTACTTGTCCCCAAAACACGGGCTGCCAGCACAAACTCCTGGTTTTTCAGCTTTAAAATCTCCGCCCGGACCAGACGGGCCATATTCACCCAGCCGGTAATCGAAAGAGCCACCACAATGGTCCAAATGCCAGCCGGCATAATCATCATCAAAAGAATAACTATAATCAGATGGGGAATCCCCACCAGTATTTCAATGAACCTCTGCATAACCGCATCCACTTTCCCGCCGATCAGAGCAGAAACCGCTCCATAAACAACTCCAACCGTCAGATCTAAAAATGCAGCCACAAATGCAATCAGCAGTGATATACGGGTTCCCATCCAGGTTCTGACCCACAGATCCCGCCCGAACTGATCTGTTCCAAACAAATGTGCAGCAGAAGGAATCTGGTAAATAATATCGTAATTCGTTTCTTTATAAGAATAAGCGGAAAACACCGGTGCCAGTAATGCCAAAAGCCCAATCGCTATTAAGGTAAACAAACTGGCAACTGCCGCTTTATTTTTTTTCAGGCGAAGCCACCCTTCCTGAAATGCGGTCAAATTGGGGTGGGCGATATGTTCCATTTCGGATTCATCCACATGAACCCTTACAAATAGCTCATCCATACTCACGCCTCCTTTCCTGCTGCCAGGCGTATTCTTGGATCAATCAGGGAATACGCGATGTCAACGATCAGTACCACAAATATGTAGAAAGCGCTGTAAAAAATAGTGATTCCCATAATGGTTGAATAATCATTGGCCTTAATGCTATCCACAAATAAGCTGCCAATTCCCGGAATGGTATAAATATTTTCTACTGCCAGAGATCCAGTCAGAAGATTAACAACAATCGGTCCAAGAATCGTTACCACAGGAATAATGGAGTTTCTCACAGCATGCCGCATCAGTACTTTCATCGGGCTTAGTCCCTTTGCCTTTGCAGTAACAATATAATCCTGTTCCAACACTTCTAACATCTCCGTCCTGATAAACCGCGCAACCATAGCGGTGGCAGAAAAGGACAGGGCAATAGAAGGAAGAACTGAGCATCTCCAGTCCGTCCAGAAGCCAACCGGAAGGATGCCCCATTTTAAAGCCACATAATACTGAAGCAGAGCCGCTGCCACAAAATTGGGAACAGAAACTCCCAGTACAGCCACAATCATGGTTAAATAGTCAATACCGCTGTTGTGTTTCCACGCCGCAATAATTCCCAGGACAAGCCCCAGAGCCAAACCGATCAATACCGCCTGAATTCCGATCAATGCCGACGGACCGATTCTTCCTCCTATTACAGTCGCTACCTTTTGTCCCGTATAGGTAAAAGAAGTTCCGAAATCCCCATGAAGAATATTTCCCATATACTTTACATACTGCTTTGGCAGAGATTCATTTAATCCATACTGTTCTAAAATAACATGCTGCTGCTGTGCGGACATCATATTAAAACGTTCCGCATCAAAAGGAGAGCCGGGCAGCTTTTTCATCAGAAAAAATGTCGCCGTTACAATGACCCATAATGTCAGCACCAGATAAATCAGACGCTTGCAGATATATTTTATCATGCCGTATCCTCCTTTGCATTCCTATTTTCATAAGATTCCAAAAAGAGCCGTCCTCCTCCAATTTTGAAAAAGAAGGGGCGGCTCTTCTCATTTCCCGCATTCTAGCTGTCAGGGCAAACCTCTGCCCGCCGCGGATTATTCAAAGTAAGCGTACTTAAATTCAACATCTGGTCCGAAAGGATGATTAACCAGTCCTTTCACATTTGATTTAGTCAGTGTAGCAGATCCTCTGTGATATAAAGGAGCAACAATCACGTCTTCATCAACCAGAAGTTTCTCTGCCTGAAGCAGCATATTCAAACGCTTCGCATCATCAGTCTCGACTCTTGCATCGTTGATCAGCTTATTGTAATTCTCGTTCTGATAGGAACCGCGGTAAGGAGTCCCATTGGTCCATAAATCAAGATAGGTCATGGCATCATCATAATCAGCGCCCCATGCAGTAGAAGCAAACATATAATTATCGTTGTCCATTAATTCATTTCTTGCCTGAACCGTTTTCGTATCGATTGTAATATCAATGCCTAAATTTTTATTTAACTCACTCTGTATGTAAGTCGCAACAGCTTTTGTCACAGAATCGTCACGTACCAGAAGTGTCAGTTTCGGAGTCTCTCCTAACTCCTTACATCCCTCTTCCCAATACTTTTTCGCTTCCTCAGCATTGAACGGGCATAAATTTCCGTTAAGCTCACGGAATGTCTTACTTCCATCTCCATACATACCTTCCGCTACAAGACCGTTACTGGAAGAAGAACCATCTGCCAGGATCACCTTAGCCAGAGTATCGCGGTCAATGGCTGCGGAAACAGCCTTACGAATATTTTTGTTTTTCATAACCGGATTGCTTAAAGAAAACTGTAGATATTCTGTTCTGAACTCACTTTCCGATTTGAATTCAGGATTATTCTGATAAGCCGCCACATTGGAAGAATCCAGTGCCACCTGGCTCAGCTCATTTGCCAGATAAGCATTTAAAGCTGCCGAAGCATCTTTCATAACTCTTACCTGTGCATTTTCAATCTTAACGTTTGCAGCATCCCAGTACTTGTCATTCTTTTTAAGGGTAGCACCAACTGCCGGATCGTAACTGGATATTACATAAGGTCCGCAGTAAATCATGTTATCCGCACTTAAACCATACTGGTCACCCTTTGAGGTAACATATGCCTCATTTAAAGGGAAGAACTGGCACAGCACAGTTAAACGTGCAAAATAAGGAGTGGGCGCTTTAATGGTAACCTGGAACGTCTTGTCGTCAACAGCTTTTACACCGACTTCCTCCGCACTAACTTTCCCCTCATTGTATTCAGCTCCATTTACAATATAATCTGTCATAATAAAGCTGTAACCGTTTGTAGCATCTGCGCTCATCTGCTTTAACCATGAGAATACAAAATCACTGGCTGTTAAAGGAGTTCCGTCGCTCCACTGCAAGCCATCTCTTAAATGAAAGGTGTATGTAAGCTTATCATCTGAAACATCATAACTTTTTGCAAGTGCAGGCTGGGCCTCATTTTTCTCATCCAGGCGAAGCAGACCCTCAAAAGCGTTGTTATTTACCATGGATGACTGGCTGTCAGAAGCTGCCCACTGTACCAGAGTCTTGATTTCTGCATTTGCATAAACGCTAAGTACCTGATCACCTGCTGCCGGAGCCGCCGTTTTGTCAGAAACAGATTCACTTGCACCTGCACTCTGTGAAGACTCACCAGTCGTTGTGCCGCCGGTACCTCCGGTAAATGCACAACCAGAAAGAGCTCCAATTACCAGACACGCAGCAGTACCTAAAGCTAATACTCTTTTTTTCATTTTTCCTCTCCTTTTGTATTGCTTTTATTGTTTCGTCTTAATTTATAGCAATTTTCCTATAAAATTATTTAAATTATACAGATACTTAGTGGTTGTGTCAATATATTTTTTATTATTTTATCTTGTTTTAAATTGTTTCGATTCTTAACTAAAATACTTGTTTTTCAAAGTCTGAGCAATAAAAAAAGAGTTTCTGCTTTGCTTTCGCGGTGGAGAAACCCTTATACGAAACTAATTTCAATCAAACTATAATCCCACATGTTCTTTTTACATGGTCAGCTACGTTTAATTTTCTGTTTAGTAATTATTTTTTAATATAGCATCCGTAATCAATTCTTTTGAAATATACATCGCCTTTAAACGATTTCCAAGAAGTGTGTGATGAGAATTTCCCTCTGGGAATTTTTCCTGTGCCTTTTCGCATTTACTTATTATGGAATTTATAGCCCGAAGTGCTTCTTTCAGTTCTTCACTTGTGTATTCATTCATTATTCTTCCTCCATTCTATATTTAAAAATATATTATCCCATTAGCAACATTTTATTATAATAAGAATCGTGCTTCATTATTATTATGAACCATACGAGATTAGCACCCCATAAAACTGGGTCAAAGTCAGCGATTCGTGATTCCTGCCTAATGTGTCTTAATACTGCCTGCGAAATGACAAAATCATATTTTACTCCAGACTCATAGGTTAACACATCTTCACATATAAATTGAACATCATACTCGTCAGTGTTAAGGATCCCTCTCCCTTCATTAATAAGGTTCTCACTGTAATCAATACCTGTATAAGTACTTCCTTTGGGCATAAGTGGCATAAGCATCGTACCTAAAAAACCATAACCGCACCCACAATCCAAAATATCAATGGGGTCATTAATTTTCCAAACCTTTTCAATTAAAAATTGCAGGTAGTCCTTATTCCAGAGAAAATTCCGCGTGTTTTTCAGATATTTCAGACATTTACTCCAGTAATCCTTAGTCCCAGTTTCACAAGGAATATAAGTACGTGACGGTAATGGTTTTAAACCCAACAATTCATCGACTGATACATCAAAATATTGTGCTAGCTGAGGTAAAAGCGTTATATCGGGAAACGTCACATTGGTCTCCCATTTACTCACAGTCTGATGAGCCACACCCATAACAGTTGCTAATTCTTGTTGACTTATTTCTTTGTTTTTTCTAAGATCTGCAATCATAAGCTTCATACACCATACCCCCCTGGACTTATTATCCGAGAACGGAGTGGGTTTCTGATATGATATTATTCATATACTCCCCGCCCCAACTATTGGCAAATTGCAGAAATAGCATAAGGGTTTCTGCTTTGCTTCCGCGAAGTAGAAACCCTTATGCTAATCTATCGCCACTAAAACCACAGGAGTTTTTATGTGGTCAGCCAATTTACACTAATTAGCTCTGTTAAGTTCCTCCTGAGATTTATGCATAATAACCGCCACATGTTCATTCACATAACATAAAAGCTCTTTACCATCAATCTGAACCGGGAACACGATAATGCTGCTTTCATCCGTATAAAACTCAGATAAATTAGGATTAATAAAACTCATATTAACCGTCTCATTTGAATTAACAGTCCTCTCATTATAAAAGCTATGCGTATCTGGATTATAAAGAGATAACGTAGTGGTTTTATCATTGGTAGTTATATTACATTTATTTTTAACTGTAACAGGCTTATTGCTTATATTCTTTATACCTACAGAGATAACTTTGCTATTTCCAACTTTCACATCAGAAAGCCACACTACCAGAAACGTTACTCCGTCATTGACATCATTGATAATTTCTCCGTTTCGATCAGCCATACGTCCATCTGGTATTAATCCATTTACCAGGAGTACTCCTGAATCATTAAAATAGCGATCCTTTCCTTCTATGTTAACAATCCCAGTCTGCATATACCCATTTGAATCAAAATGATAATGTTCACCCGTCTCAGGGTCAGTAAACCAGTTATCTTTTAATACCGTACCATCATTGTACACATATTGCCAGCCGGTAGAATCCTGCTTCCATTCATCAGCATAGCTCACAATGGAACTCAAAACTGAAAATACCAAAGACATCATAACTATAAACTTTTTCATACATATCCCTCCAATTATGTTAATTAGATCTATTATATAATATAAATTAATAAGTTACAATTAATACAATAATAAATAATATTGAGTAAAAAAAACTTCTGTATTCAGTAAAAAATAACCTTTCATCAAACAAGTCATCATTTTAGTATTAGTCGAATCAGAAGTTCGGAACAAACATACTAGGTAAAAAGGAAAATAAGTACTTGACAAAATGCATATTTGTAACTAAAATAGTTACAGAAGGAGGCACTTATGTATTCAACTAAATTATCGGTAAGCATTCATATATTGAGTGTGATTGTACTGATGGAGGGGCAGCCCGTCACATCTGAGTACATCGCTTTCAGCATTAACACCAATCCCGCCCTTGTCAGACGTTTAATGAGCCGTCTAAAGAAGGCAAAGCTAATTAAAACGAGTACGAAACTTGGTGTAACAGGTCTTGCCAGAGAGGCGAAAGATATTTCACTTCTGGATATCTTTTTTGCAACAGAAGACCATCAGGATTTGTTTAGCATTCATAGCAACACCAATCCAAACTGTCCTGTAGGGGCAAAGATAGAAGTCACATTGAAACATTTATACAACAACATACAAACAGCAACAGAGGAAAAATTATCTGCCATTAGCCTGGCTGACATTATAAAAGAATTTATATAAAACAACTCCGACTTATTTGATTAAAATTTGAGTCTGAAAGAAAAAGAAAGGATGTGAGCAAATATGAAAATTGCAATAATAGGTGCAACCGGTATGGCCGGCACTGCCCTCTACAAAGAAAGTGTATCACGCGGACACGAAGTCACTGCAATTGTCCGGCATAAGGATAAGGCAGTATCTTTGTTAGGAAGCGGAGTTAAAGTGATTGATAAAGATGTATTTGATCTAACAAGATCAGATCTTGAGGGCTTTGATGTCATTATAAACGCCTTTGCAACAGCTCCCGCTAAAGCGTATTTACACCTGGATCTGGCTGCAAAGCTCGTAAATTTTTTCCGTGAAACCGAAAAGCCCAGACTGTTTTTTATACTAGGTGCAGCCAGCCTGTTGGATGAAAACAACAAGCTGTTTCTAGACACTTTGAAAACCACTCCTGATGTCGCACCCTGGATTTCCATTCCAGTGGAGGCATATAAAACCCTTAATTTTTTGAGAAACATTGAAAATGTGAACTGGGTAGGCGTATCCCCATCGGCTGAATTTGTCCCAGGAGAAGCGACGGTTCCTGTTATAGGAAAGGATCATTTGCTGACCTCCTCCAAAGGCGAATCAGTTGTGACAAGTGGAACCATGGCTGTTGCCATTTTGGATGAAGTGGAAAATCCACAGTTTATTCGTACTAGATTTACCGTATGTAATCAATAATATAGAATTTAAATTTGAAATGGAGGTATATTTTATGAGTAAGACAATTGGAATTATTAATGGTAGTTTGAGAAAAAATTCATTTTCCGGAAGCATTGCAGACTATGTGAAAAATCACGGGCCGGAAGGTTATGTTTTTAAAATCATCGATATTGGAAAACTTCCTCTTTATAATCAGGATTTTGATAATGAAGACCTAAATGAATACACGGTATTTCGAAATGAAGTAAAAAATCTAGACGCCGTTCTATTCATTACACCAGAACATAACCGCTCTATTCCTGCAGCGTTGAAAAACGCTCTTGACATTGGTTCCAGACCTTATGGTGAAAATGTCTGGAGCGGCAAGCCAGGTGCCGTAATCAGCCAGTCACCGGGCGGCATAGGCGGTTTTGGGGCAAATCATCATTTACGACAGGTACTGGCTTTTCTAAATGTTTTAACCCTCGCTCAGCCCGAAGCGTATATTGGTTCTTTTCATACATTGATCGATGAAAATGGGGAGTTAAATAACGAAGCTACCAAAGAATTTTTGGACGGTTTTTTAGCTGCTTTTGCTGCTTGGATTGAAAAACTATCTTAAATTACACAAGGGAAACAGCTATGGCTGTTTCCCTTGTGTAGTTTATAATTAAATAAATAATAAAGACTCTAAGAATTAACCTTTGACAGCACCTGATATTCCCTCCACATAGAATTTTTGTGAAAACAAAAAGATAAATGCAATTGGTATTGAGATTAAAACACAGCCCGCAAAAAACTGGGTATAATAATATTCCACAAATTCTTTCTCCAGCATGGTCCATAATCCGATAGCAATGGTGTAATACTGTCTGTCCTGTCCCAATATTACTTTGGCAAAAATATAGTCCACCCAAGGTCCCATAAAAGAGGTTAAAAGTGTTGTAACAATAATCGGCCTGGATAGAGGAATTGTAATCTTACGAAATACCTCCCACTTAGTTGCACCATCGATAAAAGCAGCTTCATCGATTGTCTTCGGAATAGTATCAAAAAAGCCCTTGACGACCAGATATCCCAGTCCCGAACTGCCTGAATATACCATAACCAGAGCAACTAATTTTAGAGGACCTGCCTCTAAAAATCCAAATCCCTTTAATATATAGTAAACTGCATACATTGACATGAAGCCTGGGAACATACCAAGTATCAAGGCAATATTCATCATTTTTTTACGCATTTTGAATCTTAGCCTGGATGTTACATAAGCGACACATAACACAAAAAATGCGGATAATAGGCAAGAACATATTGCTACGATTAATGTGTTGAGGAACCATTTTTCATAATTTAAGTTGCTTGCCGAATCAAATAATTTCTTATAATTGTTCAGCGTATATCCTCTTGGCAATATATAGCTTTTATAGGAGCCGCCTTCTGCACGAAAAGAAGTAAGGATAACAAAGAAAATCGGCAGAACCCATATAAATCCAAGAATCCCCAAAAATACATGAACAATGGTATTATTAATAAATTGTCTTCTTTTCAAAGATTTTGTAACTCTCTTCATTATTGGAAAGCCTCCTCATCTTTATAAGAACCTGAGTGACGATAAGTTAGTAATGATAATATTGCCAGTATGATAAAGACTACAATCCCGATAACGGCACCTAAATTATAATCCTTATTTGTAATGGTCAATTTATATAACCAGGTTACTAACAAATCTGTTTTACCGGCATAATAGTATTCCAGTGATTCCGGTCCGCCGCCTGATAATAAAAAGATAACGTTAAAATTATTGATATTTCCGACAAAAGATGTAATTAAATATGGTGTTGTGATAAACAGCATATAAGGTAATGTTATTTTGAAAAATGTGACAATTGCATTAGCGCCATCCACCTTTGCAGCCTCGTATAAATCTTTGGGTATATTTTGTAGAATACCTGTTGTTGTTAACATGGAAAAAGGAACACCGATCCAGATATTAATACAGATAATTGTAATCTTAGCCAGTGTCGGATCAGTGAAAAACGGGATTGCCTCCGTCGGTCCAATGATACCGATATTACGCAGCATTGCATTCACCGGGCCATTGGTATTGAAGATCGTTCTCATGGTGAGTAACGATACAAACTGAGGCACTGCTATGGACATGATAAAGATAAATCTCCAAAACTTTTTATATCTGGTACCTTCACGATTGATTACAATTGCTAACAACATTCCGAAAATGTAACAGGAAAATGTAGCAAACACTGCCCATATGATGGTCCAGTTAAGTACCGGCCAGAATGTTTCAGATAAGGTGCCGTTTTTAGCAAACATTGCCGAAAAGTTTTTAAATCCAACCCAGTCAAAGAGATTCCCTGGCGTCTGATGGTTTTTATCGTAGTTAGTAAATGCAATCAATACCATAAAAACAAGGGGAACAATCGTGAAACATAAGACGCCTGATACCGGTAAAAACAAAAGGGATTTATGTAAGTTTTGTTCTAACAAAGATGCTAAATCTTCTTTAAAAGAAGGAACTGCCTTGCCATATTCTATTTTTTTCTGTGTTACATAAGCACTTCTTACAGAAGTCATTGCAAAAAGAATAAAACCAAGAGTCAGAAATATTGTTACAACACCATAGAGCAGACATAACATAGAATTATCCCCTGGTGCATATTCATAGATCTGCTTTGCTTCATTAAAAACTTCCGCTTGTACCGTGGTTCCCAATGTTATAAAATCTGCAATGGAATTAAAACCAGCCGTAATCATGTAATAAATATAAGCAATTTCTACGAAAAGCATAAGCAAACCACGAATAATCTGTTTATGAACCAGATTGCCTAACCCAAAAACCAGGACAGATAATTTTGTTATAGTATTTCCTTGAATAAAAGCGGTAATTCCCCCTATATCACGAAGCGGTGTGTTAATATCTGACTTCGTTTTCTTTTTGCGAAACATGATCTCCAACTCCTTTTTAAGATAGAATGAGAACTTGAATGAAATCAAAGCTTCATCAGATGTTTTTGTCAATCCGCTCTAAACTATCCATGAATTTTTATTAATAGTTTTTTATTCTACCTTTAGTGCATCTACAAATGTATCTAATTTTTTCTGTACATTTTCTTTGTTTAACTCACCAGATTTTATTTCAGTTGCAATGCCGGCAACATTAGCCCAGTACTTTGAACTGAATTCTACGGATGCAGGCTGCATAACAGATGCAGTTTTTACTTCCTCTATCATAACCTTTGCCACTTCATCCGCCTGTAATTCTTCTGATTCTCCTGCTTTAAGATTAGTAGGTACCTGACCACTCTTCTCATAACGCTCTAACTGCATATCTTCGCTTCCAAGATAAGCTGCAAATGCTACTGCTGCTGCAGGATATTTTGACTGAGAGTTAACGCCGATTGCCTTGGAACCGTAGAAGCTTTTTAACTGATAATTATTTCCGTCCGGATTGAAAGTCGGGATTACTGCCAAACCCAAATCTTCGCCTAAAGCATTCTTATAAAGATTATAGTTCCAGGAACCGTCAAACCAAGCACCTATTCTGTGATCTGCTGTTAATTCGGATAGAGAAACATCATCTGCAAATGCTGTTTTTGGATTATTTATTAAGTCAATTAAGTAATTTGTTACAGCAACGCCGGTCGGATTATTCCAGTTAGCACCAGCTGCAAAATCTGTCTGGCTTTCACCGTAGATGGTTAAGCCTGCACCGTAGTACCATGCACCTAATTTCCAGCCGGCAGCGGAGTCAAAGCAGAAATTATAGACTTTATCACCCGTATCTTTTGCCATAATGCCTTCTATGGATTTTACGTCTTCTTTGCTTAACAATGATTTATCATAATACATAATGAAGGTGTTATGAGTAAAAGGAATACCATAGATTGCATCGTCTTTTGATACTGTTTTTACAACAGATTCCTCCATAGTGGATTTAACCATTTCTTCTGTGCTTCCGCCAAGTCTGGCAATCGCTCCTGCATTGATTAACTCATTTAACTGGTCACTTGCAAAGAAGAAGACATCCCCGGCTGCTGATACATCTTTTAATATTTCATCTTTTAAAGTATCTTCCCCTTGTGTTTCAACATTAAATGTAATATTCCATTCAGGGTGTAATGCCTGGAAGGATTTTGTCATAGAATCCAGGGTTCCTGTTTGAATTTGATTTTCCGGAGCCCATATTTTTAATGTTACTGGCTCTGCTTCTCCCGTTTTGGTTGAGGCTGACTTTCCCGGAGTTGTACCACTGTTTGAAACATTCTTGCTGCAGGCAGAAAAAGATACTACCATTGCAGCGACCATAAGTAAGGCTAAAAAAAATTTTTTCATAAAATACCTCCCCTTAATAAAAGTTTTGATTTTCATCATAATTTCCAAATATCCTGATTATAGCCCCTGATTGTTCTGTCGGAGGAGAAAAACCCGGCACGGCTGATGTTTTCCAACATCATCTTTGACCATTTAACCCGGTCTTCATAATCTCCAATGATTTCTTCCTTTTTCAAGATGTATTCTCTCAAATCCAGTAAGGACATGAACCAATCCTTTGAAATAAGTTCATGATGTAAGCGTTCCAGATTCTCTTTCCTGCCGACTTCCATCAGAGTCCCGCTTACAATAAAGTCAACCAGATTATGGATCAATGCATCTTTTTCATATAAATCTTTTGATACATAATCTTGTTTATCGTAATGGCTAATGACTTCTTCACTTGATCTACCGAAGATATAAATATTATCTTCCCCCACCAAATCTGCGATTTCTACATTGGCACCATCCATTGTTCCTAAGGTAATTGCTCCGTTTAACATGAACTTCATATTCCCTGTACCACTGGCTTCCTTGGAGGCCAAAGATATCTGTTCGGATATCTCACAGGCAGGAATCAGCTTTTCTGCTAACGTAACATTATAGTTTTCAACCATGACTACGTTTAGATAAGGATTCACTTCCGGATCCTTGAAAATTACGTCCTGCAAACATAAAATCAGATGAATAATATCTTTCGCTATGATATAACCAGGAGCTGCTTTTGCACCAAATATGATTGTAAGCGGCGTTTTGGGCTTATTGCCCTTTTTAATCTCCAAATATTTATAAATAATATACAGTGCATTCATCTGTTGTCTTTTATATTCATGTAAGCGCTTGATTTGAATATCAAAAATGGAGTTCTCATTAATCTGAATTCCCTGCGTCTGCATTAAGTACTCTTTTAGCACTTTCTTATTCTCATTTTTTATCTGAAGCAATGTATTTAATACATTGCTGTCCTCTTTAAACGCCAACAGTTTCTCCAATTGATCAGCATCTTTCTTAAATCCGTCATCAATCAATTCGCTGATATAGGAGGTTAATGGATAATTACAATGCATCAGCCAGCGTCTGAACGTAATCCCATTGGTTTTATTATTGAATTTCTGCGGATATATTTTATAAAAACTATTGAGTTCATTCTGTTTCAGGATTTCCGTGTGCAGGGCTGCAACACCGTTTACACTAAAGCCGTAATGGATATCAATGTGAGCCATGTTCACCCGGTTCTCTCCGTCGATGATATATACGGACGGATCATTATATTTGCTTCTGACCTTTTGATCCAGCACTTCAATAATGGGAAGCAGATGAGGCACTATCTTCTCTAAATACCTAATTGGCCATTTTTCCAAAGCCTCCGCTAAGATTGTATGATTGGTATATGCACAGGTCTTAGAAACTATCTCGATCGCCTCCTCCATGTCAATTCCCTTCTGTGTGAGTAAACGGATCAGTTCAGGAATTATCATGGTAGGATGGGTATCATTGATTTGAATTACCGCATATTCATTTAAATCCCTTAATGAACTTCCCCTCTTTTCGCATTCTTCAATAATCATCTGTGCCCCATTGCTTACCATAAAGTACTGTTGGTAGATTCTAAGTAATTCCCCCTTCTCATCACTGTCATCCGGGTATAAGAACAGAGTAAGATTTCGCCTGATGTCCTCTTTGTCAAAGGAAATCCCCTCTCTTACAATGGATTCATCCACTGTATCAATGTCAAACAGGTGAAGGTAATTGGTACGATTCTCGTAACCAGTTACTGCAATATCATATAACGTTGAAGTGACCGAAAAATCTTTGAAGGTAACCTTATAAGAAGTGTCCTTCTTCGTTAACCAGCTATCTTTGGTAATCCATGGGTTAGTGGTTTCCTTTTGCATATTCTCTTTAAATAACTGACGGAATAACCCTAAGTGGTAATTCAAACCAATACCGTCGCCGTTTAATCCAAGGCTGGCAATGGAATCCAGAAAACAAGCAGCCAGTCTTCCCAGACCCCCGTTTCCCAAAGACGGTTCTAATTCTACATTCTCGATTTCTGTAATCGATTTTCCATTTTGATCCAATTCCTTTCTCACTTCATCGTAAATTCCCAAGTTGATTAAGTTATTGGATAATAACTTACCAATCAAAAACTCAGCGGATATGTAATAAACCTTCTTTTTACTCACTTCCCCTTGCTTTTGATCTGCCATACATTTTGTCATTTCCAAAAGCACCAAGTAGATTTCTTCATTACTGCATTCCTGAAGTTTTTTTCCGTATCGATCCCGAACTTTTTTTTCTAACATTCTAACTACCATACCTTTCAAGAATACCTGCTAACCTCCAGCTGCATGTACTAAATAGTTTGTGCTATTTCGCTAAACGATTACTGCTTCGTATCAGATCCCTGATACTGCTAATTTCCTGTTTGAACTCGTCAAAGCTTGTTAACTTCCATTCCCAGTTAGGGGACCCCAGTGTACCCGGTGTATTGATTCTGCCTTCATCTCCCAGGTCAATCACATCCTGCACCGGAACGATGGCAAGGTCTGCAATACTGTCAAAGGTTAATTTAAGAAAACGTTTTGAAATGGTCTTATCCTTATAACCAAGCTTTTCTAATTTTTCTCTGATAGCAGCCTGGGTTTCTTCCTCCTGTGAAGTATACCAGCCACGAATTGTCTGATTATCGTGGCCTCCCGTATAGATCACCATATTACGTACATCTTCAAAGTCATTGTTATTTTCCTTCGGATCAAAAGTAAACTGTATAATCTTCATTCCCTTTAATTGATAATGATTCTTTAATACATGTACCTCTTTCCTTAAATTTCCCAAATCTTCTGCAATAATTTCGAGCTGGGGGAATTTTTCTTTGATCAAATCAAACACTTCATAACCTGGTGCCTCAATCCAATTTCCTTCAACCGCCGTATCACAGGTGGAAGGAATCCTCCAATAGGTATCAAAGGCCCTGAAATGATCAATTCGAATGTAATCAAAAAGTTTACTGTTATATGCAATACGGTCAATCCAAAAGCTGTAGTTGGTTTCCTTTAGGTATTCCCAATCATAAATCGGATTCCCCCATCTTTGACCTGTTTCGCTAAAGTAATCCGGCGGTACTCCTGCGATAAAGACAGGCCTTCCATCTGAATCCAATAAGAAACATCCCTGATTTATCCATACATCCAAAGAATCGATTCCTACATAGAACGGTATATCTCCCATGATCTTAATACCGTGATTGTTGGCATAATCCTTTAATTTCATCCATTGTCTGTAGAATTGATACTGTACAAACATCTCATAATTAATTTCATTGTTGTAAGCAGAGATGTCATACTTCTTATCCCTGATCCATTCTTTTTGTTCCATGCTCCATTCATTCCAACATTTTAGGTGATTCTGCTTTTTCAAGGTAAGGAAAACTGCATATAAGTACACCCATTCCTGAGCGGCAAAATCCTTATACTCTCTCGTCGGTATAAAGTGTTCAAATGCTTCCTTTAAATAAAGCCCTTTGAAAGTCCTTACTTTCTCATAATCCACACAGGAACTGTGCTCCATAAATTTTGGTGGTTCTTTCTTTAATAAACCATCTAAAAACAACTCTTCCAAGCTGACATAGATTTCATCTCCTGCAAAGGAAGAGTAGGGCTGATAGGGCGAATTACCATACCCCAAGGGATTTAACGGCAGGATCTGCCATATATGAAATCCGCATTTTTCCAATAAATCTATAAATTCATAACTATACTTGCCCATATCTCCAATTCCATGATTGGATGGCAGCGATGATAAAGGCAATAACATTCCTGCTTCTCTCATATAACAGCTTCTCCTTTTTTCTAATAAATTTGCTGCAATTTGTACGGAAAACGGTTTCCGTATTTTGAAAAAAATTATATTGATATTATCCTTATTTCTGAATAACATCCATATAATTAATTTTACATACCTCATAAGGCACCAGAACATGTCTGCCCATTTCTCCATTAAGCAATTCCTTGAGTTCATCAAAAGCCTGCTTAGACTTTCTGTTAAAATCCTGTTTCACTGTATTCATAGCTATTTGGGTATATCCCATTAAGCGAATACCGTCAAAACCACATACAGGACGGAATAAATCCATCTCCCTCAATGCAAACACCGCACCGATTGCCATTAAGTCAGATGCACATACAACCACATTGATCCTGGAAGCATACTTTTGCGTGATCTCTCTTGCTTTATATTCATTAAAATCACCATATTGTATAATAAGTTCAAAATGATACTCTTCCTGCAGCTTCCTCATGGCCTCTAATCTTCGGTTCGTTATGTATCCGCCTGCACCGCCCGCAATATAAAGCACATGGTTAATGTAGTCATTCTCATCAAAGGTCTTCTTCGCCACATCATACTGTGCCTGAAAGTGGTCGATGGATACAGATGAAGTTCTTGCATTGGTGATGGGGGAATCAACCAAGACACAAAAAAACTCTTGCTTCTCAATAATCTTATATATGTTTTTATTCTCTATGGATAAATTATATATAATCAAACAATTAATCCTTTGGGATTTCAAAAAATTAGCAACCTCTTTGTAGCTCAACCCCTCAAACTGAGAACTAAAAAATGTCACCACTTCTAGGCGATATTCTTTCGCTTTTTCAAAAGCGCCTGTCAGGTGCTGCATATTGATTTCTTCGACAAACTCACTATTATGCCGGATATCAAGAATCAACCCAACCCGGTTAAATTCCTTTTTAGAGAGGGATATGGCAACTGAATTCGGTACATATCCTAACTCTTCAACAACTTTCTCAACCTTTAATCTGGTCTCTTCACTCACCAGAGAATAATTGTTTAAAACCTTAGATACCGTTGATTTCGCTACCCCTGCCTTTTTCGCCACATCATTTATAGATACCATCAAATCGCCTCCTGCGGAAAACGGTTTCCTAAACCTAAATATACAATTATTTATTCGTCTTGTCAATGCCATTTTTCATATTTTTTATAATCCTATCGTCCAATACTGTATTTTTTTAGTAATAATATATAAAGGTTTAAGATTCTTGCATTCTTAAGCACTACAAACGCATCCGCATTTTGACTGTAGAAACCATGCATCATCTTCTTGCCTGAAAACCACGCAGATACTGCTCCGGCCACGGATATACGACTTCCAAATCCCGAGCTGTATGCAGTACCCAGTAAGGATCACGCAGAAGTTCCCGGCCTAAAGCAACCAGATCTGCCCGTTCTCCACCCAGAATTTCCTCAACCTGATGCGGGTCTGTAAGCAGGCCAACAGCAACCACAGGCAGGCCGCATTTCTGTTTCATCCACTCGGCAATTTTTACCTGATATCCTGGATAGATTGCTGGCGGCGGTGTCGGCACAACTCCGCCTGTACTTACATCCAGCACGTCAATATAGGGCTTCACCAACTCAATAACTTCAGACATTTCTTCCATATGCATGCCGTCCGGTTCATAATCTTCAGCAGATACACGCAATAAAACCGGTTTTTCATCTGGCCAGACCTCATGTACCGCCTTTAGTATTTCAATCAATATACGGCATCGTTTTTCCGTTGATCCACCATAACCATCTGTACGATGATTGGTCAACGGCGACAGGAATTCGCTGATAAGATAGCCATGGGCACCATGAATTTCTATCGCATCAAAACCGATTTCAGCTGCCCGGGCAGCTGCGCTGCGAAATGCATTAACCGTATCGTGAATATCTTCTTCCGTCATCTCAAGAGGCATGGGAGAATCTTCACTGAACGGAATCGGGCTGGGTGCGTAAATTGCTTTTTCCTGGGCTCCACATTTTCGACCCGAATGGTTGAGCTGAATCGCCATTTTTGCTCCCTGTCTCTGGCATTCGGCAATAATTGGAGTGAGCGCTTTTACCTGATTATCATTCCAAAGTCCCAAACAATGGTCAGAAATACGGCCCCACGGTAAGACACCGGTGGCTTCCATAATTATCAGCCCTGCGCCGCCAACCGCACGGGAGGTATAATGGGTAAAATGAAATTCATTTGGCATACCATCGGTATCGGCACTATACATACACATCGGGGGCATAACGATACGGTTGCGCAGAGTCATGCTTTTTACTGTAAATGAGTTTAATAAGTACATAAGACATTCTCCCTTCTAAACTTAGTCCATAAAAGTCTATCTGTTGATACAATTAAAATATTTAGTCAATCTCCGCAATCACCTGATTTATCACTTGCTATCACCCTTCTTTCTAACTTTAAGCTGAGACAACAAGTCATATAAGTTCATATAAGTATTTTACTTAGCATTACTGACTTATAATTACATTAAGTTCTTCCTGAGACTCATGCACCACAGCAGAATGTTCATCAGAATAACAAAGATGCAGAAGATTATCAATTTTAGTAGTTAAAACAATAAAACTGCTTTCATCGGTATAGAATTCAGACACATTACGATCAATAAAGCTTAAATTAACCGTCTCATTTGGATTGATAGTCCTTTCATCATAAAAACTGCTTTCATCCGGATTATAAAGGTACAAAGCTGTCACCTTATCATTAGTAACTATATTACAAAGATTTTTAATTATTATAGGTTTATTGCATATATTTTTAATGCTTACAGTAACAATTTTACTATTTCCAACTTTCACATCTGTAAGCCACGCTAACAGGAACGTTACTCCATCATTTACATCATTGATAATTTCTCCATTACAATCCGCTATACGTCCATCTGGTATTAATGTATTTCTCTGGAGTACTCCTGTTTCATTAAAATAATGATCTTTCCCTTCCACATTTACAATACCTACCTGCATATACCCATTTGCATCAAAATGGTAATGTTCACCAGTTCCAGGATCTTTAAACCAATCATCTTTTACTACAGTACCATCATTGTGTACATATTGCCAACCAGTAGAATCCTGCTTCCATTCATCCGCATAACTCACGGTCGAACCCATAATAGAAAAAAACAAAGATACAATAACGATAAACTTTTTCATACATATTCCCCCAATTTCTTATTAATACTATGATTATATAATACAAAATAATAAACTACAATTGAAATTAGTGTAGATCCTTTCTTCCATGTACGACGTCATCTCATTCACGATAAAATACATAGGCATAATTCCGTTTTGTGCCTAAAAACAGAAAGGCCTAAGGTAGCAAAAAATCAGGGTGAAATCAATGCATAAGGATTTCAACCCTGATTTTATCCGAAAAAGGAAATTATTTACCTATTGAATTATTAGTATATTCCTCCATATTATAAAGTGCAATTTTAGACTCTCCATCTTTTATGTACGTTACCGTTACAGTCAGGCAAAAACTGTTTATCAAAAACAATATCATCCAGATCCATAAATTGTGTAAAGATATAAACTATCTTTTTTTCTTTATTAAAAACCAAAGCATACTCATACCACTTTTTTATTTTGCGAACATGCGGAAATAAAGGTGATACACAATATAATCAATAAAAGAAATGCAGCTCTTTTTTTCATAGCTAGCCAGTTCTTCTTATTGCTGAAAGTTTAGTAAAAACGCCAAAGCAATGAAACCAGCCACCATCAGTACCCATAAAATGCTGATTGTCATAGCAATAATATTTACAGCACTCCGGCTTTTGCTGTTTCGTACACAAACAATAGAAAGACATAGTCCTAAAAGTACAAAGACCATATTTGCTGCCGACCAGATACCTTGTATCCCGTCTGGTAAAGTGAACTTGAATAAAATCGGGATAAAGGTTGCTAATGGTAAAACACTGATAATTAATGCAGCAATACTTAATTTTTGAAATTTTTTCTTTTCCATAATAATTACCTCATTTCTTTCTTTCCAAATTGTAAGACGGCCAGTGTCAGAGCCAATCCAAAGACAAGTGCTGCACAGGGCAGGAACGGGAACAATGAAAGCGCCGCACCGGAATCTGCTGCGGTATAATCATGCAGCGAACATGAAACCAAATAGCCGCTGTAGCAATACGGATAGATAACCCAAATCGGCGTATTGGCAAACAGAACACCAGGAATGACAAGGAACATGTTTAACCCCACAGATAACAGCGGTCTTTCAAACAGAACTGTAATTGCCCACATCACCGCTACACAGGGCAGCATGGTAAGGAACAGACCGACACACCATTTCAACAGGTAAAGCACCGGCATCGTCTCTGTTATTCCCATCATACTGGTGGCAATCATACCGGCGATGATGAATACTATGAGGAACACAACCATTTCCAGAAAAAGATAAAACATAAGTATACAGAATTTTGCCAGCGATAACCGATACCTGCTTACCGGTAGTGCCAGCATTTTCAGTATGCCGTTATTCTGTATTTCCCTGCCGGCGATCATCACGCAGACCACGATCATGGAGAATGGCAGCAGATAATAAGCATAGACAAGTGCACTTTGAATAAACATAGCGCGCCACGCGTTGGTATATTCCGGCGAAAAATAACTGCTCAAATTGGCAATTCCTGATACCACTACCAACAATGGAGCTATAAAAATCAAGGGTACAATTTTGGAACGTTTCACTTTTGTCAACTCAATTTTGAGTAATTCATAAAAATTCATTTTACGACCTCCTTACTCATAATGCAGGTTCTTGGACATCCATAATCCCGCACCCAGGAGAAGGACGGTTTCGGCCACAGATATAATTGCTACGAACCTGTCAGGCTGTGCACTCATGGCAACCGCCGGCTTCAACATAACGATAAAAGGATGCACCAGAAGCAGCCGGGCATTGGATGTTGCCAAAGCCATGCCGCTCAAAAATCCGGCTACCCCAATGCCAAGGGGAACCCATATATTTTCGAAGCGGGAGGAAACCAACAACATAAAAGACAACATCGGCATAGAGGTAAGAAACGAATACCCGGCAAAGTTAACCAGTGTCCCAAACTCAAACGAGCCCTGGGGCAGGTCTGCTATACCGATTTGCATAAGAGCCAGATTTTGCAGAACGACGGCCGTAAACAACATCACAGTCAAAATAAGGAATTTACAAAAATACATGGCCGGAACACTGGCAGGAAGCATATAGATTTTCTTGACGGCATTTCCCTTAAACTCCATGTTGTAGATCATACAGGCAGCAACCACAATGCCAAACATATTCAGTACCATTATCATCCCATATAACTGCGTAAGCAAAACATCCATCGGAGGAAGCGAAAGAGCCAACAGCGTATCCTTCCGTACAAGGAAGTTGACAAACGCATAGGCAGCTCCCAAAATCCCGACTGCCAGTAACAGGGGAATAATGCCGGTTCGTTTTTCTTTCTGCAGTTCAATCATAAGCGTTTTCATAGCTTAGCCCTCTGCTTTCTGTCCGCATTGTCCTTTTCTATCATGGAAAGGAACATATCCTCCAGATTATCCGCAGCAAATCCTGCCTGTAACGCGCTCCGCCGCAGTTCAGCCATACTTCCTTCAAACAGCAGATTCCCATGGTTAAGGATGCCGATGTCGTCCGCCATCAATTCAATTTCCGAAAGCATATGGGATGAAATCAATATTGTGCAGTGGTAGAGATTGGGCAGCGATTTCACCAGATTTCGGATTTCATGGATGCCCGATGGATCAAGTCCATTAGTCGGTTCATCCAGTATAAGAATGGGGGGTCTGCCAATCAGCGCACCAGCGAGTCCCAAACGCTGTTTCATGCCCAGTGAATATTTCTTTGCCAGCCGGCTGCCAAATTCTGAAAGGCCCACCAGCTCCAGTGCATCTTCCACCGTTTCTTCCGGCAAACCTAAAATCCTTCGTATGATATCAAGGTTCTCACGCCCTGTCAGATTTGCATAATACGAAGGGGATTCAATAAAAGAACCAATTTCTTTGAGGATTGCCAGCCGGTCACCAGGAAAGTGTTTCCCGTCAATAGTAAAACTCCCTTTTGTGGAAGCGGTAAGCCCTAACAGCATTTTCATAGTGGTGGACTTTCCTGCTCCATTCGGACCCAGGAAACCATAAATACTGCCTTTCCGAATGTGAAGGGATACGTTGTTGACAGAAGTGAAGTCTTTATATTTTTTCGTCAACTGGTCTGTTGTGATAATGTAATCCATAGGAACATCTCCTTTCGATGTTTTTATGATACAACGCCAACCTGACATCTACATTCCCGTCTCCTTACTTTTACATTACTTTTTGGAAAGAGTATACGCAACCCCTGCCTGCTATGTTATAATGGCCTCATCGGAGGGTACACTATGGACAATTTATTTTTACAAAATAAAAAGCTTCTGCTTGTTGATGATGAGCCGGACCTGCTTAAAATGGTAACTGCCATTCTTAGGGATAATGGCTTTGAAAATATCACTACCGCTTCTACGGTCGCAGAAGGCGTTGCCGCTGCCCAAGAGGAAACACCTGACCTGGCAGTACTGGATGTCATGCTGCCGGATGGAGATGGATTTTCCTTAATGCAGCAACTGCGTTTATTTACCAACGTGCCGGTCATTTTTCTTACGGCAAAGGACGAGGCAGCGGATAAACTGGCTGGGCTGGGCCTCGGCGCGGACGATTATATTGCTAAACCATTTCTACCTCAGGAATTGCTGCTACGCATTTATGCGGTTTTGCGCCGCTGCTATAAGGAAGACGAACGGCTGATACAGTTGGCTGGATGCACCATTGACTTCAGCCGGGCTGAAATTCACAAAACAGGTGAGATCCTCCCGCTGACTGCAAAGGAATTTACCTTATTAGAGGTTCTCGCAAGAAATGACGGAAAAATCGTCACGTTAGACTCACTGTGCGAAGCCCTTTGGGGTGAAAATCCATTTGGATATGAAAACAGCCTGAATGCACATGTGCGGCGCATTCGGGAAAAGATTGAAGCAGACCCGTCAAAGCCGGTTTCCCTTATTACAATAAAAGGATTAGGCTATAAACTTAATACAAGGAAGTGAAGCCATGAAATCATTTGTGAGATATATCCTAAAATACATGATCTCCTTTGCAGCCGTTATCCTGGTACTCCTCTTAATCAATGTGATAGCTTTTTGTCTTACTTTTGGCCGCGCATTGACAAAAGATTATGGGGACACTTCCCCTCAAAATTTACTTGAAGAAACTGCGGCGGCCTGCTCAGCAGATGGAATATCCGAAAAAGCTGCCCAAAAGCTGAAGCACAATCAAATATGGGCTGTATTCCTGGATCAGGAAGGCAGATGTGTATGGTCAGCAAATGCACCGGAGGATCTTCCAGTATCCTATACCATTCAGGACGTTGCCCTGTTTTCAAAGGGTTATCTTAACGATTTCCCTGTATTTGTCCGAAACACGGAAGACGGGCTGTTAATATTAGGTTATCCAAAAGACAGCTATACAAAAATTATCGGTAATTATTTTTCGTTACAGGCAATCCAGCTTCTGCCGTTTTATGTTACGGCTATACTGGTGATAGACTGTCTGATTTTATTTGCTGCCTATTATCTGTCCAAACGGAAGATTGTTAAGAACACGGAGCCAATCATTTCCTCCTTAAAGACACTTTCTGACGGCATACCGGTTTCTCTGTCCATTAGCGGAGAATTGTCAGAGTTAGCCGACAGCGTAAACAAATCTTCCCGGGTACTCAGCAGACAAAACCAGGCGCGGGCCAACTGGATCAGCGGCGTCTCCCATGACATCCGAACACCGCTTTCGATAATAATGGGATATGCGGATCGCATTATGCATGATGAAACTTCAAGCAGAAAAGTCAAAGAACAGGCAGAAATCGTGAAGATGCAAAGCATTAAAATCAAAGATCTTGTGCAGGACTTAAATCTGGTGTCCAGACTGGAATACGACATGCAGCCAATTAACAAATCCCATGTACGCATTCGTTCATTGATGCGCTCGTATCTGGCAGAACTGCTGAATACCGGTTTATCAGACGCCTATTCCATAGAACTAAACATTGCACCTGCTGCTGAAACACTCACATTTGAGTGTGACGCCCGGCTGATCTCACGGGCAATCGCTAATTTAGTACAGAACAGCATTCGTCATAACCCAAAAGGGTGCACCATCACCCTCCTTTTGGAGGATAGGGAAACCTCTTTTTCTATTACTGTTGCAGATAATGGTACAGGGCTGTCAGCTGAAAAGCTAAAGGAACTGGAAGAAAAACCGCACTACATGGAAAGTACTGATGAACGGTTAGACTTGCGGCATGGTCTGGGACTTATACTTGTCCGGCAGATCGTGGAAGCTCATGGCGGTGCGATAAAAATAGAAAGTAAAGTCCTGCAAGGATATAAGACAGTTTTAACATTTCCAAAAAAACAAGAAGTTTGAAGCAATGGGCGTTGATTCATTTTTAGTGAATTAACGCTTTTTTTGTATCTTACTATCAGAAAACGAGGAAAACTTACATGGTAAAGGAGGAATAATTACATGTTCCTGTAAAATCGTCAAACAAGTGATATTATATAACCATAATCTTATTTGGGATACATCAAAGGAGAAAGGAGAATTAATATGAGAAATGATATTCTTGAATTAACAAATCCAATGGAAGAAAAAGAACTGGAACAGATTTTGGGTGGTGGCGATGGTGTTATTAAAACAATCAGCCACGAATGTGCAATGAATACATGGCAGTTTATTTTTACATGCTGTTCATAATTTAAGGAGGAAAAAAAAATGAGAAATGATATTCTTGAATTAACAAATCCGATGGAAGAAAAAGAACTGGAACAGATTTTAGGCGGTGGCGATGGCGTGATCAAAACGATCAGCCATGAATGTGCAATGAATACATGGCAGTTTATTTTTACATGCTGCTCATAATACTATAAAACATATAATGTTCTCAAATAGGATTTATGAATAGGCCGCTTAGAAAAATATTTAATCTAAGCGGCCTATGTAATAAATAAAGTATTTTGAGAGAGAAGTCAGAGCGGATACTACGGAGGGATCATATGGATAAAATATTTGGCAGATTATATATAGACTATATATTTCAATATATAATCAGGAAAGTAAAAGAAGAGGATAAAATTGACTTCAATGAAAACGAATTTAAATATTTGAAGGAACTGATCGAACTGGAAATATTTAAAAGGAGTTTTAAATCTTTATTATATTGTATGAATGCATGCCGGGTGGATGGTAATCTGACAGGTGATACATCTGAAAATCGATATCTTTGGTTTTGCAATAACGAATATTGTATTGATGCAATGGAAAAGATGTTTCCGTCTATGAAAGAACAGCTATATGGAGAAGTCAAAGGAAAATTCAGCTATATTTTAGAAATAATCAACTTATTTCAAAGGAACAAATTGACCATATGTGAATACTTTTTTCATACGCAATCAGAGGACATTATAAACATAACAAATTCCGGGGATTGGCATAATGATAAGTGTGTATTAGTAATAACTTTTGCATCAAATAAAAAATTAGTATTCAAGCCCGCCAAAGGAGATAACTTAAACTTTCTCAAGGGACTATTAAGTTACTTTTTTGAAGATGAATATACCAGACAGTATGACTGTATATGCGAAAATGAGGGAACATGGGTAAAATTTGTTGAATATGAGGAAATATATGACAAAAGCGAAATAAATCAATTCTATTATAACTACGGAAAACTCTTATTTGCTGCATATCTGTCAGGTATGAACGATATGCATTATGAGAATTTGATTGCTCATGGTAAATTTCCTATAATTACAGATGTTGAAACAATTTTTTCTTCCTATCTGTTTTTTGATACGCACAAATTTGAATACGATGCACAGTATAAAGCAGTGCAGCGATTATTATATGGGGTTATGGCTACTGGTCTGATCCCAATATTTTCTATGACAGAGTATTTCGGAGGTGATGTCAGTTGTTTATCAAATAAAGGTATAAAAATCATTACTGAAAAAGTAAAGAATGAGTATAGAGATGATATGTATATTTTTACGGAACCAAAATTGATTACGCAATATAATCACCTGCCAAATAAAGAAACAGACCCATTATTCTATGGAGATCAGATATTAAACGGGTTTGAACAAGCCGAAAAACAGTACAAGGAGAAAAAAGATGACATATTAAATTATATAATAGACAATTTAACAAAGATTGAATCACGTATTATTCTCAATATGACCAAGGGGTATTCAAAAATAATAAGAATAAAGAGTGACCCCAGATATCGGAATAATCCGGAATTGTTTAATGGATTACTGAAAAATTTAAAGAGAAGCAATCAATTTAATCAGGACGTTTATATGTATGAGGTACAAGAATTATGCAAAAGTAATATACCTGGCTTTTATTGGAATATGTCTCTTAACTACGTCTATGGATATCATGGAAATACGAAAAAAAAGATACTGGACATGCATGAGTTCAATCTGAAGAAAGCATACGATATTTTGGAGGCTCAGACAAATCCAAAGATGTTATCAAGACAAAAAAAGCTTATTCGCGAATCAATTACATCGAGTATCGCTTTGGGGATTGAATATAAAGATATGAAGGTGAGCGACAAAAAAGAAATACGCTCAGAGAATAATAAACCACTGAGAGAAAATATCGATGACAACCGGATAGTTGGAGACGACGGTACTATCAGTTGGATCGGCCTTATGGTAAATGATAAAGAACAATTGGAATATGCGGTATTAGATTGGTCATTATATTCCGGATTGACAGGAATCGGTTATATGTATCTTTCTGAATATTTAAATAATAAAGATGAGTTTACAAGAACGGTTATAGAGAAGATTTATAATACAATTAAAACAGCTTATCATATGGGGATGCTTAACGATTATAATATTTCTTATTTCTGCGGACTGACTGGAATTTATGCTTTTATTGCAAAAATCAAGGAGACCGGAATCATAAAATATGATGAAACAGACCTGTTTCTTGGAGAAATCAAAGAGTTGATAAAAAATAATATATCAAAAACAAACTGTTATGATACTTTATCAGGTCTGCACTCAGCAGTTATCTATTTTTTTGCCAGGTATGAATCAGATGATTTTGCAAAAGAAATTCTCGCGGCAATAACGGAATATTTTATTTCTGATTTTGACACTGATGTTATGGATAAAAATTTTAATTATGCCAGCTTTGCACATGGATATTCAGGTATTATGACATCCATTATGTGTATGAACAGAATTGCCAAACGGGAAGCGCTGATAACATTGGCACAAGGGTTATGGGAAAAGGAACAGCGGTTATATACAGGAAAGTATATGTGGCAGGACTTAAGGAGCAGTGAAGATACATATTCTCATTTTTGGTGTCACGGTTCTTGTGGAATCATGTATTCCCGTTTAATTTGGAAGAAATGGGGCTTTATAAATGATGGGATAATCGGAATGAGTGAATCAGACCTGGATAATCTTCTGCTTCAGTATAGAGAAGTAATAGAGAGCAAAGTACTAAATTCTCAAAACTATTCTTTATGTCATGGAAATTTTGCTTTTATAGATTTCATCCTTTCGTATGAGAAGGTACTGGGAGAAAAAACTGAAAAGGAAAATTATATTACTCAGACCATGGAGGATGCAGAAAAACAAGGATATAGTTGTATAGGAGCACCGGGAGCTATCAATGCGATTGGATTTATGGTAGGAGAATCTGGAATACAATATTTACTGAATCGTTATAAAAATTTGAAATTACCTTCTGTATTGGCAATAGAAAATATATAGAAAGGAGAAGTCAGTATGAAAGTTATATTGCAGACAAATCAATCGGATTGTCTTCTTGCGTGTGCAGCTATGATTATGGATACATTTAAGTGCAGAATTCCAGTTTACCGGTTGGTGGAAAAGGTAGAATTGTCCATGGCCGGAAGTAATGTTCTGCAGTTAAAAGAGGCATTAGGAGAATATGGCTTCTCCGTAGAAGGTTATAAAGTTGAGAGCGAAAAATTCAACCAATCAATATTACCTATCATTGCATATGTGAATAACGGTCATTTTATTATTATCAATAAAGCAACCAAAAACAAATTTATTGGAATTGATCCGGCGATAGGAAGAATCGCTTATTCCCATGCAGAGTTTAAAAGTATCTATAGCGGTGTTGTCATAAAAATTACTAAAGCCCGGAAAAATGTAAAAAATGTGGTAGTAAAGCAGCGTGAGATATTAGGATTCTTAAACAATACTAAATTAATAAAGATTTTATTTGGACTGTTAATTACTTCAATTTTTACTCAAATTGTAGCTATGAGCTATTCATATATGTATTCTGCAATAGGTAAAAACGATTCCTACTTAAATCTGTCCTTAGTATTAATTGCTGCAGTTGTCCTATTAGGGACAGGCAGTATGATCCAGGGATACTTAACAAAAAAATTTAATATTTTATACGAGCAAATATACGGAAACAGACTCGTTGATAAACTTATAAGTAAAAACTACAAGTTCTATACATTCAGAAGCAATGGTGACTTATTATATCGTATCAACGCAAGAGGAATGATAAAAGACGCCCTGCTATTCAAAATAGTCCCGTCTTTTATAGCTCTATGCACCATTATTGTAGTTCAAGTCGCTTTGTTTCAGAAGAATTTATTTTTGGGCGGACTTTTTCTGACTGCTAATATTTTATATTTGATATCCTATATAGGGATTAGTAAGCTAATATATATGGAGAGCAATAAATATACACAAAAATTGATTAAACTCAATACAACAAGTGAAAATATAATCAGGACAATCTCAACTATTAAGGTTTTGGATGTCGGTAACGTTTTCATGAAAAAATGGCATAGTGAAAATGAAGAACAGACAGAGCGTTACGGTCAGTTAGTCATTTTGCAAAGCATTCAAAGTGTATTGACAAATATCTATACATATGTTGTTCCCATAGTAATTAGTATCATAAACATAGTTTGCAACAGAAATACTGATATTTTCAGCCAAATGGCATTATTACCACTGCTATATTTAGTAGTTCAAAATGTAATAACAATCGGGCAGGCATTTAATTCTTTATATACCGTTCTGCCAAATATAGATAAAACAAATGAATTATTAGATGAAAATTTTATGCAGGACAATGAGCGGAAAATTTCCAATTTGGATAATAATGAAGAAATACATGTTGGAAACATGTCATATTATTACGGTAACTTTAAATGTCTTGAAAATGTAAATTTACAGATTAAGAAGGGCAAGAGGTATGCGGTTATAGGAATATCCGGAAGCGGAAAATCCACATTATTAAAGGTTTTAGCAAATCTTTTTAATGATTATAAAGGAGAAGTGGTATTTGATTCTGCTAATGAGAATAAGCCAGTATATCTAGATCAGGACACA
The DNA here is from genome assembly GCA_023460575.1 of Bacillota bacterium. Taxonomy (GTDB): domain Bacteria; phylum Bacillota; class Clostridia; order Lachnospirales; family Lachnospiraceae; genus Lacrimispora. The sequence goes on from JAEWPQ010000087.1 coordinate 28,509, forward strand.
TCTATTCTGGACAGCAGTATATTAGAAAATGTATTATTTGGCCAGCAATGTACAAATGAAAGACTGGCCAGCATCAGCCAGGCTACAGGTTTAGAGGATATTATTAACAGACTACCCCAAAAATGGGCAACTGAGATATCAAAAGGAAAAAACCTGTCCCGTGGTCAGGAACAACGGATCTGTCTGGCAAGATGCCTGATTAAAGATGCCAGAATATATTTACTTGATGAAGCAACAAGTAATATTGATGTTATTGATGAAGAAAAGATTATGAATAATCTGATCGGTCCAAATGGTATTTTAGAAGGTAAGACTGTGTTTATCTCCACACATAAATTAAGTATGATAAATTATGCTGATGAGATAATATATATAAAGGAAGGGACAGTATATCAGGGAACGCATGAACAGCTGTTGCAAAGGTTTCCTTCTTATGAAAACTTCTTTGAATGATTATTTGTAACTGATCAGATGAGCGTCGTAGTTGTGCTCATTTTAACTATCATGCTACTTGGTTTTCTGTCAAATTTTTTGTATTGCACATGGCGGGCAGTGGCCCGCCATGTTATTATCATATTTTTATATACTCATCGAGAGCAGACAGTTCATCCGTATTCCATATTGTGTTTAATTACAGAATGATGTAAGTGGTAAACTATAACCAGAAGAGGCGACTACCAGATTTGAACTGGAGATCGCTCAAAAAACGTAGGAAAAAGGAGGGTTTGGCGTGCCGGGATGGGTTTGCGCAAGCGGGGGGCAAACAATCTTACAAGAAGCTGCATAGCACACAGAATCCCTACAGCATCTCTTTTAGCATATTAATTATTTTCATTATAAAGTCCCCTACTCCAGGAGAACAAACAGCAGACCCAATTGTTACATAAGAGCTTAAATTATTTATCCATTCCTGTATTCTTTTAGGGGAAGTATTATTAGTCTTAATCTCTTTTTTAATTGTCTCTAATTCTTGTTTTATACTTATATCTATCTCGTTCTTAGAATTCAACATATTTTCAGATTGAACAACTTCCTTAACAATATTCGAAAAGTCTAATATCTGATTTTCATTATAAGTTCCTTGATTCTCTACAATTATTTGTCGTCCGCCATTATTTACATATTGTTTCATTATGATAGACCCACTCTCCTTTTTGTCAGCAATCAAGTCATCCTTATCTATAATAAATGAATCTGGTTCTATATTATTAAGTAATAAGTTTAACTCATTATTTATATTTTGAATTTTATTTTTTAGTTCTTCATACCGAACAACATCCCCATTAGAAATACAACAATTTATATATTGTTTTTTCCATTGGTGTAATTTTTTTATTTCATCCCTTAATTTACGACTTTTAATACTATCCTTGACTTCTAAATAAGATTTCTTATCGTTCAGTACTTCATGTATAGCTTTAGACTCTTCACCTGATTTATTGGCTTCTTTTTCTAACCTTGCTCTAAGAGCAAAATACTTATCGATCCTTATATAAGTATTCATCTGAGATTGTAAATTATCAAGCTGCTCACACTTTTCATTAATTTCTCCAATAAATTTTTTTATCAAAGTATATATATCGGTTTTATTGTTAATGTGTATGACTGTTTTATTTCCGCTTTTCATATTAATAAAAAGTAGACATGGTATCTCACTTTCAATTATCCCAAAATCTTTTGATATCTCCGAAATAGATTGTGAGTGAATCTTTTTCCAATCTATTTCTTCCTTCCAACTAATTGTATACCTCTTTTCATATGTTAATTTATCGCCAATTAATTTATCATTATTAGCTATCGTTCCAAAAGGACAAATCTGTCCTCTCCAAGGCTTATCATAAGCAAAAAATAAAGACTTTTTCCTTATGCCTTCTGCCGAAAAAACAAATAATATCTTCTTTCCAGTTAAATCATTTAGAGATGCCCAATCTCTTTCAATTTTATCAAAGACTAATTCCGCATCTGAACTTCTGGCAATTAAAGAAATTACCCAATAATAATTTTGCTTTTTTGCTTTTTCTAAGCATGTCTTATAAAAATCACTTAATGACATATATGTTTGTTCCAAACCCATCCCCCCAATATTTAAAATGAAAAAGTTCACACTAAATCAAATACACAATCATTAAATTCTGATTATTTCATAAGTTTGTTTTAATTAATCCAACTAAGTTATTTAAGGTTTCTTTACGTTGAGTTTTTTTTAATTGGCATTCCCAAACTACTATTACATACCAACCCATTTTACGTAAATCTTGTTGATTTCGCTCATCTCGTAATATATTTTTTTGAATCTTTTCTTTCCAAAAATCCGTATTGCTTTTAGGCCAAACGAAGTGTTTACACCCTTCATGCCCATGCCAAAAACAACCATTTACAAAAATAACTACTTTATATTTTGGAAATACCACATCTGGTGATCCTGGTAAGCGTTTATCATTTTTTCTATAACGAAGACCTTGCGCAAAAAGATATTTTCTTACAATTTCTTCTGGTTTTGTATCTTTGCCTTTAATACATGACATATTATAACTTCTTGCCTTTTTATCATGTACGTCCATTTACATCATCTTCTCTTTCAAGAATTTCATTCAACTGTTTAATTTGAAGAAAAATACCTTCCAATAATTTTACAGGAATACTATTGCCCGCCATTCGGATAATTTTATCACGTGAAAACAACAACGTTCCCTTCCTGATCTCCGGATTATTTTTAACAATGCATTTGTAATCTTCATCGGTAAATCCCATAAACAAAAAACATTCCCGTGGGGTCAAATATCTAAACTTACTTTTCCCTCGCATTTTACTATCAAAATACAGATTTCCAGAATTAGGGTTTCTATCTTGTTTTGTAGTAATAGTCCTTACAAAAGTAAGTTTATCATTTATTTCATTATTAGTAAGCACAATTTGAGGATTTTCATCCCATATCTTTTGCCTGGATACAGTATCATTGGGGGTACATTCCAAAGCCTCATTAAATATTTTGGGATTTGAATAATTTATACGTAATAAGTCTTTAATCTGCAAATCTTGGAAATACTTAGAATTTCTATAGTCTTCAATTACAGCCGCTTCATCCTTAATACTAAAGAATTTCTCTACTTTTTCTGTAAGATTAACATTATCACCTGTAAAAACACTCACCATCAACAAACGTGGCCGATTCTGAGGAAGGCCAAAAGATGTTGCATTCAACTGATAGTATTTATTAACATATCCTAGCTCTTCTAATTTTGCTAACCAAACTGTAAAATCAGGAAAATGTCTTTTGGACAATAGAGTTGGAACATTTTCCATTACTAAAAATCTTGGCAACGGTTTATCATCTTCTTTCATTTCACTTAGAATCCTACCAACTTGCCACAACAAACTTGAGCGACTCCCCGAATCCTGATCAATACCTCTATTGTAACCGTGAAATGCCCCAACATTTGAAAGATCCTGACAAGGAAAGGAATATGTAAGAATATCAATATCTCCTGTCAAATTATTTCCTTTCAAGGAATTGACATCAACAAAGTTATTACTACGTTGAATAGCAGTATATACTCTTTGCAAAACAGCCAGAGAGTATTTCTTTAATATATTATATCCCACTGCTTCCTTTCCATTATTACTCAGTATGTAGCCTTTTATAAGTTCTAATAATTCCTCTTTCTTCATACATTTCACTTCTGCTGGGATATCTGTTGAATTGTGGATAGCATCATAAGCAACAAATGCATGAATATCCCATTCGCAAGTTCCAATGACATCTATTTCCATACCTATATTGTTCAAAGCTTTTGCCTGGCTTCCTATCCCACTAAACAGCTCGACAATATTATATTTTCGGTTCATGTTTTATCATTATACCTTCCGCTTCCAGTTTATCTTTAATGATAAGTATCATTTTTATCATATTCATAGTCTTATATGGCACCTTTCCAGAGTTGGAAACAGGAACACTTCCCGTCTTAGCCATTGTAATCACTTGCTTTAATATTGTTTTATCCTGATAAGATAAGAACGACCGTGCCGTTCCTTTAGACAACATATCTTGCCAGTAGTCCGCTCCTAACGAAAGGCAATTCAGAACTATCTGAAGGTCATTCGTCTCCTTTTGATCACTTTTAGCAAAAGATTCTTGCTCTTTAATCATTGATATAGGTAACAGTTCTTTAAAAAAGGCTGATGTAAGTTCGTATGAAATATTATCTCTATAATTTTCCCATGTAGATGGCTTTTTACAATATTCCGTAACTATTACACCATGGCTGTTACATATAAAATCATTAGTTATTTTAGTCAACATCTCTATTTCACGCTGAAAAGCAGGAGATAGAGATTGCTTCTGCCATATTTCATCCCAATCAAGAGAATATCCATTCGGTATACAACTGATAATTTTCGCAATTGTATATGGCACAATGTTTAGTTTATATCCACCTGTCTTGTACCAAAAGCCTGTGTTTTTTTTCGCACTATCTTTATTAATCTCAAGATAATTATCCACAGCACGGAAAATAATAGCAGCACATACACACTTCTTAAAATAGAAAGCATTGAATCTGGCTTTGTCTGCTTTATAAATAGCACCTATTTCTTTCCCGAATTCTCTCATAACCCAATCTCTGCCGCGCGAAACAATATCAGGTTTACAAGCAATTGTGGTTAGGTACATTGCCAGCTGTTCCTTTGTAATTATCTGCTTTTTCGGGAACTTTAACAGAAAACGTTTTGCAAAATCGCCCCGTAGTTTAATCTGTTCTTGCTGATACTTTTTACGACTACGCTCATAATACCAGCCTGTAGGAATTGGATATATAGACGGAGGGGCCAAATGGCGCTTCGACATTTTCTCCATCCAAATATGAAACGGATCATTAGAAAACAAATCTGCTGCGGTTACTTTGTTCTGACTATTTGCATACTTTGCTATAGATTGAACCATCTGATCATAAAACCGTATACCTTCATCATCCTCTAATTCCCTATCTTCAATCACGGTGAGCTTCATGGGTACAAAAATGCCAACTAAATCTATATTCGTTTTCTTTAGAACTGCATCAGCAAGAGATGCTGTGGTTTGACCGCCATTAATAATTTGAAAGTCTACCATCTTTGTGATAAGTAATTCCCCATTCAATTCCTCCAATTCTACATCAGCAGCGGTAGTTGCAATCCCATTATTGTAAGTAAAAAACCTGGTTGGGTCGTTATTTATTGTCCTCTTGATTCCACTATTCACACTCTTTGAACCATTTGTTCCAAGAAATGCTCGTACGTTTCCTTCGAGAATTTTGCTTCCATGATCTATATAAATATATGCCAACAAATCTCCTGGAATAATTGCTATATATGCATGATACCCAAGATCTTCACCAACATTACACTTGATACAAGGAATACCCGAATATTCTAACTCCGGATAATCATCAGGAATGTTTATAATAATAGGCTCATTGCTATTTGATTCCTCCATTTCATAAAAGCGTTCCAAATACCACAGATTAATCTCAAGAGGTTTTTCATTGAAATCTGCTTTCTTTATTTTCTTTGTTGTTTTCGCAGTCTTTCTTTTACTTTTTGTCTTTCGGATGGTAGTTTCAAGAAGATTAGCATCTAATAATTTAGTGTCTAAATCTTTATTTGTAAGAATATAAAACTTGATCTTCATAATAAGTTGAGGATCATCTAGTCCTGCATTGATTCTTCTCCTTAAAAGATGAGCAACTTTCAGAACATCATCTGAATCATCAAAATAATCATCCATTTTCCCATTACAAGCTTCATCAAGAAAATAATACATTCTCCAATAAAGTTCATCCACCCTTGACATTGTAAGATTACCAGGCTCATAGGAGTCTTGAAAATCGCTTATAAAAAGAATCAAGCTATGGTCAGTTTCATCAAAACAATAACCATCTGCACGCATAATTCTACCACCGCGGCCCTTTTTATCACCTATTCCCAAGCGGTATGGATCCTCAATCTCATTAAAAGTGGATAAAGTTTCCAATGTCCTCTCAAAAAATTCATCTTCTGTATCAGACCCTCTGATTGCAGAATCATTACGCAGAGACTCAAGAAATTCTTTTTTATATTCCTGATAGCCCATTATTCCTGGTCCTCCTTAATCCGTTATTACAAAAGAAGATAAATCAGAAAGCACTATTTCATAGGATACCTTTTGAATTGCTGAAGGCATGCCATTTGGTACCAACTTAGGAAAATTACTGTCAACCCGATAGCGAACAAAGCTACTGACTTCATAAACAAAGTCATCATAATAGTTATTGTATTCATACCCCTGAAGAGCCACTTTAGCCAGAAAATCGTCACGCTCATCCATTGTCAAAAACATATCTCTTGTCTCCAGAACAAGTCGGTTCAATGTTATCCCCCCGTAAGCAGGGCTCATCTTTTCAAGCATATGTATAACTAGCTCACCTTGATATTCACTATCCAGCTGTTCCAGCGAAGATATTTTTACGGTAGTTTTTCCACGACTGATCGCTTTTGACTCAACCCAAGTGCTTTGATAAGAAAAGTCTTTGTGCGTCAACTCCTGTCCGCTCCAAGCTCGTAAAGCAGCTGAAAGACCAATTCTCTCTGCCAAATGATCACGAAGGAACAAAATTTCACCAATTAACCCCATAATTTCTAATTCAGAAAGAAAAAGCCCCCGCGAAGAAACAAACATCTTTTTCCACTGCAAAAATCTATTTACTATTACTTGATACCCTTCTGAATCATCTTTTAATTCACGACTTTGCTCAATCAAATCTTCACAAAATTTATAGAACAAACCGCTTATTTCCTCATCGCACAGCGAAAAACGAATAGTATTATACTCCGGTTTTGTATATTGATTTACTTCAATCGCTGATGTACCAGTTACTTTTTTAGGTGTATAAACAGATCTTAATTCAATTGCCTTTCTACCCTTTTCATCAATCCCAACATGTAGATCAAGAATATGCACATTATCAACTCTGGAAAAATAGTTGGCATTATTAAATCTCGAAAGTCTCTCTTTTATACCCATAGTTACTCCTCTAGCGCTTCCGCAAGTATTTCATCACGTTCAAACCAATTATAAACTTTATTTGCTTTATACCTCGTTATAACTAAATCCGCAGCACTATCATTTGGTAATCCCATTGCAAATCCAACAGCAGGTATATCCTCCATCTCAGCCCGAAATTCATCTATCTGCTTTTTCTGAATACTGTTTTCCGGATCTATATCTACATCAATAAAGTATACGATCAACAAAGGGCGACGATCACAAATATACTTGAACCATGTGTTTGAGGGGTAAGATCTTCCTTTGACAAATTCTTCTCCTCTCTCACGCTTATATTCTTCTCTGTATTCTGCCTTAGCTAACTCAATAATCGAGGCTGCATCGAGGTCATTAAAATCAACAATTCCAGTGAGCCCATCATTCGTTCCACCAAGCTTGCCACGCTGCCCTATACTCATTCGATCATTTTCCTTATCAATTATACATGTTTTTCGAATAACCTTGTAAATTTTACGACCAAAAAAATCCATCTCCACGGACTTTCCAGTCACACTGCTACCATCCATGAAAGCAATGTCAAAAAAATCAATTGAATGTTCTGCACAGTCACTTAGGAAATTGGAAATTTGAATAGGGTCAAAATCAGAGCTATATCTTGAGATATGTAATTTACCCATAAGTTGTATTATCAAAGCCTTGGGGATTCCCTGTATAATATTATGACCTTTTCCGGAAGAAATCAATTGTCGCTCAAAAGTGAAACCAGCGTTTAAGCAATAATCTACCAGCTCTGTAATTGCAGCATAATTCTTCTTATGTGCATTAGTATTGAAATACAAATATGGCGTTTCAACAATCCCACCGAAATAACTTGAATACTCATATTCATCTTTAGAATTACGCATTTTGTTATATGCGGTAATTCTTAAATCCTCTGAGTTATCGCGGACACGAATACCAAAATCACGTGGCTTCTGCGATAACTCACGCATACGATCCATATCTAATTTCAATCTATCTGTTGCCTCTGCAATTTCTGCATACCATTCCGCTGATGCCTTATGTGTCCATATTCTAAAAAGATCCTCATAATCCTTCCTATATCCAAACCAGCGCCCCATCTGCATCAAGACATCATAAGTGCATGTATTCCTGTAAAAATAACTGATTATAAGCCCTTCAAGCGTAAGCCCTCGTGAGAGAGCAAGACCACCGATTGCTATAACTCTCAAAGACTCGTTTTTAGGATATTCAAGTTTTTCTGAACTTCTTGAGCTATTTACAACTTTTATTTGAATACTTTCAATGGATGCAAATAAAATTTTCATAATTTGTTCCCATGAAAATTTACAATCAGAATAATGTTCAACCCAATTATTGTAGAGTCTTTTTAAAATAGGTGTCCTCATGGATTCCTTAAAATCAGAATTTAAGTTATATTTTATGGCCCGATAGGCTTCAGCATGGATTTCCTCAATTTCATTACGAATATATTTTTGCACACTGATAAACCTGGACATATTAACCATCATAGAACGGTGTTCTTTTTTGTCACCCCGAAGATCGCGTATTGCATTTGCAAGATAAAAAGTATAGATGGCATCCGTCAAGCTTTCTGGTAGTTCATCTTCCCATTCCTTCGTGTGTTTAAAGTAAAAAGAATATCCATCCTCTTCCTCACGGCCAGCATCAGTAATATAAACAAGCTGAGAATGGTACTTTCCATCTTTAGCAAAAATCTTACTGGCACCAATATAATTACTGGGAACGGGAAGAGCAACAATAAAGTCCTCAGGAAACAAATCCTCAGTTTCCATTTTTTCAGTTGATTCAGGATCAATAAATACATTGGCAAAAGGCGTTGCAGTGAAGCCCACATAATTAGATATAGTAAAAACACCAGCAAGCTCTCTAATCAGCTTATTTATTGTTGTTGGATTCTCTTTATTTGAATTCGTATTAATTGAAGCATTATCTGCCTCATCATCAATCATTAACATTGGCATATTAATTTTATGTGTCGAAGGATCTGCATTTAGCGTTACAAGCCAGCTAGTCAGTTTAGTTAACGTTGTTGTATTTTTTTTAATAACAAATACAACAGCATCATTATTAGCACTTAGCGACGCTGCGATTTTATCTGCATTTCCGCGGAAATCGCTGGCTCTAGAAGTTAATGCCATTGCCCAAATTGGTTTGTTATCAAGTCCAACACCGACGCGATTTCCTCCAGATGTACCAGCCGACATATTGATACCTACAAAGCCTTCCTCCACACGCTCTTGTGTCTGCCTACGCAGAGGCTCAGTTGTCCCCGTGAGGAGAATAAAAACTTTATAACCAGCATCTGCAGCTTTGCAAATAAATCCTATATATGTAGAGGTTTTTCCTGACTGTACATCACCAATAATCAACCCTCGTTTCAAAACAGGTGCTTTGTAATCTGCCTCCGGATCAAGAATATAATTCATAAGTTTTTGGTCAAGGGTCTCCTCACTCAAGGTACTGACAACATTAGGACTGAAATGTTTCTCATCAATTAAATATTCTTTATAGCGAGTCCAGAACTTAGGCTTGATTCTTGCTTTGCGGTCATCATACCACTTTTCTTGTTCATAATCTGCAACAATACTATGGCCTGGTGTTGTGAATATTTCGTATTTCCAGGTAATATCTCGTTTTGCCGCTTTTAGTTCTTCCTCACCATACTCAACACTACTTATTTCAAGAGCACTACATAATAACTCTTCAACAATAGCTTCATCTAGTACGCACTCAATATGGCGAAGCCTGATTAATTTGTCCACAAAGCTTGTAAGCAAACTCACCTTCTCAAGATCAATGCTCATATCTTTCCTCCAATAATTTTTTCTTTAGAGCTGGAAACTTGATAAACGGCTCAGATTTGAATAAGTTTTCAATTACAGTCACCCGATCAATTGCCCCCATATCCATTGCTAAATCAATCATTATTCTTCCCTTATCCTCTACATCTGCTATGCGATCAGCATCCGGTTCTTCATACACTCGGTTTTGAGATTTGTCAATATATATCTGCTGATATGGAATATTGCTCTCTATTTCATCAAGGATCATATCAATTCGATTCCAAGTTGAATCATCAACCGAGCTCTTAATTATGTCAAATATTTTAGAATCCCGGTTGATTCTATATGAATAAGAATACTCTCGTTCTTGTATTCGGTCCCAAATAAAATCAATCTTTTCACTTGTCTTAGCAATGCGACCTCTGTATGTCTGAACTCTCATCGCAATATCCATAGCATCATCCACGGCTTTTGTAAGACGATTCTTTATAACTAATGGAATCTTTGCATTTTGTTTTTTAATGTCAATTCCCCATATGTCATCAAGTGTATTAGGAATATCAACTCTAACTCTTGCATATTTTGTCAGCTCATCTCTATGGCGTCCAAACCAAGTACCCCAAATTATAAGTCTTCTATTTCTGTATACATAAAATCCTTGCTTTGAACGATAATTTTCAATACCACCTGACAGCCGTTTATCCTCTATAGATAAATCTTTTTGAAACGGCAATACAAAAGGTTGCACAATAACTATTCTTTCAACTCCCTCAGCATCAGGAATCGGAATTTCAATTCTTCGTCTTATGTTTGTTTTTTTGTTATTCTCAAGAAAGGGATCCAGTCCCAAAAGAGTATAATTGTTAACTTTAATAGAAACATTCTCGCCCGCATCTTTATTTAAAAAACGGTGAAAAATTAATGAAAGATATTCTGCTGTTCTATCAGCATATTTACTTAATTCGGAATACACGTTCCCGGTCGACTTTTCTATCAAATCAAAATACTCCCAAATTACAACCGTTCCACTTGATTTTTCATTAAGAAAAGATGAAAACAATAAATTTGGAATGTCCTTAGCTTTACATTCAATCATATACCAGCCTTTTTTTTCTTCAATAATATCAAGATCCCATATATATGCAGAAACTTCATTATCTTTTTTACTTACTACAGTAAGACGTCTACACTGGGAGAGTGAAGCTGCTTTTAATCCCAGTCCAAATCTACCCAAATCGTCTTCAGCTCTTTTTTTTCCCTTCAATTCACTACCATATTTCATAGCATCAAATAACTCTTTGTGATTCATACCACACCCATCATCACAAATTGCAACATAACAGAGTGACGGGTCCAATGGAAATTTAACCTCAATTAATGATGCATGTGCACTAATACTATTGTCAATAACATCCGCAACAGCACTTTCAAAAGAATAGCCTATCGCACGCATAGAGTTCATAAGAACTTCCGCTGTTGGTTTATTCTCCTTATATTTCTGCATCAAAACCCCCCTTTATTTTATAACTTTAATCCAATTTTTCATCTCAATCTTTCGTATACCTCTCTTTTTAAACCTTTCAAAATTAAGTATGTATTATTATATAAAATACGTTTAGATAATATAGTCTAAATTCACATTAACTTACTGTTTTACAAAAAACATACGTCTAATAATGCATCTTGCTCAAATTTTATGTAAAAAGCCCTACGCAAAGTAGGACTATACTTTCTGTTATAGCTGACCGTCACCTAAATGGTATGATCCTTTACATCTTTTTCTTGGCATTACTCCTTATTTTTAATGTGTCTTTATACATTTAAATTTATTATATAATTTTTAGAGAGTAATTGCAATTTAATTTCAACCTATTTCATCATCTTTCGACGCAATATGCGCCCCCTCTTCGACAGGCAACCACTATATTTTTCTTTACAAAAAATAAATCTCTTTTACAAATCGCCCCTATGGTCTTTAACCATAGGAGCAATTAACATTATACAATGAATTCTCTTTTACTCAATAAAGCTAATACTACAATCATGCCGAGAATACTTATAAATCCTATCCGACAACACATCCTCCTTTGGCACTTCACTTTCATTTATTTGACCAACCGTTTTCTGCAACTCCCCATAATCCAAATTCCCATCATCAGGGACCAAAATAGTTTCATGCAGGCTGGACGGCAATATAACAATATCTGAATTCCGAGAATCAGCGAAATTCTTCAAACACCCGTCGTATAAAATGCACCCAGCGCCGTTAATCTGTTTTATATTCGAAAGGACATATAAGGATGGCTTCTGCCAATCAAAACCTAGCAAATCATCTACCATCTCCTCCATTTCCAATTCCTCTAAATGCCCTTTCAATACATCACACATAACCTCTTTCAAGGTTTTAATCTCCGGTGGCAACAAAATAGGAGTATTTCTCATTGCCAGACAATACAGTTCCTCTTTCTTCACGCCCCAAGGCTCCATATGAGAGTTATGAATCAAAGCTGTCATTTGTCCTCCTTTATGCTCATCCAGAATCAGATAGAATACCACTGCAAGATCCAGAAATTCAATATATGGAACTTCCTTTAAAAGTCCCTGATTTTTTTCCCTCTGGATCAGCTTAAAAGCTACCTTGTCCCTTAGTTTATTAAAATTCAAAAATTCTCTCGTATCACCAAAAGATACGTCATTGCTCTCTTTATACGCAAATATAATATCTTCCAGAATTTCCTCCAGGGACATACCATGGGTATAATGCATATAATATGAATTTAAGTAAATTGTGGGAGCGATACTTTTACTTGCCTTACCGATAATCAGCCCATCCAGGACAATTCCGTTATTTTTCGTTATCTTCTGAATGCGTATTTCATAATTGCTCCCTAATCTTTCCTGTACTGCTGCTCTGACTTCCTTCAAAAACTGATTGTAATCCATTTGCTTTTCCTCCATTGGTTAATTTTATACACATAAAAAGAAGCACCTGCTTTGATGCTTCCTTCGCAAAATCAATTTCTTTTGCTGTTGCTATCGTCACTACATAAGCAAAATAATGAGACTCTCAGCCCATTCTTCGTTAAATAAGTATAAAGAGGCTATAGTCCAACTCTAATTCAAAATCCATTCAGCAAAATATATTACTGAAATCCTTATCTTTCATCGTAATGGTTCTTCTTTCTCATAACATTAAAATATCTTTTTATCAAAACCGATTCTCCCTAATTACCTTTTCTGCCTCTGTTGAAGAACAAAGTCACTGACTATGGAATAAAATTCCTGTTCCTCTTCCGTTTCTGCCTCAAGGATTAACTGTGTAGCCTCATTCAGATCTAATTTCAGGCATTCATTGTATAACATTTTCAAGGTCTCATTCGTTGACATATCATAACCCCTTTCTTATAAGTAAATCCATTATATTGTAGAAACATGGCGGAATACAACAAGTGCACAAACATTTAGCCAATGCCTTTTTTTAATGTATCCATTACTCCGAATTCTCTTTTTTATTCCACCTCACCGCTTTCCAATGTTTCCGGCAGACACTCATTCCGGATCTCGCTCATATCAATAGAAAGCTGGGTTTTCACCGTTTCATCCAAGGTTATTGCTTTCTGAAAATCTGACTTAATCGGTGCATATTTTAACAGCTGCTTAATCACCGTCTTTTTTGCCATCCCCTCATAATTACTTTTCCATGGACTGAAATCCGAGGTAAATGCCTTGGAATAGCGGGTGGCATAGGCATCTACATAGCTTTTGCTCATAACTTCAAAGCGAAAACCACCGTTATCCAGCCGGAAAATTGCATAGAAAGCCCGGATCTCTCCCGGTTCATCAAAAGATGGCCGATGAGTCAAAGACGGATGAAGGCCCAATTCATAAGAAAATTCATCATTTTCATAGACCACCTGTGCCTCAATACTCTGCATTCTGTCATTGCGATATGCCAGATCAATCAGTCCTCGATACCCCAGCTGAAACTGACACTCCAATACCCCTTTATTTTTATATGGAATTAAATATGCCTGTCCTAGAGGCGTATTTGGCTCCAGCCCTAGCTGAGCCGCATTCATTAAAGCCGCAATAAAGCTCATAGGAGTACATTCTCCCAGCTTGGGAGTATTGTTTATCGCAGACAACGCCATACGTGTAAATCGTTCCGGCGTAAGAATACTGGGAAGCGCCCGTTTGATTTCCGGTTCAAGAGCCTTAACCATATCAACGATTGTCATATTTTTTGTCAGCCTGACGGATTGGCTTTGCCCTCCGCCGCCTGCTGCCCTCTTCTCTAATTCCTGCTTTACATCTGACATTTTCTCATTCCTTTCATTTTAGTTTATTTAACCATTTAAAAAGGACCATCCTGCATCCAGCAAGATGATCCTTCTCATCAATACTCAAAATATCAAATTAACATAATCACGTCTGAATTCAAAGACTGAATATATAATTCTGTTTGATTCCGCTCTTCTATCTTATAAAAAACCAAATCATTTATTCTTATTACATTACAGGTCATGAGATTTCCTAGCTAAAAGTTTTTTCGGATACCCGAAAATGTATCCTTTATGGGAGTAGTGCTCTCGTTATCCACATCAGCCTGAGCTTCCGCCAGCATTTTCCACAATTCCAGTTCGGTTTTCATTTTTCCATACTGGACATGGTTCATCAAAACGGTATCCTCCCGACCATTTACTGTAATAAAAACTGGTTCTTGGGATTCCCATGTTAAGGCTGATATCTCCAAATACTTATTTTGTAAATCAGATGAAGGTCTGTTTGCTTCCATTGTGCGTCCTCCTCGTCATGATTTTATTGCATTATTATAACGTGATAACGATACATGTAGAATCTGAATTTATTTATTGAGCAAAACAAGTATCATGTTAAGTGATAAACTTGAGCCTCTACAACTTTAAACCTCAAGCAATTACGCAGCTCTGACTGTAAATCGCCTCGACTGACTGCTCTTGGCAAAATTCCGGTAAAGATCCGGTCGTTCCTCTTTTAACCGTTTACTGTCAATGCGTACCGTATCCACATTGCTCCAGGAAACTTTATAGTGCTCATTAAATGCCAATTCATATTCGCCCATATAAAGTTTAAGTTGTTGTTCAATCTGATTCTGCTCTTGTGTCAATTTCTTTGCCAAAAGAATAATTTCTTCCCTTCTTTTTAACTGCTCATTTAAGTGGGACGGAAGAGGAATTGTCTTTTTAAGCGCTGATGGAAAATACCGGTTAATCACTTCATTTAAAATATCACTGCCGTCCGGGTCCGGCATATTTCCTGACAAAACATGCCCCTCCCAGAATTCTTTTTCTATGTCAATCAGATTTTGAATCAACTGCTCATCACGTTCGATCTTCTTATACTTAAATTCCCTTCCTAATACTACAACAGCCAGATACCAGGCCTTCGCACCGGTCACCGCCATATAATGATGACATTGAATTTCATAATGGGCAGGAACAGAATCTCCGGTCCATTTATCTGCATTATAGGCACTGGCGGTTTTGCATTCAAGCCCAATATTGTCTCCTGAAATAAGGCGGTCAACATTTGCCAGCATAAAAGGATATTCTTTACTCTGATACATAGCATTGGACCGCGGTACCTTTAAGCCTGTCTCTTCCATAAAACGCCGGGCCACATATTCTTCCAGATCCCGCCCCTGTCTCATGGATTCATTATCATAATCCTCTACTTCTGATCTTGTTTTTTCATAGAAAACACTCATAGGGCTAACATAAGGATTAAGACCGCAGATTGCACCTGCATCAGACCCGCCGATTCCCTGTTTTCTGTATTTCAGCCACTCTTCATGAGATAAGCCATTTGTTGAAATTAACTTTTTCATTATGACATTTTCCTTTCTTCGGACATTAATTATCATGCAACAAAGCTCCCCTTACCCAATTTGCCCAAAATAATAGAGAGCACATGAACTGTACTCCCTAATCCATATCATATCTTAACTTTTCAAGAATTGTTCTACCGCATTCATAAATGATTCCGCTGCATCTATTTGCTCCTGAGCTTCTTCTTTTGATGCGATATAAAACTCATCATAATCACTGGCATGACGAATTTCCTGTGCTCTGCTGATCTGTCTTCCAAGCACCCTGGGGAATTTTTCTGTTTTTACATATTCCTTATTAAAATATGCGATTGTATCTTTATGTCTTTTAAAAGCCACCTGTTCCAACGCCAAAACTGCTGTGATTAAATGGTAAATTGCATAATATGCCCTGTTATTTGCAGCCCTGAAATGGTTTCCACGAAAATCATCCTTTGCCGTATCCAAATCTTCCTTTGCGACTTCAAACCGGTGAATGGCAAGATCCTCCGGACTTCCAACATTTGTTTTATTATGCAACATACAGTTCAACCCCTTCTTTTTTTATATTTTGATAAAAGGGATCTGCCTGTAACCAATACTGAAAATGGCTGATATTTTTTACGATAGGCATAATCAGCATATCATGATCCAAATTAAAGTCAAATGTGATATCCGAGAGCATACGGCCTTTCTCCTTTATGACACTCTCATCAGCATTCACCAGAATCATAATATCGATATCCGAACTTGCATGAAAATCACCACGGGCATAGGAGCCATACAAAATAACTGCTTTTAATTCTGTTCCATATATTTCCTGTACCTCTTTCACATACTGTAAAAGTAAGTTCTGCATCTGACCAGGCATAACACCACATCCTCTCTAAGATAATATGAAATCATTGAGCATACAAAACATTTCTCTTCCTATTATACCCTGACAGTTAACTGCTTACAACTCTTTTAGAAGATATATCATACAAAATAAAAGCTAATAAAATGTGTTTCTCTACATTCATGCCGCACCCCCAATCCCAAAAGGCTCAATCCCTTCTTCCCGGAAACTTACATATCTACCCTCTGAGCCAATCACAATATGATCAAGCAATTCGATTCCCAGCAATACCCCAGCTTCCTTGATCCGACCTGTGATATGAGAATCTTCCCGACTTGGTTTCGGCTCTCCAGAGGGATGATTATGAAAGCAAATAATTTTTGAAGCATTTGAAAGAATCCCATGCTTAAATAAATCCCTGGTATCTACCGCACAGGCACTCACACCTCCCACTGCCACAACCTCCAGAGCTACAGGTGTCATTGCCGAGTCCAATGACATAACCATCAGAATTTCCCGATCTGAATATTCAAAAAGAGGCCTTACGATATCTGCTGCCTCTTTTGCTTCATGAAAACGCTGAGTACCATAGACAGCCGTTCCTTCCCGGATCATTTTCAGCTTTATAATTCCCACTTTTTTCTTGGGAATAGGCCGCTTCATCATATTGATTACCTTTTCTTCCTGAGTCATACTTTTCATATACGTTAGATCCTTTCCATATAAAAAGGAAGCATCCAGTGTTTAAGCAAGATACTTCCTATCTATACAACTATTTTTTTCTACTACTTTTGCAGAATATTTTCTTTCTCGTAATAATTCCATAAAATATGGTTGATTATTTGATACTCAGTCCTGTAGTTCTGAACATTTTCAAGTACAGTTTCATGTTTCCTTTATAATTCTAATATACATGGACGTTCTCATTTCTGTCAGCAAAAGAGGCTACCGCATCATACCTTAGTACTTCATTAAACAAACTCATGCCCGACGTCCTGACGCAGCTGTTTCACAATCATCTCCTGGGGATTATCTCCATACTTTCAGCTCGGTATGTAGAAATAAAAATGCTCCCACTTTCCTTTAAAGAATACTTGTCTGCTTTTGACTAAAACAGACATGATTATAAAATACCAAAACTATATCCAAAACGGTTCTTTTCCCTATATTCTGAATCTAAACAGCAGACAGGAAATCCGTTCTTATCTGGAAGGTGTTTACACCTCCGTTGTATTGAAAGACATTGTTGCCCGTTGCCGTATTTCGGATGTAAGTATGCTGGATAGCGTGATCCGCTATATGTTCGATAATATTGGAAACTTATGCTCTCCCACAAAAATAAGCAATACCATGACTTCTGCAGGCCGTAAAATATCAGTCCACACTATTGAAACATATCTGACTGCATTAGTTGACAGCTTCATTTTGTACAAAGCAAACCGATATGATGTAAAAGGGAAACAGCATCTTGCTACAGGGGCTAAATACTATTTATCAGACATTGGCTTAAGATATTATCTCTTAGGTACCAAACGAGCAGATGTCAGATATATTCTTGAGAATATTGTTTATTTGGAATTACTGCGGCGAGGCTTCGAGGTTCATGTAGGTAAAGTTAATCAGGCAGAAGTCGACTTTATTGCAATTGGAAGTCAAGGAGAAGAATATTATCAGGTAGCTTACACCGTAATCGACGCCGACGGCTCCACACTAGAGCGTGAGCTATCTCCATTAGATGCTATAAGGGATCACAATCCAAAATATCTTTTAACTATGGATTTTACCCCGCTTACTTCCCATAATGGAATCAAGCAAATTAATGTTCTGGATTGGCTTCTTCGATATGACTTTACCATTTAAAAATGTAAAAAAACAACATTCTATAAGTTTTAAATTTTTATGTCAAGAAAAATGTATTATTAATTATTTTTCTTGACATAAAAATTATCCTTAGAACATTGCTGTGAAATAGGTAATAATATGCTTCCCGTAATTCTACATCATGAACTGAGTCATTTACCCTGAAATATCTTTGCAACAATTTCACAAAGAATTCTCATTAAAATCAACGCTGTTTTTTAACTTCATTATTCTCATCTATCAATTTCCTAATCAACTCCTGTAAAACCACTTCCTCTTGACCGACTCCTTGACCGACATTTCTTTTTACGAACCTGCTGGAACTAATTTTTAATCAATGATATTGCGACAAGAACCTGTATTGAATACGGTCTGATATTAGCTCCTTTTTCAAAGGAATTAACCAATCATATATAAAATCAGTAAAATAAAGCCAGCTATAACAAAAAGTATAGACATATTTTTTATTACTGGATATTCTCTCTCAGAGGGAATATAAAATTTTCGTCTTGAACGAATAGCGTAAAACATATCAGGATAAAATAAGTTATAAGCCCTATTACAGCAATCATCATTTCCATAAATCCCAAAGCGCCTTCATGCTTAGGCTGTGACTGAAGAATTTTAATCAACTCATCCGGACCAGCATATTTTTCTTTCATCTCCAAATACTCATCTTCGTACCCATCAAAAATAGCAAAATCGTCTGTACGCGGATTATAGGTGAATCTAATCCTACAGGATAATATAACGTAATAGTCGAATCATAAATATCATACCCGTATCTTGTCTCTCCATCTCTAAACTCTTTGTATCCATTATCAAGACTTTCTGTAAGATGAGCAAATAATTTGCTTTAAAATGCACAAATTTTACAATGTAATCAGTTATTTGATTATCTATTTCCGGAATATAACAAAAGGTCGGCAGATTACAAGAAAGCGTTTTAATGACCTAAAAAGTATTATGAATGGAATCCTGTATCTTGCAGTAGAAAATGATATTATAGAGCGAAATTGTCTTCGAGACATCAACTATAAACAATTCATCTTAGCATCAAAAATGAGAGCAATTCTAGATTAATAGCCCTCAAAAACACCAAAAATGCCCACGCAAACAAGCGCAGACACCAAATACACAAAGCAAAAACCCCAGAAACCCTTATTTTATCAGGTTTCTGAGGCTTTTATCATAGAGGCGACAACCAGATTTGAACTGGTGATCAGGGTGTTGCAGACCCACGCCTTACCACTTGGCTATGTCGCCATTAAATT
>JAEWPQ010000088.1 GCA_023460575.1 Bacillota bacterium
ACTACATGAAAATCCTCCTCTCCTTCCAGTATATCATTCAGCAGATTTAAGGTCTGCAGGTTATCATCTGCAATAGCGATACTGATTTCTGACATATTGATACTCTCCTCCTGATTCTTCAAAATAAATGAAAACTAGTGTATAGCCATTATAATCTTGCCCCAGCTCATGCCGCAACGTGATTCTATCGCATTATTCGACAGGAAAAACGTTTGTTTTATCGAATATGGGATTCTGGTCTTACTGTCCCACTGTCGAATGAAGAAAAGGTCTTGTCCTGTCTGAATCCATGTTTCCCCCTTTTTTTTACCGGTGTTGAAAATTGAAACTACTTGTCGTCAAAAAAAATGTCAATCCCAATGCTAGTATCTCTAATACTAACACATAAGGAATGGGATGAAAAGCTTTTCATGGAGATTTGATATATTTTAGGCAATGTTTTTTTAAGCATTATGCTAATAAAATTATGGCTTAAGTATTTTTTATTATAAAAAAAGTACAATAATACTTGCTCCTTCAGAAAGAAATGGATATAATTGGTACTGAATAAAAAATTAGGGGGAAATACATATGAAAGAACATAACGATTTTAAACCGTACATACCTGCTGAAAAGGTCACTCCGGAATTTACTGTTACCTCTATTGTTCTGGGTATCATTCTGGCTGTAGTCTTTGGTGCTGCAAACGCCTATCTCGGGCTCCGCGTGGGTATGACCATCTCCGCATCCATTCCCGCCGCAGTTATTTCCATGGGTGTGATCCGTGTAATCATGAAGAAAAACTCCATTCTGGAAAGCAATATTGTTCAGACGGTTGGTTCCGCAGGCGAATCCCTGGCTGCAGGAGCTATCTTTACGCTTCCAGCACTTTTTTTATGGGCTGCAGAAGGAAAAATGGAAACACCTGGTATCCTTGAGATCACCCTCATCTCTCTGATCGGAGGCATCCTCGGTATTCTTTTCATGGTCCCGCTCAGAAACGCACTGATTGTAAAAGAGCACGGAATTCTTCCATATCCGGAAGGAACCGCATGTGCGGAGGTTCTGCTTGCCGGTGAGGAGGGGGGCGCCAATGCGTCTACTGTATTTGCCGGAATGGGATTTGCCGCAGTCTTTAAGTTTATCATTGATGGTATCAAACTGGTTCCAGGGGAAGTTTCCTTTCGGGTAAAGGGCTATGCCGGTGAGCTGGGAACACAGATTTACCCGGCGGTCATGAGCGTGGGATATATCTGCGGGCCAAGGATTTCTTCCTATATGTTTGCAGGAGGTATTATCAGCTGGCTGGTGTTCATCCCTGCAATCGTTCTGTTCGGTGCCGATTTAACCCTGTATCCGGGTTCTGCTCCCATTGGCGAGATGTTTGCAAAAGGAGGAGCCGGAGCAATCTGGGGAACCTACATCCGTTACATCGGCGCCGGTGCGCTTGCTGCAGGAGGTATCATAAGCCTTGTAAAATCTCTGCCGTTAATAATCCGTACCTTCCGGGATGCCATAAAAGGACTCGGTCAGAGCAATGCCGGCAGCGGTCTTCGTACAGATCAGGATTTAAGCTTTCAGATAATCCTTGGAGGCATCGCACTTCTCACCATTATCGTCTGGCTGGTACCAGTCATTCCGGTGAGTCTTATAGGTGCCGTCATTGTTGTGATTTTCGGATTTTTCTTTGCTACCGTATCTTCCAGAATGGTGGGTCTGGTAGGAAGCAGCAATAACCCTGTTTCCGGTATGGCGATTGCAACACTTCTGATAGCAACCATCGCCTTAAAAGCAACCGGAGACAGCGGAATCCATGGAATGAAAGGTGCGATTGCCATTGGTTCCATAATCTGTATCGTTGCTGCGATTGCCGGTGATACGTCGCAGGATTTAAAAACCGGTTACCTGCTGGGAGCCACACCGAAAAAGCAGCAGATCGGTGAGCTGATCGGAGTCGTTGCTGCCGCTTTTGCCATCGGCGGTGTTTTATATCTGTTAAATGCAGCATGGGGTTTTGGTTCAGAGCAGCTGGGTGCTCCCCAGGCCATGCTGATGAAGATGATTATTGAAGGCGTCATGGATAACAACCTTCCCTGGGCACTAGTATTTATGGGAGTCTTTCTGGCCGCTGCTGTGGAGATACTTGGAATTCCGGTTCTTCCCTTTGCAATCGGTGTTTATCTTCCCGTTCAGTTAAATGCATGCATCATGGTGGGTGGTCTGGTACGCCTCTGCTTTGACAGAATGAAAAAGGAAGACAAAAAGGAAAAAGAGCAGCTGATCAGTGACGGAATGCTTTACTGTTCCGGAATGATTGCCGGAGAAGGTCTGGTAGGTATCCTGCTGGCGCTTTTAGCAGTATTTGGTCTGGACAAGTCCCTGGATTTATCCTCAAAACTCAATCTTCCTTCTCCTGTGTTGGAGCTTGGCAGCCTTGTTCTGTTTGGGCTTGTGATCTTGAGCCTGCTTAGATTTACAGTCTGGAAGAAAGTGAAAAAATGAGTGATATAAATAAAAAAAGCGGAAACTATCTGGATCGGATTCCGATACGGGCGGAACATATTCTCTGGACTGTGGAGGAAAGCGGTCTGGTGACACTGGATGTTGAAAACAAGGGAATATTTCACCATTTTGCCCAAAGATTTTTTCATAAACCAAAGATCAGCCATATTCATCTGGACCCCATGGGAAGCTTTGTCTGGTGCCTGATTGATGGCAGCCGGGATATCTTAGACCTTTCCGCTTCCGTAAAGGAACGGTTTGGTGAGGAAGCTTCACCATTATATGAACGTCTCTCCAAGTACTTCCAGGTACTCCACAGCTATGGATTTATCAGTTTTAAGAAAGAATCATCTTAAAATATATATTGAAATGAAAAGAAAAGGACGGCACCGTAAGACTACTTACGATTCTGTCCTTTTCTTTCCTGGCACTTTCTGTCAATGATTGATCATATTTTCTATAAAGATTCCGTAGCCTCTTGTTGAGTCCTGTATAAAAACATGGGTAACAGCTCCTATCAGCTTTCCATCCTGAATGATTGGACTTCCGGACATACCCTGAACAATTCCCCCGGTCAGTGCCAGAAGATCGGGGTCCGTGACTTTGATTACCATGCCCTTGCTTTTATGAGTCGTGGAATAATCTACCCGCTGGATTTCAATTTCGTAATCCCGTACTTTTCCGGATACATCACTTCGTATATAGGCCTTTCCCTTTTTTACATCCTGTCTGTAACCGATTGGTACGGCGTCCTGGGCTATACTCTGCTTAAACCGGTCATTTACCGTACCGAATATTCCTTCTTCTGTATTTTCTTTAATTGTACCCAGATTAGATCCCGGACCGTAATAGATAATTCCGCTCATCACACCCGGTTTTCCAAACGTCCCCTTATCGATTCCAAGAATTGCTGTTTCATAGAGTGCCCCTTCTGTAATCTGAACAACATTTCCAGTATCACTGTCACTGATCCCGTGGCCCAGCGCTCCAAATTGTCCATTCATATCCACATAGGTCATGGTTCCGATTCCCTGGGTGTCGTCACGAACCCAGACTCCCAGTTTATAGGATCCGTCCTCCGTTTCTATGGGATTCATCTTAATATCAATGTTTTCCTGGCCTCTTCTCACCTTTAAAACTGCTTCAGAACCGCCCAGTTTGTTCAGCTCATTCATCAGTGTTTCCTTGTCGCTAAGGGCGATTCCATTGATTGATTCCAGATAATCCCCTGACTGTAAAACTCCAAAAGCGGGTTCCACAACCATTCCATCTTTTTTTGTTACGTCTCCAGTTCCGATTACCATAACTCCGTTTGATTTTAAATAAATCCCTATCGGAGATCCGCATGGAACAGCGTATTTGGTATCTACTACATTTACCTGAATATCCTTTAACTGTATCCATCCGAACAGCTTTAATCCCAGCTTATAGCTTCCCAGATTCTTTGAATAAACGGAAAACGGCTGATTCACCTGTAAGTGAATTTGATCCGAAGGAATGTTGGAACCATTATTCAGCACCACTTCCTCGCTGTCGGAATGCAGCGTCACATCAAAAGGCATGGAGAAATGAAACTGTTCTTCTTCTGCTGCAACGATGTTCAATTTGTCCGGAATGACCCGTTTCATATAGAACCAGGTAAAACCGATACAAAAGATCAGGCTGATCCAGAACGCCCTTACAATTAGTTTATGAAATTTCTTTTTTGCCATCTCACATACCTCCTTAGAAGAATAAAGGAGACAATTTTTTGACTCCTTTCATAGTATGTGAGAATTCGTAAAAAACACTCTGTTATATTTTAGTTGAATTCATTTAATTTTGGTGTTTGGACCAGTTATGACTTTTTTTCGGCTGCAAGACGCTTCATCTCTCTGGCATTTTCTCTTACTGCTTCGGTAATCTCTGCTCCTCCAAGAAGCCTGGCAAGTTCTTCCACCATTTCCTCAGTCTGCAGTGCCTGGATTCCTGTGGTGGTTTTACCAGCCTCTGCCGATTTTTTTATTTCAAAATGAGCATCTGCCATGGCTGCAATCTGGGGCAGATGTGTGATGCAGATTACCTGATGATTTTTTGCAATATAGGAAAGTTTCTCTGAAACCTTCTGAGCGGTTCTGCCGCTGATTCCGGTATCAATTTCATCAAAGATCAGGGTTGGGATATCATCAGAATCGGCAAGAACGGTTTTAATAGCCAGCATAATCCTTGACATCTCACCACCGGATGCTACTGATTTTAAGGGTTTTAAGGCCTCTCCCGGGTTGGCGGAGATCATAAATTCCGCTTCATCAAAACCATTAGCGGTATAATGATCCAGTCTGTCAAACTCCATATCAAAATTTACATCGATAAAATTTAAATCGTGCAGGCCTTCCTTGATTTTTTCAGTAAGTTCCTTTGCTGTTTCTTTTCTCATATGAGATAATTGTCCGCATAAACCTTCCAGTTTATCCTCAGTTATAAGAATCTCTTTTTCTGTCTGCTGTTTTAAAAGATCATAATCTTCCAGCTCACCCAATCTTATTTTCTTTTCTTCCAGATTTTTGAAAATCAGATCAGTGCCTTTTCCATATTTCGCTTCCAGATTATGGATTAAATCCAGACGCTCTTCTATTTTCTGATAGTCTTCTTCATCAAAAGACAAATCCTCCAGATAAGAAGCGATCTCATGATTGATATCGCTTAAGATGGAATCCACATCAAAAAGCTGGTCTCTGATGGACAGCAGACGTTCATCATAGGCTGCTGCCGATTCCACCTCTTTTAATGCCCGTCCTGTCACATCTGAATTCACTGCATCATAAGCCACAGACAGACTTTCCATGATCTTTTTTCCATGAAGAAACAGACGGTACTTCGAGGATAGTTCTTCCTCTTCTCCCTCTCTCAGTCCGGCGTTCTCAATGTCTTCTATCTCATAGCGGATAAAATCCATCTCCCGGAGTCTGGTATCCTCATCAAGCTGAAACGACGCAAGTCGGTCCTTCAACCGGACAAATTCCTTATAAGTCTCTGCAATATTCATTTTTAGCTCATGGGACTTTTTTTCCTGATAACGATCCAGGATCTCAAGATGTACTGACTTGTAAAGTAAAGACTGATGTTCATGCTGTCCATGAATATCGATCAGAAGACCGGTGATATCCCGCAGTTTTCCTGCAGTTACAGTTTCATCGTTAATTTTGCTTAAGCTTTTTGACGGCATGATTTTCTTTGAAATGATAACGACGCCGTCATGATCCGGATATACATCCATTTCTTTTAACAGATGGATCTTTCGCGGATCGCTGACTGTAAAAATCAGCTCTATGTAGGCATACTCCGCCCCTTTTCTGATCATGTCCTTCGGCACCTTGCCTCCTAAGGCAATGGTTACCGATCCGATGATAATGGATTTTCCGGCACCAGTCTCACCGGTTAAGACATTGAGCCCTTCTTTAAACTCCACATCGGCTTTTTCAATTAATGCTAAGTTCTTTACGTGTAATTCTGAAAGCATGGCTTGCCTCCTTTATCCCGTAACGAGTTTTTTCAGTTTGTCCATCATCAATATGGTATCATCTACAGTCCTGATGGCACACATGATGGTATCGTCACCTGCAATGCAGCCTACCATTTCGCTGAAATGAAGGGCGTCAAGCGCTGCAGCTACTGCCATCGCCATACCGGATACCGTCTTGATTACCAGTATATTCTGTGCCATATCCATGGATAAATAACCGTCTCTTAAGATCCGTATGTATTTATCGCTGAAAGATCCCTGATTCTGAAGTACCATATAACGCTGTTTTCCGGATTCTGACTGCACCTTCGTCAGCTTCAGCTCCCTGATATCTCTGGATACAGTCGCCTGAGTTACTGCAAAACCGGCCTGATTTAAGTAATCCGCAAGTTCTTCCTGAGTCTCAATCTCATATTTTCCGATCAGTTCTACTATTTTGCTGTGTCTTTCCAGTTTCATCCTGTCACCTCCTTATATACCAGCCATCTTGTTTCGAAGATTATCCAAAAATGATAAATTTTTTAATTTTACTAAGACTGTTTTGATCTCAGCTTGTCCAAGATTGATCCAGTCCCCAGGCAATAGGCTTACAGCAGAATCTCCGTCAAATACCGCTGCCTGGCTGATTCCTTCCTTCCCCAAAATTTCAATCCGTATCCTGTCTTCTGCAGATAGTACGATGCTTCTGGCATTGAGTGCATGGGAACAGATGGGCGTGAGCACCAGCATCCTGGAATCGGGTACAATAATCGGTCCGCCTGCAGATAAATTGTAGGCAGTGGAACCTGTGGGAGTTGCTGCAATAAGCCCGTCCGCTCTGTACTCCGTTAAGAATTCTCCGTTTACAAACACCTTAAACTGAAGCATCTTTAAGTATTCGCCTCTTGTAATGACAATCTCATTCAAAGCGATATCACTATAAATCTCTTTTCCTTCCCTGAATGCACTTCCGCTTAACATCATCCGCTCTTCCAGCTTATAGTCATCATAATAAAGGGCCAAAAGGGCTGATTCAATGTCTTCGGTCCTGGACACCTGGGTTAAGTAACCCAGTGTTCCCCTGTTAATCCCAAGAATTGGAAGATTGCGTCCGGATAAATCTCTGGCTGCCTGAATTAAAGTTCCGTCTCCCCCCAGAGTAATCACGCATTCCGTTTCCTGCGGCACCATGGCTGAATCGGTGTAATGCTTTCCTGCCTGCCAATCTACCTTTTCTCCGCTGCCGATCAGGCAGACTGCCCCCCTGGCAGTGAGAAATTCCCGGATTTGATCCGCGGTCTCCCGCGCTCCCTTTTTATCCGGATTCATGATTACGTAAAAATGTTTCATTCTAAGACTCCTTATTTGCCTTCGCTTAAGTCTTTGTGAGCTTCTTCCACCACTTTTTCAGGATTTACACTGTAATCCGAAAAGTTCTCTCCATCCGGATGGTTCTTTAAATGGAGCAGATATTCGATATTTCCTTCCGGCCCCTTAATGGGAGAAAACTCCAGGTGAAGAATCTCAAATCCAATGCTTATTCCATAGGATATCACCGACCGGATCACTTCCAGATGTACGGATTTTTCTCTTACTACACCTTTTTTGCCCACCTTTTCACGGCCTGCCTCAAACTGCGGCTTAATCAGGCAGACGATCTCCCCATCTTCCGTAAGAAGATTTTTAACCGGCAAAAGTACCTTGGTAAGGGAGATAAAGGATACATCGATGGAAGAGAACTCAATCCTGTCCTTAATATCCTCAGACGTTACATAACGGATATTGGTCTTTTCCATGCAGACCACCCGGTCATCATTGCGAAGCTTCCATGCAAGCTGTCCATGACCGACATCCACAGCATAAACCTTAACAGCACCGTTTTGAAGCATGCAGTCTGTAAATCCGCCGGTAGAAGAACCAACGTCCATACAAACCTTTCCCTCCAGTGTGACGTCAAAATGAGTCATGGCCTTTTCTAGCTTTAACCCGCCGCGGCTCACATATTTTAACGTGCTGCCTCTGACTTCAATGACTGCAGTCTCCTCGAATGTGGTACCTGCCTTGTCCTCCTTATCACCGTCTACGTATACGATACCGGACATGATGATGGCCTTTGCCTTTTCCCTGGACTCCGCATGTCCCTGTTTTACTAATAGCACATCCAAACGTTCTTTCATTTCAATTCATCTTATCCTTCCATTCCCTGTTCTGGCGTTCCATATCTAAATATTCCTTCTTCATACGCCAGATTATGGAATCACTGTCAATCCCAAGTCCTTTGCGCAGCAGTGAAACGTTTCCGTGCTCCACATATGCATCCGGCAGGGCAATGTTTAATATCTTTACATCAGGATAGTGCTCATGAATGTAACCGTTGATCTGACAGCCAAATCCACCCTGAAGAACATTCTCCTCCATGGTCACAATCAGCCAGTGACTGCTCGCCAGATCATCGATCAGCTTTTTATCAAAGGGCTTGATAAAGCGTCCGTTTGCAAGAGTGCAGTTCCACCCCTCCGCTTTTAACTTCTGCCTTACGTGCTCGCCTGTGCTTACCATGCTTCCCACTGCCAGAAGGGCGATATCCTTTTCCTGATAAATGATTTCGCCTTTTCCATATTCAATAGGTGCTTTAAAATCCTCCAGCCCCTGATAGGCCGCTCCTCTCGGGTAGCGCACTGCGATGGGACTGTCAATGGAAAACGCAAATTCCAGCCCTTTTGCCAGCTCCCAGTCATTTTTCGGTGCAAATATGCTCATATTGGGTATGGCACTTAAGAAAGAAAGGTCAAAGATTCCCTGATGGGTTTCTCCGTCACTGCCCACAAGACCGGCCCGGTCAACCGCAAATACCACCGGGAGGTTCTGAATGCACACATCATGCAGCACCTGGTCAAAGCCTCTCTGCAAAAATGAGGAGTAAACAGCCACTACCGGCTTTAAGCCCCCTGCTGCCATTCCCGCCGCTGAAGTCACCGCATGCTCTTCTGCAATCCCCACATCGAAAAAGCGGTTCGGGTACAAACTGGAAAATCGTTTTAAACCGGTTCCGTCAGGCATCGCAGCGGTAACAGCCACAATCTTCTTATCGTCTTTTGCCAGACGGCAGATGGTCTTTGAAAACACATCTGTATAGCTTAAATTTTTCTTTTCTTTTTTGGGCCTGCCAGTCAGGATATCAAAGGGCTCCACTCCGTGAAATTTGGATGGATATTTTTCTGCCGGAGCATATCCTTTTCCCTTTTTGGTAATCACATGAACCAGTACGGTATGATCCAGATTTTTTGCTTCTTTTAAGGCCCTTGTAAGAGCCTTTACATTATGACCGTCTACCGGGCCTAAATAGGTGATCCCCATATTTTCAAACAGCATACCGGGAATCAGAAGCTGTTTAATGCCGTTTTTCGTCCGGCTGATTTTATCAATAAGTTGTTCCCCAATAACCGGAATTCTGGAAAGGGTATTGGTTACGTGCTTTTTTAAATCCAGATATCCGCTGCCGGTCCGTATGCTGTTTAAATAGGTGGACATGCCGCCCACGTTTTCGGAAATGGACATGTTATTATCATTCAGGATAATGACGAAGTTCTTTTTCATCTGGGCTGCGTTATTTAAAGCCTCGTATGCCATTCCTCCTGTTAAGGAACCATCTCCGATTACTGAAACGACAAAGTGGTCCTCTCCCAACACATCTCTTGCCTGGGCAAGTCCAAGTCCGGCAGAAATAGAAGTGGAACTGTGTCCGGTATCAAAGGCATCACAAGGGCTTTCCTTACGCTTTGGGAAACCGCTCATGCCGCCGTACTGGCGCAGTTCATCAAATTCCATTCTTCTTCCGCTTAAAATTTTATGGGTATAGGACTGATGCCCCACATCCCAGACAATCTTATCCTCCGGAAGATCAAAAGCAAGATAAATTGCCATGGTCAGCTCCACCACGCCTAAATTAGAGGCCAGATGACCGCCTGTTGTACTTATTTTTTCTATCAAAAAATCACGGATTTCCTGACTTAAAATTGTCAGCTCCTGTTTGGAGAATTTCTTAATATCGTCAGGTCCGTTAATCAGTTCCAGTATCATAATTTTTTTAATCCTTTATTTTTCCCGGTAAACCAGCATCCGGATCAGTTCTTCCAGAAAGCTGTTCTCTCCCGGCAGCTTTTGAAGGCAGGCAACTGCTTCCTCGGAAATTCTCTCCACAGCCTTCTTCGCCTGTTCCATTCCCTCCAATGTTACATAGGTGGTTTTATGATTTTTTTCATCACTGAATACGGGTTTTCCCAAAGTCTTTGCATCACTGGTTATATCTAAAATATCGTCCTGTATCTGAAATGCAAGTCCGATTTTAGATGCCATCTGTTCCACTGTCTTTAGCGTATCTTCCCCCGCTCCGCCAAGCACCGCTCCAATCATCATGGAAGCCTCCAAAAGTGCTCCCGTCTTTAACCGGTAGATGAAGTCCAGCTTATCGCCTGGAATCGGCTTTCCAGACAGCTCCACATCAACGGTCTGTCCGCCTATCATGCCGAATATTCCAGTCTTTTGCGCCAGAATTCCCATAGCCCTGGCAACCCGGTCCGGCCTGTCCGAAAAGTTAAGTGCCTTCGCTGCCGTCTCCATGGAATAAATCAAAAGACCGTCACCTGCCAGCACTGCCATATCATATCCAAATTTCACCCATGCAGTAGGAAGTCCTCTGCGAAGGGTGTCATTATCCATACACGGGAGATCGTCGTGAATCAGGGAAGAGGTATGAATCATCTCTATGGCTGCCATAAAGGGTTCTATCTCTTTTCCCGTTCCTCCAAAAAGGCGGTATGTCTCCTGCATCAGCATGGGACGCAGCCTCTTTCCTCCGGCCCGCATACTGTAATCCATCGCCTCAAGAACGGTGCTCTGATATCCTTCTACAGCCGGAAGGAAGCTCTCCACAATCTTCCAGACTTCATTGGTCCGTCCGGACAGTTCTTCATGAAAGTTCATGTTCTTCACCATTTTCCTCCAGCACAATTATCTTTTTTTCCACTTTATCTATTTTATCATTGCAGGACTTGACAAGCTTCATACCTGTCTCATAATACTCAAAAGATTCCTCTAAAGAGCTTTCCCCGCTTTCCAGCTTTTTGACCAGCTCCTCCAAATCCTTTAAGGTCTCTTCAATGGTTCTTTCTTTTTTCACTGCCATAAGCTTAATTCTCCTTATTTGTCTGCTTCTGACACTTCTGACGGTTCCACCCCTGACACTACGGCTTCAATCATTCCATCCCGCAGTTTAAGACGAAGAGTATCCCCGGTCTCTGCCTGCATAACGGAGTCGATTCTCCTGTTTTCTGAATCAGTGATAAAACCATATCCGCCGCCTATTCTGCCAAGAGGCGAACAGGCATGAAGACGTCCGGCAAGCAGTTCCAGCCTGTGCCTGTCCCGTAAAGTCTGCTTCTTAATGAACTGGCTCATAAGAAAAGCTGATTCATTAAGATGCCTCCTCTCAGCTCCAATCTGCTGGAGAGTCAGGCTTTTTAACTTCTCTTCCAGATCATGAAGCCGCTGCCGCTGTTCACGAATACTGCGTTCTGGATCAAAATACTTTAATTTTAACTCATATTGTCTGATGGAAAAACGGCAGCGTTCCAGCTTCCTCTCCATCATGGTTCTGAACGTATACCGGATGCTGTCCGTCTGTTCTTTAAACTGTCTGTAATCAAACACTGCAAGCTCTGCAGCTGCCGAAGGGGTGGGAGCCCGCATGTCCGCTACATAATCTGCTATGGTCACATCAGTTTCGTGGCCAACTGCTGAAATTACGGGTACAGAGCAGTTAAAAATTGCTCTGGCAACAGCTTCTTCATTAAATGCCCACAGATCCTCGATCGACCCGCCGCCTCTTCCCACAATGAGAACATCAAGTTCCATCTGGTCTAACATTTCAATTCCTTTTACTATGCTTTCTGCAGCACCGCTGCCCTGTACAAGAGCCGGGTAAAGATAAAGCTGTACAAAGGGGTTCCGCCTGGCGGATATATTCATAATATCCCGGATTGCAGCGCCTGTAGGGGCAGTCACTACTCCCACGCGCCTTGCATATCTGGGAATTTCTTTTTTATATTCAGGGGAAAACATCCCCATCTCCTCCAGTTCATTACGAAGCTTTAAGAAACGTTCAAATAAATCTCCCATTCCTTCTTTCGTAATCTCCTGGGCATAAAGCTGGTATCTTCCGTCCCTCTCATAGACCTCAACACTTCCCTTTGCAACGATCTGCTGTCCTTCTTCCAGATGAAAGGAAAGACCTTTCCTGGATCCGGCAAACATCACTGCCGAAATAGAAGAGGCTTTATCTTTTAAGGTAAAATATATATGACCGGAAGTATGATATTTGCAGTTGGACACTTCCCCTTTAATGGAAATCCGGTTCAGTGCAAAATCCTGGGCAAACATATTTTTAATATAAGCATTAATCTGGGTTACGGAATAAACACCTGCCATAATTACACCAGCTTTGCCAGAACTCCGTTAATGAAAGCCGGAGCTTCGTTCCCACCGTACTTTTTAGCCAGTTCCACTGCCTCGTTAATGGCTACCTTTTCCGGAACATCTTCATCGAATAATATTTCATAAAGAGCCAGTCGCAGAATGGTTAACTCCGCCCTTCCCATACGCTTTGTCTTCCAGCCTTCCGCCACCTCATTGATCTTTTCATCCAGTTCCGGAATTTTATTCATGACTGACTCTGTCTTTTCCTTTAATAAGGCAGAATTCTCATCACTCATATCTACGTCATGAACAATTTCTTCTACACCTTCCGTATTGAAATCATCCTCTTTTGGTTCCTCAAAAAATTGATTAATCTGCCAAAGCTGCTCGTCTGCAGGATGAAAATCAGCGCAGAAAAGCATCTTAAAGCAGTGTTCACGCATTTTACTTCTGGTCATTTACCATGGTCCTCCTATTGGTGATTT
>JAEWPQ010000089.1 GCA_023460575.1 Bacillota bacterium
CGGCAAAGGCGGACTATCCATTAAAGAACTTCAGCTGCAGGGAAAGAAGCGGATGGAGATCGGTGCCTTTTTAAGGGGTTACCAGATCGAGAATGGAACTGTTTTTAAACATATGTAAGGAATACAGGCAGTATTTTCGGGAAAGGAGAATCTGATTATGTATTATGGTGGAATGATGGGGTATTATATGGACCCAACCTGGATTTTTGTAATCATTGGTGCGTTGTTATCCATGGTTGCATCTGCCAGGGTAACCAGTACTTTTAATAAATATTCCAAAGTGAGAAGTATGTCCGGTATGACAGGAGCAGAGGCAGCGAAGCGTCTTTTAAATTCCCAGGGCATTTATGATGTTCAGGTAAGACCGGTCAGCGGAAAATTGTCTGATCATTACGATCCCAGGACGAAGACCGTTAATTTATCGGATTCCGTATATGACTCAACTTCAGTTGCAGCAATCGGAGTGGCAGCCCATGAATGCGGACATGCCATGCAGGATAATACAGGATATGTGCCTTTGAAGTTAAGAGGTGCTATTGTTCCGGCTGCCAATATCGGTTCCCAGGCTGCTTTGCCTATTATTTTACTGGGCTTTTTTATCAGTGGTGCAGGTTCACCTCTGGTAAACATCGGATTGATTTTATTTTCGCTTGCAGTTTTATTCCAGCTGGTAACACTGCCTGTTGAGTTTAATGCCTCCAGGAGGGCAGTGGTTTTACTGGGGCAGGTAGGAATACTGGGAGACGAAGAATTATCCCATACAAGAAAAGTGCTTGGAGCAGCGGCTCTTACCTATGTTGCTGCACTTGCAGCAACGGTTCTTCAGCTGCTTAGACTTGTTATATTATTTGGAGGAAGAAGAGATAATGACTAAAGACACAGACAGCAGGGAGATTGTACTGGATGTTCTTATGGAAATTTTAGAACGTTCTGCATACAGCCATTTAATCCTGCGTCAGGCCTTAAATAAATACCAGTATCTGGATAAAGCAGAACGTTCCTTTATAACCAGGACTGTTGAAGGAACAGTAGAATACTTAATACAAATTGATTATGTCATTGACTTTTTTTCTTCGACAAAGGTGAAAAAGATGAAACCGGTCATCCGCAACATACTGCGGATGTCGGTTTATCAGATATTATATATGGACCGGGTTCCGGATTCCGCTGTTTGCAATGAGGCAGTGAAGCTTGCAGCCAAACGTAAATTCGTCGGACTCAAAGGATTTGTAAATGGAGTTTTGAGAAACATTTCAAGAAATAAAGAAACTCTGGTCTGGCCGGATGACAGCGTTCGTTATTCTGTTCCTTCCTGGATCGTATCCATGTGGACCCAGGATTATGGAAAAGAGACAGCTGAATCAATTATGGCTTCATTTTTAGAAAGCAGTAAAACCATTGTACGTCTGAACCGTTCAAAAGCAGGGAAAGAGGAGATTCTTTCCAGTCTGAGAAAACAGGACGTACAGGTGGCAGAGACGGGTATTTCAGAAGATATAATAATTTTAGAAAAATATGATTATTTAGAAGGTCTGGAAGCGTTTCAAAAAGGATATATTCAGGTTCAGGATTTAAGCTCTGCCCTTGTGGGAGAGGCAGCAGATCCAAAAGAAGGAGATTTTTGCATTGATGTCTGCGGTGCTCCGGGAGGAAAGAGCATCCATCTGGCAGATAAACTTAAAGGGACAGGTCTGGTTGAAGTAAGGGATTTAACAGAGTATAAGGTTGGCCTGATCCAGGAAAACATTGACCGGTGCGGCTTTGACAATTTAAGGACTAAGGTATGGGATGCGCTGGTACCTGATCCTGAATCTGCCAACAAAGCTGATATTGTACTTGCGGATCTTCCCTGCTCGGGTCTGGGAATTATGGGCCGCAAGCCTGATATAAAGTACAGGATTAAACCTGAAAATTTAGATGAACTTGCTTCCCTCCAAAGGGAGATACTTTCGGTTGTACAGACTTATGTAAAGCCGGGAGGAAGGCTTATTTTCAGCACCTGTACCATAGATAAAAAAGAAAATGAAGAGAACATGGCATGGTTTTTAGAGAATTTTCCATTTCAGGCTGTTGACCTGGAAGGAACGTTTAAAGACCGGTTTCAGATAGATACCATGAAACAGGGATATATGCAGCTTTTGCCGGGTATTCATCCCTGTGACGGATTCTTTATCGGTGTATTACGAAAAAAGGTAGAATAGAATGGAAAGAACAGAAAGAACAGATATTAAGTCTCTTAATCTGGAAGAACTGACGGCTTTCATGGTGTCTGCCGGAGAAAAACCGTTTCGTGCAAAACAGCTGTACGAATGGATACATCAGAAGCTGGCTGCCAGCTACGAGGAAATGACGAATCTTCCAAAATCTCTGAAAGAAACACTGATTGGGAGGGCAGACCTTTCTACCCTTACTGTTGTAGAAGAAAAAATCTCCCAGATAGACGGAACAAGAAAGTATTTATTTGGCCTTTCCGATGGCAATGTGATTGAAAGCGTACTGATGAAATACAAGCACGGCAATTCTGTGTGCATCTCTTCTCAGGTTGGGTGCCGCATGGGCTGCCGCTTTTGCGCGTCCACACTTGACGGGCTGGAGCGGAATTTAAGCCCTGCCGAGATGCTGGATCAGATTTACCGGATTCAGAAACTTACTGGAGAACGGGTATCCAACGTTGTGGTTATGGGATCGGGAGAACCTCTGGATAATTATGATAATCTGGTGCGGTTTATCTGTCTTCTTACCGACGAACATGGTTTAAATATCAGTCAGAGAAACGTAACAGTTTCCACCTGCGGAATTGTGCCGGGAATTTATAAACTGGCTGAGGAGAAACTGCAGATCACACTGGCTCTTTCCCTTCATGCGCCCAGTGATGAAGTACGTAAAAGCCTGATGCCGGTAGCCAACCGCTATCCTCTTGCCGAGGTTCTTCTGGCTTGCCAGACTTATTTTGAAAAAACCGGAAGAAGAATCACATTTGAATACAGCCTTGTGAGCGGCGTAAACGACAATTTAAAAGAGGCGTCAGCACTGGCAGCTCTTTTAAAAACCCAGCATGGACATATTAATCTGATCCCTGTCAATCCGATTAAGGAACGGGATTATGTGCAATCGGACAGGAAGGCAATAGAAGCATTTAAAAATCTCCTTGAAAAAAACGGAATTAATGTTACTATAAGAAGAGAAATGGGCAGGGATATTAACGGTGCCTGCGGACAGCTGCGGAAAAGTTTTTTAAATCAGGAGTAAAAGGAAGTGAGAATATTACGATGAAGGCTTGTGCTATGACGGATACCGGAAGAGTCCGTTCGGCAAATCAGGACTATGTTTTTGCCTCAATTGAGCCTGTGGG
>JAEWPQ010000090.1 GCA_023460575.1 Bacillota bacterium
TGGATAATTCCATGAAGGAAATCGGACAGTCCTCTGAAAAGATCTCAAGCATTACCAAGGTAATAGAGGATATCGCATTCCAGACCAATATACTGGCATTAAATGCAGCGGTGGAATCAGCCAGAGCTGGAGAAGCCGGCAAGGGATTTGCAGTAGTGGCCGATGAAGTACGTAATCTGGCCGGTAAATCTGCAGAAGCGGCCAAGCAGACCGCAGAGCTTATCGGTCATTCAGTTCAGACCGTGTCAGAAGGAGTAAAGATCGCCTATGAAACAACCCGGATTTTGAAAGCAGCAGCCGAAAAGTCGGGACAGGTAGAGCATACCATTCAGGAGATTGCAGCAGCCTCTAATGAACAGGTGGAGGCGATTGAGCAGATTAATCAGGGGCTGACCCAGGTATCAACAGTAGTCCAGACGAATGCGGCAACAGCAGAAGAAAGTTCTGCTTCCAGCGAAGAACTGGATGCCCAGGCTCAGATATTAAAACAGGAAGTTGAGAAATTCAGACTTCAGGGGGAATACATTCCGGCAGCCCAGGAGAGTGTACGCTATGAGGCCGCAGCTACAGTTGAGGTACCGGAATATAATGATACAGTGGAATATATGGCGCCAGCGCAAGACGATATAATCCCGGTCACGTATATACATGATTCAGCAAAATATTAAATCTGTCAGAGGCTTTTGCAAAATAGGGCATTCATTTTGCGATAGCCTCTGTTTTTGGTATTTTGCGATAGGAAAGTTCATGTTATAATAGCAAAAAAAAGGGGGACTATGAGGTGAAGATTGACAGGCTGATTGGAATGATATCCATATTGCTCCAAAAAGAAAAGGTGACAGCCCCTTATCTGGCAGAGAAGTTTGAGGTATCCAGAAGAACTATAAACCGTGATGTGGAGAACTTATGCAAGGCTGGGATTCCTATTGTCACTGAGCAGGGGAAAAATGGGGGAATCTCCATAGCAGAAGGCTATAAGGTAGATAAGACGCTATTTACTTCAACGGAAATACAGGCAATTCTTTCCGGGTTAAAGAGCCTCGACAGCGTGTCAGGAAGCAACCGGTATCAGCTTCTCATGGATAAGCTTTCCTGTGGAAGCAATGAGTATGTAGGCGCAAGCGGACCGGTTGTCATTAATTTAAGCTCGTGGTATCACTCCTCCCTTCCGCCTAAATTTGAATTGATCAAGGATGCGATAGAAAGAAAAAAGAGGATTGAATTTCATTATTTCTCTCCTGGAGGGGAAAACATACGGATCATAGAGCCCCGTTTGTTGATATTTGAATGGTCTTCCTGGTATGTTTGGGGATATTGTCTGCTGAGAGATGATTTCCGCATGTTTAAGCTGCACCGGATGGCTAAAATACAATGCACGGATGAGGATATTGCCGAGAGGGAGATTCCCCTATACCGTATGGACCCCGGTGATGTTCAATGGACCAATGAAGTAAATATCACAGCAGAATTTGATAAAACCATGAAATGGCGTCTCATAGAAGAATTCGGCATTGACAGCTTTCGGGAGAGCGCGGACGGAAAGCTGACGATGAAGATTGAATGGTCGGATAAGGCGTCTTTGTTCAGCTGGCTGCTTGGATTCAGGGATTGTGTGCGGATTATTGAGCCGGTGGAATATCAGGCGGATTTTTTAGAACTTCTGGAACAGATTAAAGCCCGTTATCGATAAATATAAATAGATTGAACCATATTGACAATGCCAATGGAATCAATCATAATATACAGATACCCCTTATGGTATCCGGAGGTGCAGAATGAAACAGTGTATGGATGCCGATAATCTTCATCGGCGTTTAAAAAAGATCATTGGCCAGGTTCAGGCTATTGACCGTATGGTAGACGAAGATGTTCCCTGTGAAGATGTGCTTGCCCAGATTAATGCAGCAAAATCAGCGCTGCACCGGGTTGGTCAGGTTGTTCTGGAGGGACATATTAATCATTGTGTCAGAGATGGAATTGAGCATGGAGACGCAGATAAGACCATTGAGAGTTTTACTAAGGCGGTGGAACGTTTTGCCAATATGACATGACTCGAAAGTAAAAGCAGGGCAGCCGTAAAAATCGGCTGTCCTGTTATTTCTTTTTTACAGCAACCCATATTTCACAGGTATAGAAAGGATTCTTCACGTCAGCGGACGGATAGGATTCAAAGTCTGTACCACCGCAGGGTTCATAGTCGCTGGCAGGAAAAAATTCACTGTAAATTTGCTGATACAGCCGGGTAAATGTTTCCGGCATTGATCCAACGCATGGAAACACAGCATAGGTATGGGCTGGAATTTTCCATACAATCAAATCCTTTTTATCAGCCGGAATGCCGTTATAGTGAACGCCAATGGCATAGGGGAAGCCTGAATCAGGGGCATCCTTACCCAAACTCGCCCCAGCAATGTTTTCACCAAATATATCAGCTTCAGAAATGTATCTGGACAGCTCCGTAATTGTTCCATCCATACGGCACTGCTGCCAGAAATCAGATATCCTGGCAGAGGTCAGTTCCTTTTTGCCGGACAATAGCAGAGGTCTGCCAATCATTTGAAAGCCTTCTCTCTTTTCAATTCTGTAATCCGTTACATTGGCACCTGTCAGTATCAGTTTTACAGAAAGGCGGGAAAAAGACTTTAAACTGGCTCCGTTCCGCGCCTGAGAGGGAGATACGCCATGAAAACGTGTAAAAGCACGGCTGAAGCTTTCCTGTGTGTCGTAGCCGTATTTTACAGCGATATCCAGAATCCGGATATTTGTGGCAGCCAGTTCCAATCCGGCAAGAGTAAGTCTGCGCATACGGATATAGTCTCCCAGCGTGAATCCGCAAAGAATTCCAAATACACGCTGAAAATGAAAGCTTGATGAATAAGCCTGTTTTGCAATCTCACTAAAATCCAGATCCATGGTAATATGTTCTTCCACGTAATCAACCGCTTTTTGTATTCCGCTGATCCAATTCATTTTATTTTACCTGCCTGATTTCTGATAATGAACGGGTTTTATTCAAACAAGGGAATAATTTCCCTGGTAACCAGTTCAATTTTAACTTTGTATTTCGGCACAAACCGGGCTGCTATAGCGACAACAATACTTTTATCCTGGTTGACAAATATAAAATTCCCTCCGTCACCAATAGCCGAGTAACAATGGTATCCATCATAATCAGCAATCCACCATAAATAACCATAAGGCAGTTCACCCCAGCGGCTTTTTTCCTTTGTGCTGTCATCAATCCATTTACCTGATAAGATCTTCCGGTCTTCGTAAATGCCGTTGTTTAAATATAGCTGCCCGATTTTTGCCATATCACGAGGCGTCAGGCAAAGCCCCCAGCCAGCCGTATTCACGCCCTTTGGATCTACGGCCCAGCCGCTTACATGTCTGTCCTTTAAAAATGCAAAATGTTCTTCTTTATTGCTTATTTTGGTATTGCCAGGAGCTTTGATGCCAAGAGGATCAAACAAATACTCCCCTGCAAAATCGGATACTGAACTGCCTGTGGCATTTTTAATGACTCCGGATAAAATCTGTGTTCCCACAGTGGAATACTTAAATTCCCTGGTTATGCCGGCTTTCCCACCTAATAAATCCAGACCAGCTCTCGTCCAGTCATCACTGGTATAAACCTTTGTGTAAGGCTCTGATTTGTATTTATACGGTGCGGTCATTGTAAGCAAATTTTCTAAGGTGATATGCTGTATCGTTTTTTCTCCACGCTTAATTTTGTATTCAGGAAAAAATTCCAAAATTTTCTGATCGGTGCTTTTAATATAGCCTTTATCTATGGCGATGCCTGTCAGTGCCGATATTATACTTTTTGTCACCGACATAGTGTGAATGGTATCTTTAGAGGTGAAACCGTCAAAATAACGTTCATAAACGATTTCGCCCTTTTTTTGTACAACAATACCGGCAATATTATCATAATCCCTTTTAATTAAATTATCCAGATTTATAAAATCATTGTTCATGTTTACTCCCCGCTTATGAGTTTTTCATTTTACGTGAAAATAGTTCGTATAGAACCTATAATACGGGAAAATAATTTTAACCGCCTGACAATTTGTGCGGAGCGGTGTTATTTCAAGCAGATTTTATTTTTTATTTACAGCCATGTTTCGCTCAGATAATCACAGTATAGCATAAAGTGTATTTTTTTCAATCTGATAAAATTGACTATGTATTTTTTCAGTTCCACTTGACAATTAATACCCATGGGGGTATATTTGTCAGGTAAATACATATACCCCCATGGGTATGTATGGGAGGAAGATTATGAATAAAATAAAAGAGATTCTGGAATGGGGAGGGCCTTTAAGGGAAAAAGCAAGTCTGGCAGTTTCTGCACTTGCACTTGTTATCAGCTTTTTTCATCTGGCGCCGGTTCCCTTTGATCCAGCGTGGACTGCAGTTCTTCTTTGCGGAATACCCATCATTTTGGAGGCGTTTATCGGTTTAATCACTGAGTTTGATATCAAAGCTGATGTGCTGGTATCGATTGCTCTGATTGCTTCTGTTGTAACAGGAGAAATATTTGCAGCCGGAGAAATCGCCTTTATCATGCAGCTGGGGGCATTTCTGGAAGAGTATACAGTGAAAAAAGCGAGAGATGGGATTGAAAAACTGGTTCATTTAACGCCCCGCACAGCAAGGCGGCTGGAAGGATCCATGGAAACCATCATACCGGCGGCAGAGGTTCTGAAAGGAGATCTTTTGAGAGTGCTTCCGGGAGAGACTGTTCCTGCTGACGGGGTGATTAAATCTGGCAGAACCTCTGTGAATCAGGCCGTTATGACCGGTGAATCACTTCCTGCTGATAAGGGCCCGGGAGATGAAGTTTCCAGCGGTACAGTTAATCAGTTCGGTTCCTTTGACATGGAGGCTGCCAGGGTAGGAGAGGATAGTTCTATACAAAGAATGATACGTCTGGTTCAGTCAGCAGATGCAGGAAAAGCGAAAATAGTGGGCGTCGCAGACCGATGGGCTACTTGGATTGTGGCAGCAGCCATGGTTTCCGCCGTACTGACCTGGTTTTTGACAGGTGA
This sequence comes from Bacillota bacterium, assembly GCA_023460575.1. GTDB lineage: Bacteria > Bacillota > Clostridia > Lachnospirales > Lachnospiraceae > Lacrimispora. The sequence continues at coordinate 5,055 of JAEWPQ010000090.1, forward strand.
GCCGATGCGTGCAGTTACCATACTGGTAGTATTTTGTCCATGTGCGCTTGTTCTCGCTACTCCTACAGCTATTATGGCAGCAATCGGCAATGCCACAAAGCATGGATTCCTGGTCAGAGAGGGAGATGCATTAGAACGTATGTCAGCAGTCAGTAAACTGACCTTTGATAAAACCGGTACCTTAACCTATGGCACTCCAAAAGTAGTGGCTGCAGTCAGTTTTATGAAAGAATATGAGGAAGAGGATATATTTGCACTTGCTGCAGGCGCGGAAGCCCGCTCTGAGCATCCACTGGGAAAAGCAGTTTTTCGTTCGTTCAAAGAGGAAAAGAAAGAGAGTATCATGCCTGCAGAGGAATTTGAGATGATTCCGGGACGGGGAGTTAAGTCAGTTATTATGGGAAAGGAAATTCTGGCTGGGAATCCGGAACTGCTGTGGGAAAACGGGATTGAATTAGACGGGCAGCACAGAGGAAAGGCAGAATCTTATCTTCAACAGGGCTGTACTGTCATCTATCTGTCTGTGGACAGGAATGTGGCTGGATTTCTTGCATTATCCGATACGCTCAGAGAGGAGGCCGGTGAGGTAATCAAACAGATAATGGAAATCGGAGCAGTGCCTGTTCTTCTGTCAGGTGATCATAAAAGCGCAGCCATGCATATTGCCGGACAGCTTGGGATTATGGAAGTTCATGCAGAGTGCCTGCCTGAGGATAAATTGAGCTGGATTAATACCTATGAGGGAGATCAGAAACGGGTTTGTATGATTGGAGATGGCATAAATGATGCTCCCGCTTTAAAACGGGCTTTTGTTGGAATTGCCATGGGCGGGATAGGAAGCGATATCGCAGTAGAAGCAGCAGATATTGCTCTTGTGAGCGATGAGATAAAGGAACTTCCACATCTGCTGTTCCTTTCTAAAAAAATGATGAGGACGATCCATTATAATCTGGGGTTTTCCATGCTGTTTAACTTTGCGGCAATTATTCTTGCAGTAACCGGAGTGTTAAATCCGGTAGTGGGAGCTCTGGTGCATAATGCAGGATCCTTAGCAGTGATTATTAACTCGGCGCTTCTCTTAAATTGGAGTGAGAAATAAATAAGCAGCATTGGAAAGTCTCTTTTCAATGCTGCTTAACCGTTATCCTTTTTTTCTGCCATTTACAAAGGCTTTAATTGCTGCAAAACTTTCTGTACTGATCACATGTTCAATCCGGCAGGCATCCTCTAAGGCGATCTTACGTTCAACTCCAAGAGCCATAAGCCAGTCGGAAAGGAAGGTGTGGCGCTCGTAAATCCGTTCTGCGATTTCCTGACCTTTTTCCAGCAGTGTAATATGTCCATTTTCATCCATTTCGATGAAACCATTCTCCCGCAGATTCTTCATTGCCACACTGACGCTGGGCTTAGAAAACTCCAATTCTCCCGCTATGTCGATTGATCGGACATATCCGTTTCGTCTATGAAGCATCAAGATTGCTTCCAGATAATTTTCAGCAGATTCCTGTATTTTCGTAACAGCACCTTCTTTCAATAGTTCTTTTAGTATCTGTTTATTGTAACACAAACAGCCTGGTATTTTCAAGTCAGGTTATCCAAACCTTTTTCGCGCTTTTTTATCATAGTCCTAAACTGGCTGATGGTGATCCCGAGGACTTCACTGGCTGTCCGCAAAGAATAGTCCCGGTTCAGCCATTTTTCATATACCGGGAAGAATTCATCAGGAAGAGGGGAAGGATATCTTCCCAGATGTTTGCCGTTTGCTTTTGCTATGGCAATTCCTTCTGCCTGCCTCTGCCTGATGTTCTCTCTTTCTGCCTGTGCTACATAAGAAAGCAGCTGTAAGACAATGTCCGATATCAAAGTTCCTATTAAATCCTTATTTGTTCGTGTGTCAAGAATCGGCATGTCAATAATTACAATATCTGCCTTTGTTATTTTAACAATGTCTCTCCATTCTTGTTGTATATCTTCATAGTTTCTTCCAAGACGGTCCAGGCTCTTGACCACCAGTATATCACCCTCTTTTAGTTTTCGCTTCAGCTTCTGATACTGAGGCCGGTTGAAATCTTTTCCCGATAATTTATCACAGTAGATGTTTTTCTCTAAAACTCCCCATTTAATCAGCTCAATCAGCTGCCGTTCCACATTTTGGTCCAGTGTGGATACTCTTACGTAACCATAAAAATTATTCATATTGTTATTTAACCTCCTGACCTTCTTATTATGGCAGAAAGGGTGAATTTTAAAATGAGACAAGCATATTGCAATGCTAAAAAGGTGTACCTTTTCAGCATTGCAATATGCTTGTTAAATGAGTAAAATCAACCATAATATATTATAATAAAAATTCCGACATATTTCAACAAAAAAATAATAGAAAGGGTTTTTTTTGTGTCGATATAGAAAGGTACACCTTTTCATCACTAAATATAAGAAAATTTATATAAAAATGGTTATATTTATGAAAAATAAGACAATTATAACTATATTAAGTAATAATGGAAGGGAGGTACGGGCCTAAATCCTACAAAAAGATGAAGCCAAGTGTGATTTTGGGAAATAAAAGCTTAAAACAAGTTTCAACTCATGATTGAAGGTGTAGTAAATGACGGAAAAAGATGCTTATGTTCTACTCGAGCAGATTCGGAGTATTATGTTGAATAAACCGGCGGTGGGAGAGCTGGAAGGAGAAGCGCCAGTATATAAGGAGCTGCAGGAGACAATTTCCTGTCTTTCCAAATGCATGAAGGAAATGAAAGTAAGAGAGCACAAGCTGATAGAGCAGGCGGTTAGAAGCAGGGGGTTTAATTCCCTGCTTCTGGCCATAATTAACAGCTTAAAGGACTGGGTTGTTGTAACGGAGGAAAAGACAGGTAAAATCCTTTATACTAACAATCTGGTTAGAAAGCGTCTCTATAACAAGGAAGACAGTCATTATTTTTGTGGAGAGACGTGCGAATTGATGGAACGGCTTCAGTCATCAAAAGAAATAACAGATAAACATAAATACGAGTTTAAATGCAGCAGAGAGAAATTCTTTCAGGTGGAATCCCATCCGTTTAAGTGGGAAAATACAAAAGCGGTAATTCATCTGATCGCAGATGTGACTTATCAGAAAGAAACAGAAGCTTATCTGGAAGTGATGGCATTTAAGGATGATCTGACGGGGGTTAATAACCGTAGATGCTGTATCAGTACCATTGATGAGTACATTAAGGCTGAATCTTCATTTGCCTTGTGTATGGTGGATTTAGATGGATTAAAAACAATCAATGATGAGTTTGGTCATTTAAACGGAGATCGATATTTAAAATGTGTATCTCATGAATTAAAAGAGTCTGCCGGAATGGATGATTTTGTCTGCCGGTTCGGCGGAGATGAATTTGTGGTCCTTTACCGGGGACTAACGGAAGGTGAGGCTGAGGAAAGGCTGGCTGGTATAAACCGGAATCTTTCCTGCATTTTGTCAGGCTACCCTATGTCTGTCAGCTATGGAATCATCTGTATTAAAAAAGAAATGAATCTGCTGCCTGAGACTGCCTTAAAGATAGCGGATGAAAAAATGTACAGGTTAAAAAGACTGAGAAAGCAGAAAAAAAAGAAGTCTTAAGAAAGCAGTAAATGGCAGGTGTATCTTTTCTTGTGTTTTTTATGATTTTACTTTATAATGATATGCAGGTAAAATGAAATGGGAGCAAGAAAAGAATGAGATTTATTGGAAGCAAGACACTGCTGCTGGATCAGATTAAGAGTGTAATTGACGAGAAGGCACCGGAAGCGGAAAGCTTTTGTGATATATTTTCTGGAACCGCTGCGGTTGCCAGATATTTTAAACAGTGGTACCAGGTCTGTTCCAATGACCTGCTGTACTTTTCTTATGTGCTTCAGCGGGCAACTGTTGAGACCGATCAGATGCCGGGGTTTACCCGTTTGCAGGCAGAGACAGGGATTGCTGATCCTCTGGACTATTTTAACGGATTACAAAAGAAGGAATTGGAAGAACTGCCTGTGGAACGGCGATTTTTTCAGAATACATATGCACCTTTGGGCGGTCGGATGTATTTAAATGATGACAATGCACTTCGCATTGATTTTGCACGATGTACCGCAGAAGACTGGAAGACAGCCGGATTGTTAAGTGAAGATGAGTATTTTTATCTGGTTGCATGTATTGTAGAGGGAATCCCCTTTGTGTCCAATACATCAGGAACCTATGGCGCGTTTCATAAGTCATGGGAGAGAAGAAGCTATAAGCATTATGAGCTTTATCGGCTGCCGGTCACTCACAATGGGAAGGAAAACCGCTGTTATAATGAGAATGGTTCGGATTTATTAAAACGGCTGGAAGGTGATATTCTCTATATTGATCCACCTTATAATTCCAGACAGTATTTTTCTAATTATCATGTTCTGGAAACAGCTGCCAGATATGATTATCCAAACGTGCGGGGAGTCACCGGACAAAGACCGGAAGCGGAAGGGCAGAAGTCAGAGTTCTGTATGAAGAACAAGGCAGTGCCTGCCTTTGAGGAACTGCTTTCTAACGCCAGGTACCGCCATATCATACTGAGCTACAGTACAGATGGACTGATGTCAATGGAAGAGATAGAAGCGGCCATGAAAAAATATGGAAAGCCGGAGACCTATCAGATTTATGAGATCCCTTACCGCAGGTACAAAAGCCGGAAAGTGAAAGAAACGGAACGTTTAAAGGAACTTTTGATTTACATAGAAAAGCAGGTGCCGCCATGTACATAAAAAGTCCTCTAAACTATACAGGAGGAAAGTTTAAGATCCTGGAACCTGTTTTTCAGGCATTTCCGGCTGATATCCGCACATTTGTGGATGTGTTTGCAGGAGGGTTTAATGTAGGGATTAATGTAGAGGCTGAGGCGATTGTCTGCAATGATCAGATTAATTATTTAATTGAGATGTTTCAGCTGTTTCAGGCTACGGAGACTGGGGAACTGTTAGAAAGGATTAAAGGCATTATCAGCACCTACCAGCTGACCCAGCAGAATAAAGACGGTTACTATGCTCTTAGGTCTGATTATAACCGAACCGGTGATTTAACAAAGCTTTTTGTTCTGACCTGTTATGCGTTTAATCACCAGATCCGCTTTAATAACAGCCACGAATTCAACTCTCCCTTTGGGAGAAACCGAAGTTCCTTTAACAGCAATATCGAAAAGAATTTAACACAGTTTTGCCTGGCGCTTCAGAAAAAGAATATTCAGTTTACCAACAGGGATTTTACGGAACTGGATTATTCGAAACTTGGACCGGAAGATTTAGTTTACTGCGATCCGCCCTATCTGATTTCCACTGGAAATTATAATGATGGTAACCGGGGATTTAAAGACTGGAAGGAAAAGGAAGAACGGGCGCTCTTAGACCTGCTGGACAGACTGAATCAGAATGGAATCCGATTTGCTCTGTCCAATGTATTTTACCATAAGGGACTGTCCAATGAACTTCTGATTGAATGGAGCCGGAAGTATTGCATCCATTATATTGATAAAACTTATTCTAACTGTAATTATCAGTTTAAAGAACGGGATGCAGTTACGGTTGAAGTGCTTATAACAAATTATTAATAAAAGCGGAAACTCTGATTCGTTGCATACAGAGCTTCCGCTTATTTTATTTATCTGATTCTTTCTCCACTTTAATCTCCCAATGGATCAAAAACGTGAGTGCAGCCCGAAGAACAATGATGGCAGCAACCAGGACCACCTCAGAAAGCTCCCGTACAACTACAGTTCTTAGAATCTCGCTTCCAAGCTTAAATTCCAGTCCCAGTGCCATGCCCTGGGCAAGATGCAAACGTATGGCAGGATTATGTTTCACATAGTTGATAATACCTTTTATGCCCGATACAATGATAACAATTACTCCCATGAATTCAAAGAGAAGAATTGCCACATCGACTACCTGCCTTAACAAAAGTTCCAGATTTTCTACCAAGTGTTTCCCCTCCGTCTGATATTATTAATTGGATTTAACTTCCTTCCAGGCTTCGTTATAAAGGCTGTCTGGCTGATCCCCCAGGTATTGATATACTTCGCTGTTCTTTAACACGCTGTCATCTGGGAATAAAGCCTTGTTATTTTTCAGTTCCGGATCAAGAAGGTCAAAAGCACCTTTATTTGGTGTGGGGTAAGTGATGTATTCAAAGTTCTTCTTAGCAATATCCGGACGGCATAAGAAGTTGATCCACTTTTCAGCATTTTCCTTATTGGGAGCATTGGCTGGAATTACCCAGGAATCAAGCCATAGATTGGTTCCCTCTTCCGGAATTACATATTCAAGAGAATAATCAAGGCCAAGCTCCTTTACTTCGTTCTGAATGTAGAGCATCTCACCGGAATAGATAACTCCCACAGCCGCTTCGCCGCCGATCATCTTGTCGCGGACCTGATCAATAACGTAAGCCTGTACCAGCGGTTTCTGCTTAATTAAAAGTTCTTTGGCTTCATTGATCTCTTCTTCATTGGTGGTATTCATGGAATATCCAAGTGATTTTAATGCTACCATAAAAGCATCCCGGACACTGTCCTGCATCAGGATGTTGTCTTTGAATTTTTCATCCCACAGATCCGACCATTTAGTAGGAGCATCTTCTTTCGCCACCATGCTGGTATTGTAAAGAATTCCTACAGTTCCCCAGCAGTAGGGGACGGAATATTTATTTTCCGGGTCAAAACTCTTTGACATCTCTAAGTACTTGGGGTCGATTTCCTTGAGGTTTGGGATGTTGTCAAAATTAATTTCTGCAAGCAGGTTGTTCTGTGCCATCTTTTGAATCATGTAGTCAGAAGGGCAGACTGCATCGTATTTGACACCGCCTGCTTCAATGACAGGGTACATCTCTTCATTGGTTTCAAATAAGTCGTATACAACCTTGATGCCCGTTTCTTTTTCAAATTCCTGAATGACTGATTCGTCAATGTATTCTCCCCAGTTGTAAACATAAACCTCTCCGTTGCTTCCTGCCTTAGCCTGGGATTTTCCGCAGCCGCTTAACAGGGAAATGGAAAGCAGGGCAAGGGTGCTGATTGTCATAACCGTTTGTACTCTTTTTTTCATATACGTGATCTCCTGTTATTTTTTTCGCTTTGGTGCAAAATTGGTAATTAAAAGCAGAACCAGCACCGTTAAAAAGATAATTGTGGAAAGTGCATACATGGAAGGTTTAATTCCCCTTCGCACTTCACTGTAAATTAAAGTCGATAATGTATTGATGCCGGCGCCTTTTGTAAAGTGAGTGATAATAAAATCATCAAGAGACATGGTAAATGCCAGCAGGAATCCGGAAAGTACACCTGGAAGAATGTCCGGGAATACTACCTTGAAAAATGCCAAAACCGAGGTGGCTCCCAAGTCCATGGCTGCCTCGTAAGTACTTTTATCTGTCTGCTTTAACTTCGGCATGACACTTAAGATGACATACGGAATATTAAAGGTAATATGTGCGATCAGTATGGTATTAAATCCCAGGGAAATTCCGAAAGCGATAAATGCCAGCATTAAGGAAATTCCGGTCACAATATCTGCATTCAGCATGGGAATGTTAGTGATGCCCATGAGAAGAGAGCGGGGAAATGGTTTCATGCTGTTAATTGCAATGGCAGCTGCTGTACCGATAATTACTGCAATCAGAGACGAAACAAATGCAATCAGCAGTGTTGTATAAAGTGCATCCATAATTGTGCTGCTTGAAAACAGCTCTGTATACCACCTGGTCGTAAAACCGCCCCACTGGGTGCGTGATTTTGAATTATTAAAGGACAGCACTGTCATGGTAGCAATCGGTGCATACAAAAACACCACGATAAGCACCAGGTAAAAATCCTGGATAAAACGTTTGATAAAAGCTGTTTTTCGATTCATCACAGTACCGTTCCCTCCCCATTTTTATCATACTTGGCGATAAGCGCCATGCTGATTAAAATAAATACCATAAGGACCAGAGAAAGGCCGGAGCCTAAGTTCCAGTTGCTCCCTTTCGTAAATTCCTGCTCGATTACATTGCCGATTAAAAGTATCTTGCTTCCCCCTAATATATTAGAGATTACGAAGGTTGTAAGGGCAGGAACAAAAACCATGGTGATACCGCTTACGATACCAGGTATGCTTAAAGGAAGAAGAATCCGAATGAGCACCTGGGCAGAATTAGCGCCTAAATCCCTGGCAGCATTGATCACATTGTCATCAATTTTCATCAGCACGTTGTAAATAGGAAGAACCATAAATGGAAGGAAGTTATAAACCATACCAAGGATAATGGCTCCCGGAGTGTTGATAAGTCCCTGGTTTGGCAGATGGAGTGTGGATAAGATTCCGTTAATCACACCATTCTTCTCCAAAAGCGTCTGCCATGCAAGCGTTCGGAGAAGAAAATTCATCCACATGGGAAGGATAAAGATAAATACGATAAAGCTTCCCTGTCCTATGCCTCTGGAGCGAAGGACAATTGCAAGGGGATAAGCCAGAAGCAGGCATAAAACCGTACTTAAAAGGGATAATCCCAGAGATAGCCACAGCGCCTTTGCGTGTTCTTCCGTGGTAATAGAAAGAACATTGGAAAGCGTGAAAACTCCGCTTTTGTCAGTCAGTCCGTAAAATACAATCAGTGCAAGGGGAATCAGGATAAAGCCGATCATCCATAGAAGATACGGTCCGGACAATAATTTCTTATTCATTGACTCCCACGGCCTCCTCATCCTCTGAAGCCGGCTTATTCATGATCTGGATATCAAAAGGATCCACATGAATGCCCACCTTTTGTCCAACCGGGAATAAGTCCGTACTGTGTACCAGCCATTCAAAGCCATCCGGTGAAGTCACTTCCATTTCATAGTGAACACCTTTAAAAATTAAATGTGTCACCACTCCCTGAAGGCTGCCGTTCTCCGGAGCAACCAGGTCAATGTCTTCCGGTCTGATTACCACATCCACAGGAGTGTTAAATCCAAATCCCTTATCCACACAGGTGAATTTAGCACCGAATAGTTCCACCAGCTCATCTCTTAGCATAATTCCAGGCACGATGTTGCTTTCTCCAATGAAGTCAGCTACAAATGCATTCTCCGGTTCATTGTAGATATTTTCCGGAGATCCCATCTGCTGAATATAACCCTGATTCATAACGACGATGGTGTCTGACATAGTCAGTGCCTCTTCCTGGTCATGGGTTACATAAATAAAGGTGATTCCAAGCTCATTTTTTAAACGAATCAGCTCATACTGCATATCCTGACGCAGTTTTAAATCCAGTGCACCCAAAGGCTCGTCCAGCAAAAGCACCCGGGGTTCGTTAACGATGGCTCTTGCAATAGCGATTCTTTGCTGCTGTCCGCCGCTTAAGGAACTGACGCTGCGGTTTTCAAAACCATCTAAGTTTACCAGCTTTAAGGCATATTTGATCTTATCCTTAATATAGGATCTGGATTTATTCTTAATTTTCAAACCGAATGCAATATTTTCCGCAATGGACATATGGTTGAAAAGAGCATACTTTTGAAAAACCGTGTTCAGCTGCCTTTTATTAGGCGGCAGATTGGTGATATTCTGTCCGTCAAAGATCACTTCGCCTTTGCTGGGGCTCTCAAAACCACCGATGATTCGCAGGGTAGTGGTCTTTCCGCAGCCGCTTGGGCCCAGTAATGTAACAAAGGTGTTCTCCTTCACGGAGAGATTTAAATCATCAAGAACCATAGTTCCGTCAAAGCTTTTTGATATATTTCGTAAATCAATGAGTGGCTGACCCATGAGCTTTATCCTCCTGTTAAAAGCTTGGAGGTGAACTTACCCAGATTAAGGAAGCACCTGCCTTGCTGCTTAAGTAATGTTTTTTATCTGGTATAAAGTAAAAGGATTCCCCTTTTTT
>JAEWPQ010000091.1 GCA_023460575.1 Bacillota bacterium
TAAATACCCAGAATTTTGATGTCTTAAAAAGCAGGAATGTAATAATGCTTATTAAAGCCAGCATGACCCAGGACATGGCACTGGCGTATCCCATATTGGACCATTTAAAGGCATGATTGTAAACGTAGAGCGCGTAAAAATTAGTGGAATCATTGGGACCGCCCTGTGTAATGACGAAAGCCTGGGTAAATGCCATAAAGGCAGTTATGGTCTGCATGATGAGATTATATAAAATAATGGGGGAGAGGCAGGGGAGTGTGATTGCTTTAAATCGCTGCCATTTGTTTGCACCATCAATTTCAGCAGCTTCGTAGTAAGTTGGAGATATTTCCTTTAATCCGGCTGCAAAAATAATCATAGATGAGCCAAATTGCCAGACAGACATGAGAACGAGTATTCCCATTGCCAGATGGGGTTCACCCAGCCAGGAGAGTTTTGGAAAACCAAGTGAGGCCAGAATGGTGTTTGCCAGACCTTTTCTTGAAAAAATGGTTTTCCAGACAAGAGCAACGGCAATGCTTCCTCCAATCAGGGATGGCACGTAGTATAGAGAGCGGTAAAAGGTTACTCCCCGCCGTTTCTGAGTTAAAAGATATGCGATAAAAAGTGCAAATATCAGCTTGGAAGGAACGGAAGTAATGACATAAATAAGGGTTACTTTTACTGAATTCAGGAAACGGTCATCTGAAAATAGATTTCTATAGTTCTCAAGTCCTACAAATACCGGATTTTGACCAAGCTTATAGTTGGTCATGGAATAATACATTGATACAAGAATTGGAATCAATGTAAATGCAAAAAATCCGAAAAGAAAAGGGAAGGAAAAAACATAGCCTACGGTATTGTTATGATAAAGGATTTTTTTCCAGTTAATTTTTGGTTCGTTCATTGTTTATTACCTCCTTTTTTCCATAGGAAAGGCAGGCAAAGAGAATCCTTACCTGCCTCTTCATTATACTTAAGGCTGAAATTTTGACTTGGAAAAATCCAGTAATTGTTGTGCAGCATCTTCCGGTATTACATCGCCATACTGCACTTTTTCAATCAGAAGCTTATATTGATCTTCAATCTCAGCTTTTGGATCAGGGCTTATAACATTGCTGTTTTCTTTTGGAAAATTCCCTATTTTATCAACAAAATCATAGATGGTTTTGCCGGAGCCATCTGCCTGTGAAACCACAGCCTCTCTTACCTTAGACATGATAGGAACTCCACGTTCTCCATTTAATATTTTATTAGCTTCTACGTCATTGACAAAAAAGTTGATAAATTTAGCTGCTTCTTCCTTTGCTTTGGAATTACTGGAAATACAAAGCTGCTGTGAGGACTGGACTCCCATTCCATAAGGACCGCTTTTGGTTAATCTTGGTACCGGGGCAATTTTAATTTCCCTGTTGGAGGCATTGACAATGGAACTCACCTGATTGGAGGTAACCCAGGTCATCGCTGCATCCCCGGTTACCAGATAATCTCCCTCTATGTCTTTAATTTCTTTTATAGCCCCGGCATCCGGATAGGCTCCGGCGTCTGTCAGTTCTTTGATCATCTTTAAGTAGTCTGCAAAAGGGGCAGGATCTTCTGATTCTATGCCATCATTGGTTTTCTTAAAGAAATTAGTATCTTTTTTCGTCTGAGAGGCACGCATGGTTACACCTGCTATAAAATGATCAATTTTTGAACTTCCGTATATACCGAGTTTTTCTTTAATGGTGATACAGTTTTTTTTCCAGTCCTCCCAGGTCCAGTCACTATCAGGCTCAGACAAGCCGGCTTTTTGAAATAATTCCGGGTCATAAGCAATTCCATAGGTATTTGTACCGATGGATATACCAATCTGAGAACCTTTGCTGTCCTTAGTTGTTGCCAGAAAATTTTCGGTCGTGTCACTGGTATTAATAATTCCGTCTTTTATATATCCATCCAGTGGTTCAATGTTTTTAATGTATTTGGGGAAATTTCCACCAAGCTGAAATATATCCCAGACATCATCAGCTGCAACCAAAGTATCGAGCTTGGTAAAGTAACTGTCAAAATCGTAAAATTCTGCCTCAATATGTACACCTGGATTCTGTGATTCGTAGAGCTCTATAACCTTGTTTGTAGCGTCATGTCTTGTCTGAGAACCCCACCACGCCATGCGTAGAGTTATCTGTTTTCCGGTATCCTGGGTAACTGACTCAGAAGATGCAGCGGGTTTGTTTCCTGAGCAGCCGGCAAGAGAAAAAGTCATCAGACCAGACAGTAACAGTGCGGTAAGCTTTTTTGTTTTCATATATCCTCCTATAGTGATTACTCTGAAAAATATTGTGAAAATGTACTAATAATAAAATCCGGATTTGTTTTTTGTATAGGTACATTTTAATATTAATCAGAGATAATCACAATACATTTGGAAGAATGCCTCAATACATCAAAAAAATCCCTTAATTTGCACTGGATTGACTAAACATCATTGTTTTTCTTTGATTTTCTGTATTGCAGAGGAGCTAATCCAGTATATTTTTTAAACACACGGTCAAAGTAAGAAAGCCGTTCATATCCCAGTTTCCGTGAAATATCTTCCATGGACAGATCATCATCAAGAAGCAGGATTCTGGCATGATCTACTCTCTGGCAATTGATAAATTCATTGACAGTAAAATTAGTTACTTCTTTGAAAATCCTGCTCAAATAGCTTTTATCTAAATAAAAAATTTTAGACAGATCCTCCAGACCAAAGATTTCTGAATAATGAATCATAATATACTGTATGATTTCTGCAACTTTTACATAGCGCATCATTTTTCTTTTTGGCATATAATAGAATTCCGGTTTACTTCCGGCTCCATTTAAGATCATGAGAAATATGGATATCAGTTGGTTCTTTACCTCTGAAGCACCATAGGTTTTCTGATTTTTCAGTGCAGCTTCCATCCGGAACAGCTTTTTCTCCAGAATGTTTTGCTGTTTCTCATCTAACTGGAGAACACCGTGATTATTCTGAAAAAATTCCAGAAGGTTAAGTTCCATTGCATTGCCTGCAAGACGCAGCCAGGACTCTTCCAGTTCAATCAGAATGCGCTCATGATAGTTTCCACCGATTACATTGGTAAAAGGAATCAGTTTTTTATCAATAAAGGTCAGTGTGCCTTTCCCCATACGGTAGCTGTGGTTACCATAATAAAAAAAACGTTCTCCATTTAGTATATAATAAATCTGATATTCATTTTTATAAAATCCTATTGTTTCAGCAAGATCACAGTCTCTTAATACATGGCTGATACCGATGCCCTGACATTTACCTGTGAAAATAACCTCTTTCATTGATATAATCCTTTAACTATTAAGGTGTTGTCCTGTTCTTTCAGACTATAAAAAACGGGGTGCTCCTTTCTGTGCTCATTTGGTGTATGAAGGGTAAGTATGAGTTCCCCCTTTTTGTCTTTAAAGATCATGCCATGGCCGCCGTCTTTTTCAAAAAGCAGAGTCTCCTGCTGTATCCATTTTCCGGCAATATCTCCATTATCAGAATAAGCAATGGCCTGGGTGTATCCTTCTCTGCCAAAACTTGACCACAGCATAAGAAGACGGCCCTTATCAGTCCGGTGAAGGAAAGGACCATCGGTGACATAATGTTTACCGGGCCTGTTTTTATTTTCAATTGTCACTACCCAGCTTTTTGCCTCAGAGGCATGAAAAAGAAGTTCAGGTTCTGATATGGCATGGCTTAAATCTCTGCTTAACTTAACTGCGCAGATGGACCCGTCAGATATCTGAACCCATTCATGTACAAAAACCATGTAGGGAGTTCCATCGGGGCTTACATAAAAGGTTCCGTCAATGCATTCCCAATCTTTCGGGGTGATCTGTTTCTGACTGTGTAAGGTGAACGGTCCCAGAGGATGGTCTGCTTTTAAAATGGCAGTTCCGCCATAATTTTCGGTGTCTTTAAATGTGGCAAACATATAATAAAAGTCTTTATAACGATGAACTTCGGGTGCCCAGCAGTTTCTGTCAGCAAAAAAAATATCCGGTTTATGAAAAACTTCATAAGGGCCATCCCAGTTAATTAAGTCTGTGCTGGTATAGCAGTCAAAGCCGGTAGCGGCCATCCAGCAGGTTTCTGCCCTGGTTCCGTACATATAATAGATACCGTCGGACAGCAGTACATAAGGATCTCTGATGTTGATTTGTTCACTTTTCATTGTAATAACCCATCCTTTTTTAATATTTGGTGCTTCCCTTCCGGGAAATTATATAGTTTTATTTATTATACTGTATAAAGAGGTAATGTGGAAAATATTAGCAGTCAAATGAAAACTTATATATTTCCCTTGACGAACCAAGCTTTGTTCTATATAATTGATTTGATGTTTAATTAAAATAGTCTCAATATGTTTCATCATATTGCCTATGATAAGCTATTGTAACAAGAGGAGGTGTCCGTAGATTATGAAAATGACGTTCCAGCCAAAAAAGAGACAAAGATCAAAAGTTCATGGTTTCAGAGCCAGAATGAGCACTCCCGGCGGAAGAAAAGTTTTAGCTGCCAGAAGAGCAAAAGGAAGAGCAAAAT
>JAEWPQ010000092.1 GCA_023460575.1 Bacillota bacterium
TCCAAACAGAAAGATGCCGGTTGATGAGAGGCTCATGGATAGAAAGTGTGAATACATCTTGGAGCTGCGCACCGAACCGATTTAAGAAGTAGGCTGCGACGGAGAGCACACCGTAATCAGGTGCAAGGGTATCGCCATGGCCGTACCCGATGAGGTAGACAATGTGAGTTGTCTATAAACTTAAGGTGGTAACACGGGAGTAACTCTCGTCCTTTTGGAAACATGAGGACGGGAGTTTTTTTATTTAAATTAACTCAGCTCTTTGTTTTCTGGATTTCTTATAGAGCATGCAAATATTAATAATAATATTACAAGGAGATATTGAGTTATGTTAACACCGAAAGAGCAAATGCGTATCATCTGCAAAGGGGTTCACCAGTGTGTGAATGAAGAGGAGCTGTTTGTCAAACTGGAGAAATCTTATAAGCAGGAAGAACCATTGATTATTAAGTTAGGACTTGATCCTTCCGCACCGGATATCCACCTGGGGCATGCTGTAGTTTTGAGAAAGATCCGGCAGATGCAGGAGCTGGGACATCAGGCAGTTATTATCATTGGGGACTTTACAGGGAAAATAGGGGATCCGACAGGGAAATCGAAAGGAAGAGTGGCATTAAGTGATGAAAAGGTAAAAGAAAATGCACTGACTTATTGTGAACAAATATTTAAAATACTGGACAAAGAGAAAACAATGGTAAGATTCAACAGTGAGTGGCTTTCAAAGCTGAATTTTGAAGATGTCATTCAGCTGGCTGCATCGTCGACAGTTGCAAGAATGCTGGAACGGGATGATTTTCAAAATCGTTATAAGAATGGAGTTCCTATCGGTATCCATGAATTTTTTTACCCATTCATGCAGGCTTTTGATTCAGTGGAGATAAAAGCAGATATTGAATTAGGGGGAACGGATCAGACCTTTAACATTTTGATGGGGCGCACATTACAAAAAACAATGGGGGTTGACCAGCAAACTGCTTTATTTATGCCGATTCTGGAAGGACTTGATGGTGTAGAGAAAATGAGCAAAAGCTTGGGAAACTATATCGGGGTGAGTGAGCCTGCGGAAGTTATGTTTAAAAAAGTAATGGAAGTACCGGATGATTTGATAATCAGATATTATGAGCTGGCGACAGATGAACATCCGGATGAAATTGACAGGGTAAAAGCGGATTTGTTAAATGGAGTCAATCCACGGGATATTAAGTTCCAGTTAGCAAAAATTATTACAGGGCTTTACCACGAAGACGAAGATGTGCAAAGCGCCATCTCTTACTATGAGATGGCGTTCAGCAAAAAGGCAATACCAAATGATATACCATTATTGCTTTTGGATCTGGAAAAAGATACGGTGAGTGACAGTATTCCCGGACTGATTGAACTTGGTTATATAAAAAGTAAAAGTGAATTTATTCGTCTGATAAGACAAGGCGGAATCCAGATCAATGGTGAGAAAATGAACGAAGATGAGTTATACAGTGTGTTGTTTAACGGTGATGTCATGAAGATTGGCAAAAAAAGATTTGTAAAAATTAATAAGTAATTTTATTTCTGCGTGTCTATGAAAGACCTCTCACCAGATTATGGTGGGAGGTTTAAAAAGTATTTATTGACGATGCTGAGAATCTGTGCTATCTTAGTTGTAATTGGAAGTGTTATTACCAAAATAACCCATCAGTGGACTTGAAAGGAGAATGTGATATGTCAGATGCATTATTTGTGAAAGAGGTAATGAAAGCATAACTGAATATTGGGCATATGACAGATATGTTTAATATGCCGCCTATAGACTCTTATATATCGCTTAACTCTGTTAAACACACGATAAGATGTGTTTTTTTTGTGCCTTTTTTTGGAAAGCCAACCGCAGTGACAGCTCATAAGGGCTATTACCGCGGCATTTTTATGCCCTTTTTAAACCTTGGCAATGTGGTATGCCAACGAAAAACAGGAAGAGAGGTTACTTGTTGAAAGAAAAAATGAAAGGCTTTATAACGGCGGTTCACAGGGAACGTTATGAAGTGAAAGTAAATGGGGAAGATTTGTATGCCAGATTAAAAGCCGGAATATATTTTACAGATCATTGCGAGGAAGAATTCCCGACGATTGGTGACAATGTGGAATTGGAGCACAACCCGCTGGGTGACTGTCTGATTATTAAGACACTGGAACGAAAATCCGCATTTTCCAGGAAAGACCCGGATGTGGGAATGGGAGAGCAGATCATTGCAGCAAATTTTGATTATATTTTTATTCTTATGTCCCTGAACTATGATTTTAATTTAAAGAGGCTGGAACGTTATCTTACCGCCTCGTGGCAAAGCGGTGGGTTGCCGGTTATTGTCCTTACAAAAGCAGACATTGCAGAAGAAACGGAAGAAAAACTGGAACTTGTAAATCAGATTGCAATGGGTGTGGATATCTGCATGGTCAGTGCTGTGACAGGTGAAGGTATGGAGCAGCTAAAGCACTATCTGGAGCCTGATAAGACTACTGTATTTCTGGGATCATCAGGAGTGGGAAAGTCCACCTTCACCAATTATCTGCTGGGAAGAGAGCTTATGAAAACGGGAGAAATCAGGGAAGATGATTCAAAAGGTCATCATACAACTACCCACCGTCAGATGTTTGTAATGGATAATGGAGCCAGGATTATTGATACACCTGGGATGCGGGAACTTGGAATGTGGATTGTGGACGACGGGATGGATTTCAGCTTTTCTGATATCAATGATTTAATCATGCAGTGCAGATTCAGTAACTGCACCCATAACGGGGAACCGGGCTGTGCAGTGACGCAGGCGATGGAAGATGGGACATTGACAGAGAAAAGATGGAAAAACTACCGTAAAATCCAAAAGGAGTCTAAGTTTCAGGCGGCAAAAGAAAGCAGGCAGCAGGCTGTTGTAAGAAAAAAGAGTAACAAAAAAAAGCAGGGGCATTTTTCAAAAATGAATGAAACAGGGGGAGAATGGTAAATGAAGATTGTTAAGGCAGAAGAGGTGCATGTGGAAGAAGCGCTGAAGTTGGCAATAGATGAATACAAAAGTGAGTGCAGGCAGATCAAACAATTACCAGAGATTGACGTTACAGACCAGCTTAGGGAATTAATTACCGGTTTATTCCGGAAAAACTATGGAGTCGCTGCAATGATCGAGGGAAAAATGGCAGGATATCTTGCATTTACAAGACCCATCGAAGGATTCTTCGGAATATGCAGGGGAGCCTATTCCCCATTGGGCGGAAGTGCCTTTTTAGGTAATGACAGAGGAAAACTATGCTCAAAGCTGCTGGCAGCAGCAATGGAACAATTGATGAAAGAAGCCCAGGTTACAAGTTTTGCTCTGAGCCGGTATGCCGATGATCCTTTCGTAGACCGGTCACTGGTATTAAATGGTTTCGGAATCCGGTGCAGCGATGCGGTTATGAATTTGAACGAATTTAAAATAAGAGATACATTTCAGGGTGATATTACTTTTACAGAGCTTATTGATGATGAAAAGAGAGGTATTCTTGATTTAAGATATGGATTAGTAAACCATTTGCTGGATTCACCGATTTTTTATCCGACTGATATCCGTCAATATATGATGCAGTTTCCCGGAGAAAAAACGCGTGTATTCGCAGCTTTAAGGACGGATGAGGTGATTGGCTTTTTATCAATACAGGATGAAGGAGAGAATTTTATCAGTGAAACTAATTCGATGATAAACATCTGCGGTGCATTTATGAAAGAAGAATATCGGGGAAAGCATGTGGCGGGTGATCTGCTGTCATATGTCTGCGATGTGTGTAAGAGGGAAGGGTTTCAATATCTGGGTGTGGATTGTGAGACCTTAAATCCTACTGCACTCCGCTTTTGGGGGAAATATTTTAAAAACTACACTTACAGCTATCACCGCAGGATTGATGAGAGGGTCATCGGATATGAAGCATATTTGAAAAAAGAGTGGATATCTCTCATGTAAAATAGTACAATAGTGGATAAAGTGAAAGCAGGGGGGAGTTTGAAATGATTTATTTATCACAATTTTCTTTTCCGGATATAGAAGAGGAATACAGCTTCACAATGGGAGAGAAACGAACTTGTTATGATACCTTTTATCCATTTCAGATTCTGTCAAAGAATCATCTGACCAGGCTGGATTTTGAGCCGGTTACGATTTTATATGGGGGCAACGGCTCGGGTAAGACAACCGCTTTAAACGTGATTGCGGAAAAACTTTGCCTTACCCGGGAGGCTCTTTACAACCGGTCTAATTTCTTCAAGGACTACACGGATTTGTGTACTTATGAAGTGGAGGAGCTGGTTCCAAAAGACAGCCGGATTATAACCAGTGACGATGTTTTTGATTTTATGCTTAATATCAGGTCTTTGAATGAGGGAATACATCATAAGCGGGAAGAACTGTTTGGTGAATATTTAGACTCTAAGTATTCAGCTTTCCAGATGAAATCATTAGAAGATTATGATCGGCTTAAGAAGGTTAATATGTCCCGGAGTAATACTCAATCCCGATACATCAGAAAAAATCTGATGGGGAATGTAAGGGAACATTCCAATGGGGAGAGCGCTTATCTGTTCTTTTGTGAGAAGATTAAGGAAAACGGATTGTATTTACTGGACGAGCCGGAGAACAGTTTATCGCCGGGACGGCAGCAGGAATTGTTGAAATTTTTAGAGGATTCAGCACGGTTTTTTCATTGTCAGTTTGTTATAGCAACCCATTCCCCGTTCCTGCTGTCTATGAAGGGGGCAAAAATTTACGATATGGATGAGGATCCGGTTGATATTAAAAAATGGACGGAGCTTTCCAATGTACAGGCTTATTATCAGTTTTTTAAAAAGTTTGAAAAAGAGTTTCAATAAAAAAACATGAATATAAAAAGAAATCAAGAGGGATAACCATGAAATTATCATATAGGAAAGCACAAAAGGAAGATGCTGATTTATTAATTCAGATTTATAATGCGGCATTCTACGACGATTACATCAGGTATGGAGAATGCCCCGCTTACGGAAGGTCCAGGGAACGTATGGAAGAATCCCTGGAAAAATTTCCTAAGGATATTATTTACTGTGATGATACTGCTGCTGGAGTCATTTCCGTAGAAGATAAGGGAAACGGAGAATATTATCTTGGCTGTCTTTGTATTATTCCTCCATACCAGGGCAAGGGGATTGGTACTCAGGCCGTTAATTATATGTTGGACAGTCATTCGGACTGGAAGAAGATTACCTTAATCACTCCGGTGGATAAAGAAGAAAATGTTAATTTCTATACGGAAAAATGTGGATTTGAAATTGATGGAAGTCAGATGGAGGGAAATGTCAGGCTCGCGCACTTTATTATGGAACGGTAAACAAAAGTTTGAGAAGAAATGAAAATAGTAAAGGGGATGATGGAGACATGTATGTTTATTTAATGAAAAACGAAAAGCCTCTCAATGAAGAACTTGTTAAGAAACACGTAGAGCATTTAAAAAGTCTGAAACTTCAAGGAAAACTTGTACTTTGCGGACCGTTCACCGACTATCCGGGAGGAATGGTTGTTTTCTTAGCTGAGAATATGGAAGAAGCCACTAATATTGCTAAGACTGATCCGTTTATTTCTTCAGGGTGCAAGACCTTCGAAATCAGAACATTGGAACATGCAAATGAGGAAAACAATTATCTGTTATAAAAAGAGATGATAAAATCAGGGCAGACAGCATATTCTGCTGCCTGCCCCCTATTTATGGCAAAGGTTTACATAAAATCAATCAGAAATTTTCTGCGGTTTGGTAAACGAAGTGTGCGTAAGGCCCGTGATTCAATCTGCCGTATCCGTTCTCTGGTCACACCGATATGATTTCCTACTTCTTCCAGAGTATGGGGCATATATCCATTGAGGCCAAATCTCATATTCATGACCATCTGCTCTCTCGGTTTTAACGATAATAATTGTTTGTTAATTTCTTCTTTGAGCATAACATCCACTACACTTTCTTCGGGAGATAATATGGTTTTGTCTTCAATAAAATCACCCAAAAAGCTTGCATTATCGTCGCCAATGGGAGTATCCAGTGAAATTGTTGATGCAGAATCCACCATAATACGTTCTATTCTTTCTGCGGAGAATCCTGTGATATCCGATACGTCCTGAGTTGTAAAGGATTCCTGTTCCTGGTTGAGTTGACGCAGGGTACTGTTTAGCATGTTTACATCTTCTCTGTAATGAACCGGTAATCGGATTGTGCGGTCCTGTTCTGCGATTCCACGGGTAACTGCCTGGCGAATCCACCATGTAGCGTAGGTGGAGAACCGGTACCCCAGTGTATAATCATACCGCTCAACAGCTTTCATGAGGCCAATATTTCCTTCCTGTATAAGGTCAAGGAGGGTTAGCGATTGAACATATGATTCATGCTTTTTTGCAATGCTGACCACAAGCCTGAGATTCGAACAAATGAGTCTGTTTTTTGCTATCTTGTTGCCTTGCGCGGAGAGCTGTGCAAGCTGGTATTCTTCCTCCTGGGTTAGTAAAGGTGCTTCCCCTGCCTGTAATAAATACATTTTTATAGGATCGCCTATATTTGAATCAAGTTGTTTTTCTAAAACCGATGCATCCACATCCTGCTGTTTCGCTTCCGACATTTGGTCCTCCTGTATTCATGATAGTTCCTGTCCGTAATGGCTGCCTGTACCTCTTTTTATAAATAAAACACAGAGCCTGTCATGTCTTATTGCAAATTGACAATCAAGGCTCTTTTTGGAAGCACCCTTATTCTATGTATCGTTATTCAGCTGCCTGCTCAGTATCCGTTGCAGCCGCATATCTTTTTTCTGTAATTCTTAAGACAATGCTGTCTGTCTCTGCCTGCAGATCAATGCGGTCACTTAAGAATTCGGGAATATCCCCCACAGTTACGATTGTTCCAACAGGTTTTCCCTCTAAGTCTATAGTAACAGTATCAATCATATCTTCCGGCAAAGAAGCATATGGGATTTCCATCAGCATCTTATCCAGTACCCCGGTAACAAATTCGGCATTTTCTAAAATGACGTGTGCCAGGCTGTTTACCTTTGTCTTTGGGTCCAATGCCTGGAAATCAATATACTCAATTTTACTGTCTGCGAAACATCTGCGGCTGTCCTTAATTTGTGTTATGATTGTCTGATCCTCTAATTTAAGCTGAATCTTGCTTCCCAGCCGTAGTTTACGAAGTAGTTTTTCAGCAGACTTCTCTTCCATTTGAATCGATATGGAATTAGGAAGGCTGCCTCCAAAAATGCAGCAAGGCACAATGCCTTTTCTCCGCAATTGTTTTGCCTTTAATTGTTCATTACGTTTTTCTACTGTAATAGTATCCATTGTGATCCTCCTCGTGAATTTTATATTTGAATAAATTTTGCTGCTATTGAAAAAAGAAGGGCTTTCATGGTTTCATTATAGAATGAAATCAACAAAAGCCCTTCTTCAATAGACGGTTCTTTTTTATTCAAGTGATATAAGTATATCACATATGCCGGAGAAAAGCAAATCTATTAATTGTAATATCTGCTGTTTGTGAGAAAATTTTTTATGTTATGTAAAAAAAACAGTTATTTTTTGCGTTGACAACAAAAAATTATATGCTAAAATAAGGATAACAAACACAGACAAAAGCGTTGACGAGGAGGAGTACATGCGATTCCGGATGGACAGAGAGAAGATGGCTGGTGAAAATCTTCGTGATGGGAGCATGGAAGTAGCCTTTGAGCTTTGGATTGAACGGATATAATCCAATTAGACTCCAACGGAGATTCCCACCGTTATCAGGGGAAGCGATATCGGTAGAGATTTTTCGTCTTCCCGTATTGTATTGAGAGCAGAAAATCATTTCTGAATTTAGGTGGTACCGCGGACACGTTAATTCGCCCTAAGCATAGCTTGGGGCGTATTTTTTTGTCTGTTTTGGAGTAAAAATTACAGGAGGTATCCATCATGGATAAGAAGTATGATTTTCAAAAATCAGAGAAGCAGTTCACAGAGTTCTGGGAAGAAAATGAAATTTACAAGTACAGACAGGGGAAGGAACGGCCTGTTTATTCTATTGATACGCCGCCGCCAACTGTCAGCGGCAAGCTTCATATCGGTCATGTATTTTCTTATACGCAGGCTGAAATAATTGCCAGATTTAAACGTATGCAGGGATATGATGTATTCTATCCGCTGGGCTTTGATGACAATGGTCTTCCGACAGAACGGCTGGTGGAGCGGGATAGGAAGATCAGGGCCGGACAACTGCCCAGAAGTCAGTTTCGGAATGTTTGTGTGGAGACGATTGAGAAGTATGAAAATGATTTCACAGGTCTTTTTAAAAAACTGGGATTCAGCGTAGACTGGGATTTGAGCTATCAGACAGTCTCTTTGCTGTCCCAGAAAGTTTCCCAGAGATCATTTCTTAATCTGGTAAAAATGAAAAAGGCGTACAGGAAGGAGTCGCCTGTTTTATGGTGCACGCAGTGCCAGACCTCCATTGCACAGGCGGAGCTGGAAACCAGAGACTTAGAATCCAGTTTTCACTATCTGAATTTTAAAACGTCACTGGGAGATTTACTGATTGCAACCACCAGACCGGAGCTTTTATATGGCTGTGTATGCGTGTTTGTTCATCCGGATGATGAAAGATACCGTAAATTTATTGGGGAGACAGCCAGAGTTCCCTTATACGATTTTGAGATACCGATTATGGCAGATGAAATGGTGTCTATGGAAAAAGGAACAGGTGCTGTTATGTGCGCAACCTTTGGAGACACTGCAGATGTATCGTGGTACCAGACACATCATCTTCCTTATAAAAAGATAATTCTTCCTGACGGAACCATAAGCGGCGAAGTTCCCTATATAGGTGGAATGGAAATCAGCCTGGCGAGACGGACCATAGCGGAAGAATTAAAAAACAGGAATCTCCTTGTAAGGCAGGAGGCAGTTTCCCATAGTGTTGCAGTCCATGAACGGTGCGGCAGTGCAGTAGAGATCATTCCTTCCAATCAATGGTATATCGATGTATTGTCTGAAAAGGACAGATTTTTAAAGGCAGCTGATGAGATCAGCTGGCATCCGGCTTATATGAAGAAACGATATCAGATATGGGTGGAGAATTTAAAATGGGACTGGTGCATTTCCAGGCAGAGGTATTTCGGAGTTCCATTTCCGGTCTGGTATTGTAAGGATTGCAAAGAACCTGTCTTTGCAGAGGAAGACCAGCTGCCGGTAAATCCAATGGAAGAAATGCCCCGGAAGGCATGCAGCTGCGGTTGCAGACAGTTCCTGCCGGAAGAAGCAGTTTTTGATACCTGGGCGACATCATCCGTAACCCCTTTCATCAATGCCGGATATGGTGAGGACTATGACAGAAGCAGTGAAATTCTGCCCATGGGGATGAGAAATCAGGCTCATGAGATTATTCGTACCTGGGCGTTTTATACCATTGTAAAAAGCCTCTACCATACTGGGAAAACTCCCTGGAAGGATATTATGATCAGCGGTTTTGTAATGGCAAAACCAGGAGAGAAGATCAGTAAATCCAAAAACAATGGATCAGAATCGCCTCTGGCTCTTATTGAAATGCATTCGGCTGATGCTATCCGGTATTGGGCAGCCAGCAATAAGCTGGGGACAGATACATTTTTCAGCGAAGATGAAATGAAGGTATCCAGGAGATTTTTGACAAAGCTTTACAATGCGGCAAAATTTGCAATCTTACAACTGGGGGATTATGAAAAGAAAGAAGAGTTTAATCCGGAAAATCTGCTTCCCATTGACCGGTGGATGTTAGAGCGTGTAAATGAAACCACCGGTATTGTAAAGGTGCTTTTAGACGATTTTGAGATTGGTCAGGCAAGACTTGAAATTGATGAACTGTTCTGGAAAGATTTTTGTGATTACTATATTGAAATCGCAAAAGAACGCCTCTATCAGCCGGAAAAGCATGGCGTAAAGGAACGATATTCAGGGCAATATGCTCTGTATCACAGCCTGCTTGGTATATTAAAGCTGTATGCAGTTTATACCCCTTTCATAACAGAGTATATTTACCAGGACTTTTATCGGAACCATGAGAAAAATTTGTCCATTCACCAGATGATGTGGGACAGGAAAGAAGCCAATAAGACTTATCTGGAATTTGGGGAGCAGGTAAAAGAGCTGATTGGGGTGGTTCGCAGAGAAAAGACAGAAAAACAATTGTCTATGAAAGATGAAATTCCAGTGCTGATTATTACCAGCCCTAAAAGATTTCGGGAATTTTTTAAAGCTACCCAGCTGGATATCCAGGTCTGTACCAGTGCGAAAAAGGTTATTTTAAGGAGCTGAATGGTTCTGAGAAAAGTTTGAGGTTGCGTAAATTCTCCATCCGCTGTAGTCTTATCTATATAGTATTAGAAATGGAAAGGTGAGTCCGAAATGGAACGGATGGAGGATTTTTTTGCGGCACGGGTTGACGAGTATGAGGAACACATGCTTTCTGGTGTAGAGGGATGTGAGCAGGCGTATACACTGATCCCATCTCTTCTCCCTGTGTCATGCAGTAAATTACTGGATCTGGGGTGCGGAACAGGTCTGGAACTGAAACAGATTTTTAAAATATTTCCAGATCTTTCTGTCACAGGGGTTGATTTAACCAGGGAAATGCTTAATAAATTGAAACACAATTTTCCGGACAGGAACATTAATTTAATATGCAAAAGTTATTTCGATGTTGATTTGAAAACGGAAGAGTATGACTGTGCAATATCTTTTCAGACAATGCATCATTTTAACCATGAAGCAAAGATCGGTTTATATCAAAAAATTTTTAGCGCTCTGAAGGATCATGGACGCTACCTTGAATGCGACTACATGGTTGAGAATCAGGATGAGGAGGACTTTTACTTTGCCGAAAATAAAAGGATCAGAAAAGAGCTGAATATTCCTGAAGGGGAATATTATCATTTTGATACACCGTGTACTGTTGCAAATCAGATTTCAATGCTAAGGCAGAGCGGATTTAACAGAGTAGAATCTGTATTCCGCATGGGACAGACTGGTATTCTTGCTGCATATAAATAATCAGGCGGCCAGAATCAGGAAAAACGATTGACAGATATTACCAAATAGGATAATATCAGATTATCATAAAGAAAAGAGAGGTATTTGCATGTTACGTGTGTCAGTATTGGAGATCGCAACTAATTAAATAGTTGAAAAGGAAAGACGAAGATGCTTTATGCGATTGGTCTGCCCTTTTTCGGCTGCTATGCCGATTAATCTGCCTTACTGAATGCTTGACTTTTGCACTGCGAAAGCGCATACCTTCCAAATATATGTCTGTATCAGACGGACTTTTTGAAAGCATAACGGTAATGTTATGCTTTTTTTTGTCTTTTTTTAGAAATCTGTCTGGGAGCAGATCTTATTTGAGATCGCAAAAGCTTATGCCTGTGGGGCAGATGAATCGGTGGTCATTTTTTATTTATTAAAAGGGGAAAAGGCATGGATATCATTAAAACTGCAGGATTAACAAAGAATTACAGGAGATTTAAGAAACAGACGGGTATTATAGGAAGCATTAAGGGACTTGTGAGACGGGAATACGAAGTGAAACAGGCAGTGAGCAACTTGGATCTTACGATCAGGGAAGGAGAGTTTGTGGGTATGATCGGTCCCAATGGAGCAGGAAAAACAACTCTGATTAAAATGCTTACGGGAATCATTGCGCCCACTAACGGTTTCTTAAGTGTATTGGGGTATTATCCCAACGATTTAGAACATGAATTTAAACAGCAGTATGCAGTCGTTATGGGGCAGAAGAGCCAGCTCTTCTTTGAACTGACGGTGGAAGATACGCTTCGGCTGTTCAAAGAAATCTATGGGTTGCCGGAAGAGGAATACCAGGCTTCCAGGGATTATTTTGTAAATCTGTTTCAGGTGCAGGAGCTGATGCATGTACAGGTCAGGACGCTGTCACTTGGGGAACGTATGAAGATGGAACTGATTGCTGCACTGCTCCACAATCCGAAGATTATTTTCTTAGATGAACCGACGATTGGGTTAGATGCAGTGGCATCCAAACAGATCCGGGGATTTTTAGCGGAAATTAATGAAAGAAAGGGGACTACGATTATACTTACTTCCCACTATATGGAGGACATTAAGGCATTGTGCAAACGGTCAATTGTAATCAATCATGGATGTAAAATCTATGATGGTGATACAGAAAAGCTTTTTGAGCGGTTCCAGAAGTATAAAAAAATAACAGTTACATTTCAGGAACCAACTTCGCTTCCAAAGTTTCAGTCTGAAGCACGGATTATGGAACAGACACCTTATAAGAAGGTAATCATGGTACCGAAAGAAAATGCCCCGGGCTTACTGGGAGAACTTATGAGTTTAATGCCCAGTGACATATCCGTGGAAGAGGAGGAAATTGGTACCGTGGTGGAGAGAATTTATCAGGAAGGGGGAAATGGAATTGCGTAAATACCTGGAAATTATTAAAATTTTTATAAAGACCCAGCTTGCCTGGCGGGGAGATGCGGTGATTCAGATTCTGTTTACTCTGACTAAAATTTTATTTGCCTGTCTGCTGTGGGGAACGATATTTAATGACCGGGTTGAGGTGGCCGGGTTTACAATAAACAGCATGCTGTCTTATTATATTATCAGCTCTTTTCTTAGTCAGCTGGATATGTCCTCCCGTGTGAGCAGAGAGATCAGCCAAAGAATCAGAAATGGGACCTTTTCCAAATATATGGTCCTTCCTGTAAATATACAGGGTTATTTTATCGCCATGGAAATGGGAGTCGTGCTTTTTTATCTCTTCATGGATTTCATGACATCAGTCATCTGGATTTTCGTATTTCGTATCAGGTTTGTATTTGTGCCAGACCCTGCTGCTCTGGCAGGAGCAGTGATTTTGATTCTTCTTGGGCTTTTTTTTATGTTTCAGTTAAATTACTATCTGGGTCTGCTCACATTGAAATACGAGGAAATAGGAACATTTCTGATGATTAAAGACAATCTGGTGGCTTTTGTTACGGGAAGCATTATCCCACTTGCTTTGCTGCCGGAAGGGTTTGTCACGGTTATGAAGGCGTTTCCATTTTATTATGTGACATATCTGCCTTCCATGCTGCTTATCGGAAGGCTTAAGGGAGAACTGGGAATGGGACTTTTGGTTCTTTCCTGCTGGTGCGTTATTCTACAAGCAGTCATTCATGTTACGTGGTATAATTACAGGATTAAGTATGATGGGGCGGGTATATAATGGGAAGAATGAAAAGAAATTTACGGGTGGTAAGAGTATTAATAGATATGCGGCTGCAGAATTTGATGATGTTCCGGCTCAGCTTTTTCGGCCCTTTTTTTGTCGACAGCTGTGTATTCCTGATTCAGTTGTGTGTGTTCCAGGCAGTTTATTCCAATGTGGACCGGATCGGAACATGGGGAAAGGGTCAGATGATTCTTTATATTGGGACATTTTCCATGATTAATGCTTTAAATATGGTGATATATTTTTTCGGAATTAATAATATCCCGGATAAAATTAAGAGTGGAGATATGGATCTGTATCTGACTAAACCGGTAAGTCCTTTGCTGCGGCTGACCTTTGAACGGATTAATCCGGGGTCTGTTCCGCTCCTTCTTTTAAGCGGAGTAATCATTGCTTATGGGATTAAAGAGGGCGGAATAAAGGTCACTCCTTTTCTGGTACTTGGATATGTGTTCTGGGTGGCGGTTATGACCGTGTTATATTATCTGGTTGAAGTATTGATTCGCTCCCTTTCGTTTTTTATCTTATCCAGTGGAAATGCAGTGATACTGGAGGAGGCAGGACTTACCTTATGCATGCAGCTGCCGGGAATTGTGTTTTATGGATTTTACAAAGTAATTTTTTATATGATTCTGCCTTATGGGATCATGGCAACCCTGCCGGTTCAGTTTCTCACAGCAGAGCTGACTGCAGGCGGTGCTGTGTGGGGAATATCAGTTGCAGTGTTTTTTACGCTGCTGACGGCTTTTGTGTGGAAGCATGGGATTCGGCATTATAACAGCGCAAGTTCGTAAAAGGAGAAATGAAAGATGAAAGACAGTTACGTGTTAAGAAAAGGATATCAGGATGAGGAAGGGGCGAGGAAGAGTTTTAACCGGCTTGCAGGTCAGATATTTGGTCTGGACTTTGAAAAATGGTATCAGAGCGGTTACTGGAAGGACAATTATATTCCTTATTCGATTCTGGAAGGGCATGAGGTCCTTGCAAATGTTTCGGTAAGCCCCATGTTATTTTTAGAAAATGGGGAGCCGAAGCATTACATACAGCTGGGGACGGTAATGACCTGCAAATCCTGCCGCAATCAGGGTCTGATCAGACAGCTGATTCAGGAAATCCAAAAAGATTATGAAGGAAAGGCAGACGGCTGGTTTTTATTTGCAAATGAAAGTGTGCTGGATTTTTATCCGAAGTTTGGTTTTAGAAGATCAGATGAGTTCGAATATGTAAAAGATGTGAGTATTAATACGGATGCAACTGCGGTAAAAGTTCAGTTAGAAGAAAAATATGATTTTTTAAGACTGCAAAAGAGTATGAAAGAAAGCTGCCCACAAAGCAGCCTATGGCTGGAAAGCCATGAGGAACTTACTATGTTTTATGCACTGGACTATATGAGAAAAAATATATATTTCCTGCCGGAGTGTGATGCATACGTCTTTGCCGGAGTTCAGAATGGACAATTGCATCTCCACCAGGTCTTTGCTCCTGAACAGGTGGATGTAAACCGGATTGCGGCTGCTTTCGGCAGAGAGGTAAAGACGCTGGTTCTGGGCTTTACTCCTATTGATAAACAGGGGTTTACATGCAGAAAGACGGGGGCAAATGATACCGTGCTGCATGTAAAAGGTTCAGCGTTAATTAGTATTGAGCGGGATTGTTTAAGAATTCCGGAACTGGCTCATACGTAACGAAATGATTTGTGATAATTTTTAACAGGCACCATGAAAAAAATTGACGGTTCTACTGACTGGTGATACAATTTCAGAATAAAAGGATCAGGAATAGCAGGAGAGACCTATGGCAGCCGAACCCAATGAAACCGCCCATGTAAATGAGATACAGAAGGAGTATACCAGGATAGATAAAGACTGGCTCAGCCTTCATTATAAAATATCCATCGGAATGGTATTGTTTGCGCTGGCCGTAGAATGTATTATGGGTGTCATTTTAGTGAACTCGGATATGCTTAATACCTCGGTTCCACGGTTTGTTTTTAAATTTATTCTGGTGCCCAGCAGTGTGAACGCACTGTGCATAGCTGTAGATCATGCAGTGGTGAAATCCGGTAAGATCTCCCAGACTGCAAAAAAATATACGGTTTCCATTATTAATACAGTCATCTGTTTTTCCCTGTTTACGGCGCACAGTGCGTTTACAGCTACATATTATGTGTTTGTTACGGCGGTGATTTTAACCACAGTTTATGCGAGCAGTCTGGTTACACTGAGTACTTCTGTCATTGGAGTAGTGCTGCTGGTGGTTTCCGAACTGTTCATTACCTGGGATGTGGACAAACTCACAGTTTTTCAGAGTACACTCAGGCTGGGGAATTTTTTGATTGCTCTGTTTATTATGTTTTTTGTATCGATAATATGCATGGTGGTAATTCGGTATGAACAGCGGAAAAACCGGGCCAGTATCCGAATTGAAGAGGAGCGGGTTCTATTAAAGAAAAAGCTGAAAATGGATGAGCTGACGGGTATTTACAACCGGAAAGCACTCCATGATGCGATGCGAGACTTGGAAGACTTCAATCCCCGTGATAATTATGTGTTTGGAATTACGGATATTGATAAATTTAAAAATATTAACGACAGCTGGGGACATCAGGCTGGTGACAGATGTCTGAGAGCCTTTGCAGAACTGTTAAAAAACAGCTGTGAAAAGGCAGTTGCTTACCGGTATGGAGGAGATGAGTTTTGCCTTATATTTTATAATACTGATATCAAAGAAGCTTACGAAACGGCGGTTTTAATTCAGAACAGATTAAAGCAGGTGGATTTAAAAGAGTATCAGGGAATAAAAATGACTGCAAGCTTTGGACTTGCAGAATATCATAATGGAATGAATGCTGCAAGACTGTTTCTGAATGCAGACCAGGCGTTATATCAGGCTAAAATTACGAGAGATGCCATACGGATACATGAAGAAGAAAAATAACGTAAGATACGGAAGGGAGGTATCTGAGATGTTCGATTTATTTTAAAAGGAAAAAACAAAACATCACAGGCCCAAATTAGGATTAAAGGAATTGCTTCATTATGTGGGACCAGGGCTTTTGGTCACAGTAGGTTTTATAGATCCGGGAAACTGGGCTTCCAATATTGCAGCAGGATCGGATTTTGGATATACATTACTTTGGATGGTAACACTGTCAACCATTATGCTGATTTTACTTCAGCACAATGTAGCACATCTGGGAATTGTAACTGGAGACTGTCTGGCTGAGGCAGCCCACAAGCATTTAAAACCCTGGCTTTCAAAAATTGTTCTGTCAACCGCAGTTCTGGCGGCAATATCTACGGCCATGGCGGAGATCCTTGGAGCGGCGATTGCTTTGAATCTGCTGTTTCGGATTCCTGTAAAACTGGCTTCTGTTCTCGTACTGGCTCTGATCCTGTGGATGCTGTTTACCAATTCATACCAGAAGCTGGAAAAGTGGATCATCGGTTTTGTCTCCATCATTGGTATTTCTTTTATTTATGAGCTGAGTATGGTGAATGTAGATTGGAATCAGGCGGTAGCGGGCTGGACAACCGTCCGGTTTCCAAAGGGCTCCATGCTTATCATTATGTCTGTACTGGGGGCAGTGGTTATGCCTCATAATTTATTTCTTCACTCAGAGATTATACAAAGCAGACAGTGGAATTTAGAGGATGAATCCATTCAGAAGCTTCAGTTAAAATATGAATTCGCGGACACCTTATTATCCATGATTATCGGCTGGGCGATCAACAGCGCCATGATTATACTGGCAGCCACTACATTTTTCAGTAAAGGGGAGCATGTCTCAGAGCTTGGACAGGCCGCGCAGATGTTAAAACCGCTGGTTGGCCAGGGGGCAAGCCTCATTTTTGCCGTAGCACTGCTGTTTTCGGGAATTGCCTCCACTACCACTGCCGGTATGGCAGGAGGCTCCATATTTGCGGGAATGTTCGGTGAGCCTTATGATCCGGACGATCCACATACCAGGTTTGGTGTGACATGGATATTGTTGATCGCTGTGTTTGTTATATTTTTGATTCGTGATCCGTTTAAAGGGCTGGTTTATAGTCAGATGCTTTTAAGTGTCCAGCTTCCGGTTACTGTATTTTTACAGATTTATCTTACTTCTTCAGAGAAAGTTATGGGGAAATACAAGAATGGACTACGGGATAAGATTTTTCTTATTGCAATTGGTGTCATATTGACAATTTTAAATATAATGCTTTTAATTGCTGTAGGAAAGGGAGGAATGTAACAGTTCACGGGTCAATCATAGAGGAGGATTGTGAGATGAATTTTTTGGGTACAGTTGTTCTGGAGACAGAGAGGTTAATAATACGTCCGTTTAACACAGGGGATGCCCGTGATATGTTTTATAACTGGGCAAACAGCAGTCATGTGACCAGATATTTAACCTGGCCGGTTCATGAGACGGAGGCAGATTCAGGTGAAATTCTTAACATTTGGGTGAAGGATTATGAAGATCCTAAGAATTATAACTGGTGTATTGAGTGGAAGGAAAACCATCAGGCCATCGGCAGCATAGGGGTAGTACACATGAATGAAGAGATTGAAGAGGCTGAGATTGGATACTGCATCGGCAAAGAATACTGGAGACAGGGTATCATGACAGAAGCCTTAAAAGCAGTAATGCGTTTTCTGTTTGAAGAAGCAGGCTTCAACCGTGTATGTGCAAGACATGATACCAATAATCCCAATTCCGGCAGAGTCATGAAAGCGGCTGGAATGCAATATGAGGGCACTATGCGCCAGGCGGGGAAAAACAATACAGGTATCTGCGACTGTACTTTATACGCTATTACAAAAGACCAATATTTTAGCAGTTCGTTGTTTTGAGGAGTTTACCGGAATAGTAAGAAAGAAAAAAGGTATGATAAAGGTAATTGCATGAAAGTCTGAAGCGATACAGAGGATTATGTGATACAAAACTGAAAGCATACATGCGGGAGGTTATTTATGCAGACATTTAAAGAACTATATGAGCGAACAGTAAGTGCCGCACTGGCGGGAGATTTTGATCCGGCAGAAACAGATAATGGAAATTCCTATGATCCCTTTCATCTGGACTGCCTGTTAAATCCCAGCAAGCATCCGATTGTAATTCGTACGGGTACCTGCGACTGCGGGGACGGGGAACAGAAGGAATGTCTTAAGAGGTGTCCTTTTGGAGCGCTTAAGGCAGAGGAAGACGGGGTAGTGGTTGATCCGGATTTATGTCTGGGCTGTGAAAAGTGCATTGACGGCTGTGCCAGTGAGAAGCTGACAGCCAGTACGGATATCATTCCTGCCCTCAAAGCGGTAAGAAGCGCTAAGGGGCTCGTTTATGCCATGATCGCTCCGGCATTTTTAGGACAGTTTTCCAGTGATGTCACACCTGGAAAGCTTAGAAGTGCATTAAAAGAAGTGGGATTTGACGGAATGCTGGAGGTGGCTTTATTTGCCGATATTCTGACACTGAAAGAGGCTCTGGAATTTGATAAAAATATCAAAGGCAGCGGGGACTATCAGCTGACCAGCTGCTGCTGTCCCATGTGGATCGGTATGATCCGTAAGGTTTACCATCAGCTCCTGCCTCATGTACCCGGTTCTGTGTCTCCCATGGTTGCCTGCGCGAAAGTGATAAAAGTACTTCATCCCGATGCATTAACTGTGTTCATTGGTCCGTGTCTTGCGAAAAAAGCAGAGGCAAGAGAAAAGGATTTAGCCGGTGCAGTTGATTATGTTCTGACATTTCAGGAAGTGAAAAATATTTTTGATGCACTGGGAATTGACCCTGCAGCAATGGAAGAAAGTGAAAAGGATCATTCCTCCAAAGCCGGACGGATCTATGCAAGAAAGGGCGGAGTCAGCGAAGCAGTGGAGAATACCTTGAAAGCTATCAGCCCTCAGAAGGAAATTCAGATTAAGACCAAACAGGCGGATGGAGTTCCCGGATGCAAAAAAATGATTCAGGATATTATGGATGGAAATATTGATGCTAACTTTTACGAAGGTATGGGCTGTGTGGGCGGCTGTGTAGGCGGACCCAGATCCATTCTGGGAAAAGAAGAAGGAACCGGACTGGTGAACGAATATGGAGAAAAGGCCACATATCAGCATCCGGCTGAAAATCCTTATGTAATTGAGTTGCTTCACCGCTTAAATCTTGATACCATTGAAAGCCTGTTGGAGGAAACGGATTTATTCAGCCGTGATATTACATGATTACAAAATATGGGGATAAGATTATTGACTCCCATGTGCATATGGGGACCTATGGCCCTTATGAAATAAAAATAAAGGATCTGGCAAATGAGATGGACCGTTCTGGTGTGGCACAGGCAGTGATCTCTGATATCGGACTCAATTCCCTTGATGAACAGGGAGTTGAGAGATTCCCGGATATAGATACGATTACCTTAAACAGCCGTTCTCTTAAGATCATAAACGAATACGGTGACAGGTTTTTATTATTATTCTGGATCCGTCCCCTTTTTGACCTGAATGAGGAACAGCTGACCCGCTTTCTTTGCGAAAACAGAGAACGGATCGGAGGATTAAAGGTTCACCCAAAAACAGCAGGTGTTCCTTTTTCCTCTTCTGATTATAGTCCTTACATAGAGATCTGCAGAAGACAGAAAATACCGTTTTGTATCCATACCCAGGGAGATGGTTACTGCAATATGGAATATGTATATGAAGCTGCGGTTAAGAACCCGGAGGTCACGTTTGTTGCCGTCCATATGGATTTAGGCGGAGACAGAAAAAGAGCCGGTGATTTTATCGCACGTTGTCCGAACCTTTACGGGGATACTACTCTCGTTTCCAAAGAGGAAATGGGAAAAGCCATTGAAAAATGCGGACCAGAGAAGATACTTTTTGGAACAGACGCCCTTGTATTTGGCAGTGACAGTTATGGGCGCTATGATGGCTTTTACGATTCCGTTCTTGAGAACTTCGGCAGGGCCGGGGCGGAGAAGGTATTTTATAAAAATGCCAGAAAGTTGTTCTGGAAGGAGTAGTATGAATAGCAATTTGACTTACCCAAGAAAACATGACAAAGAAACAGTATACTTAAAAAATGTGGTGAAAGATCCGGCAATTGAGGTCGGGGATTATACGATTTATAATGATTATGTAAACGATCCTGTGGATTTTGAAAAAAATAATGTGCTTTATCATTATCCGGTAAATAAAGAACGTCTGATTATTGGCAGGTACTGTTCGATTGCATGCGGAGCGAAATTTATATTTACTTCCGCCAATCACACACAGAGATCTCTGGCTGCGTATCCTTTTGGGATATTTTTTGATGAGTGGGATCTTCCTGTGGAACGTATTGCGGATACGTGGGATAATAAAGGGGATATTGTGATCGGAAATGATGTGTGGATCGGTTATGAAGCAGTTATTATGCAGGGGGTTCATATCGGCGATGGGGCAGTGATCGGGACCAGAGCTGTTGTAACAAAGGATGTGGAACCTTACTCCATCGTGGGAGGGATTCCGGCAAAAACAATTCGTTCCCGTTTTGATCAGCCGGTGGTTGATGCGCTGCTCTCTTTAAAATGGTGGGATTGGTCCGAAGAGAAAGTGAAAGAAAATTTAGAGGCAATTACTTCCGGGAATGTGAGAAAACTGTTGGAGGGTAATAGCAGGTAATTCCAGGAGGGCAGTACATTGGTCTGCCCTCCTGTCAATGTAATGGGTCTGATTGATTGTCTGGAAGCAGTATGGGGAAGATTTTGAGGAGGAATGGGTATTATGAGAACAGAAAAAGAGATGTATGATCTGATTCTTGGGACAGCTCAGGATGATGACAGGATCAGAGGAGTTTACATGGGCGGGTCCAGAACAAATCCAAATGCAGTCCCGGATCTTTTTCAGGATTATGATGTAGTTTACATAGTGAAAGAGACGGAGTCTTTTATCAATGATACTTCATGGATCGACCGCTTTGGGGATCGGCTTTTTATGCAGTATCCGGATGAAAACCCAGCTTATCCCCATAAAAAAGACGAAAGCTATGGATGGTTAATGCAGTTTTCAGACGGAAACAGGCTGGACCTTCATGTGATGATTCTGGATTGTGCCCGAAAGGATATTTCTGCCGACCGGCTTTGCAGAATCCTGATGGATAAAGATGACATTCTCCCGGTGATCCCTGAATCATCAGATCAAAGTCATTGGGTGAAAAGACCATCGGAAACAGAATTTTTATGTACCTGCAATGAATTCTGGTGGTGTCTTGATAACGTGGCCAAGGGATTGTGGAGGAATGAGATTCCATATGTGCAGGATATGCTCAATTATCATATACGGCCCCAGCTGGTGACACTGTTATCATGGAAGATCGGGAGCTCAACAGGTTTTTCCTGCAGTATTGGAAAATCCGGTAAGGATATGTACCGTTGGCTGTCACATGGAGAGTGGGAGAGGTTTTTAAAGACATATGGGGATGCTGAGGCAGAACATATCTGGGAGGCAGTTGTAATAATGTGTAACCTGTTTCATGAGACAGCAGGATTTGTATCGAAAGAACTTGGTTTTTTATATGACATGACGGAAGCGTCTAACTGTATGGAATATTTAAACCATGTCAGAGCGCTTCCTTCGGATGCAAAACAAGTTTATTAATCAGATATTAGACGAAAATCCTGTTAGATAAAGGAGGGGGCAGGTTTGGATTTTAAAAAATTACGGTATTTCAGCGAAGTTGCAAGATTAAAAAGTTTTTCAAAAGCGGCTAAAGTATTATATGTTTCACAAACGGCAGTGAGTCAGCAGATCGCTGCAATGGAAGCGGAATTAGGCGTGGAGTTGTTTTACCGTGACAAGAAAAATGTTCGTTTAACGCTGCCTGGAGAGGTTTTTTTGCAGGATTCAAAACGCATATTAAAGTTATATGAAAATGCAGTGATAAAAACAAGGGAAGTTTCATCAGGATCGGAGGGAATGATTAAAATCGGATTTTTCAGTATGTTTGACCGTGATGTGATCGCGCCTGTTCTTTCCAGTTTCCATCAGGGATACCCAAAAGTAAAGTTAAGTATTGTCCAGTGCAATTATGAAGATATGAAATTGAATATACTCAATGGGACCATTGATATCGGATTTTATTTTCATATGGAATCAGAAGAGATCGAAGAACTGAAGGTATATCAGACGTATCCCCAATTATGTGTGAACCGGAATCACAGACTATCAGGGAAAACAGTAATTCAGCCAAAAGATTTAAAGGCAGAACAGGTCATTTCATACATAAAAAATAAAGAGCAGTCAGATTACTATAAGGCACACCATAACTCTGATAATCCAGGACTTTCAATCGATAATTCTATTTTGGTGGAAAATATGGATGATGCTGTTATGCTTGTCAGTATGAATGCCGGGATCAGTTTCTTACCTGAAATAACGAATTTCATCAATCATGATCAAGTTGTGTTTATCAGACAGGAGGTTGAAAAGGTTCCTTTTGATGTCAATGCATACTGGTCAAAGGATAATACAAATCCTGTCCTTTACCGGTTTCTGAAAGAAATAAAGAAAAAATATTCTCTTTAAATTACATATGTAAAAGTTTTTACAATTACCTGATTGCATTTCTGTATTGGACTTTAGCTGGTACCTTTGATATTGTTAATTTGTAAACAAAGTTCGGATAGGCAGAAGGAGAACATGATTATGGATAAACAGTATGGCAGCCTGATAACACCAATACAGATTGGTCCCATGAAATTGAAAAACAGGGTATCTTTCACTCCGGTATGGCCAAGCTTTGCCACGGCAGACGGTTTTGTAAACAGAGAATTAATGGAATGGACAAGAGATATCGTAAAAGGAGGCTGTGCATGTATCAACATTGGGTGCGGCACGGTTAACCGGAATTTACCAAAAGAAATCACTCATCTTTTACGAATGGGGGAGGAACCCATCGTTAATGGATTATCGATGCTATGTGATCTGGTACATATGTATCAATGTAAACTCGGTATGGAGCTTTTTGCAATTAATCTTTCACCGGCTTCTTTTGAAGAAAGAGATAAAAGTGCAGGTAAACCGGCAGTGGAAATTGATCCCACGTTTCTTACAAAAGGGCAGATTCAGGATTTTATTAAAGACTTTGCAGATGCAGCAGACAGGGCCATGCGAAGTGGTGTGGACAGCCTGGTAATCCATGGCGCCCATGGTCAGCTTCCCGGCTGTTTTCTTTCAAAAGTAATTAATGAGCGTACGGATGAATATGGTACTGACTCTATGGAAAACCGGGCCCGTTTTACCAACGAGCTGTTAGAGGCGGTTCGCGCAAAGGTGGGGAATAAGGTTGCAATCGAATACCGGATTAATGCCAATGATATGATACCTGATTCTCCAACAATAGAGGAAGTTATTCAATTTGTAAAATTAATAGAAGACAAAATAGATCTGCTTCATGTGTCAAGAGGGATGCATTCCATACAGAACCTTGCGCCCTTTATTAACCAGCCGGTTTATTTTAATCATGGAATAAATATAGAGGCTGCAGCGATTATAAAGGCAGCGGTTAAGGTGCCGGTTACGGTAGTTGGTTCTGTCACACTGCAGCAGGCAGATGAGGCCATTAGTAAGGGTAAGATTGATATGGTATCCATGGCACGCGGTCTTATGGCAGATCCGGATATGGTTAATCACATCAAGCATGGCTGTGTTTCCAGGACCAGACCATGTATCAGGTGCAATAACTGTATTCAGAAGACTCACTATCTGCTTGCGCCAATTAGGTGTACGGTTAATCCGCTAATGGGAATGGAATCTCTCTATTTCAATACTCCGGCGCCGGCAGAAAAGAAAAAAATTGCTGTGATCGGCGGAGGACCTGCCGGGATGGAAGCAGCCAGAACTGCGGCTCAAAGAGGCCATAAGGTGGTTTTATTTGAAAAGTCGGATCGGTTGGGCGGTGTTTTAAATCTGGCTTCGATTCCTGATTTTAAATCCGATATTAAAGCGTATCTGGACTGGGCTGTCCGTGAAACAGAAGCTGAAAGCAACATAGAGATTCGTAAAAATGTAAATGCAACTCCAGATATGGTGGAAAAAGAAAATTTTAACGGAATTATTGTTGCAGTAGGATCGAATCCGATCATTCCATCCTTTGCAGAAGGAAATAATTGTGTTGTCTGGGTAGGAGATGCGGAAACAGGCAGAAAAGAGACTGGAAATGAAATAATTGTTGCCGGAGCAGGACTTACCGGTTGTGAAGCGGCATTAGCTCAGCGAAAGAAGGGGAAAAAGGTTACTCTTGTTGACATGATGCCGGAAGATAATTTTGGCAGCGGCGGAGCAAAGTTTAATCAGATAGCCATTATAAATATGCTAAAGAACGAAGGTGTGATTTTTCGGGGCGGTTTGCGTCTTATATCCATTGGTGATGCTGGAGCTGTTTTTGAAGATAAAGACAATAACAGAGCAGAGATTCCCTGTGATACGGTTGTACTTTCCCTGGGAGTACAGGCTGATTCTTCTATTGCAGATCAGTTTGCAGAGTGTGCCGCCGATGTTCTTTCAATTGGTGACTGCAATACAAAACAGGGTACGTTATATAATGCAGTCCATACTGGTCATGAGGCGGGGTATTTCATATAATTAAAAGCTTATAAGAAAACAGAATCCATGGAATCCTGTAGACATGCTGCAGAATTCCATGGATTTTTGACTTATTAATTATCCTTTGAATGACGTTCTCCAATCTGGAAGTCGTCTGCATGCTCAAACATATATTGAACTGTGAGAGGCTCCTGACCGGTAAGATTTTTAAAATCATCTGTAAATATATCCATTTTGCCCATGCGTATGGCCTGTGCGAAGGTCACCATTCCCTCTGAAGAAAACGGTGCTTCGGAATCTTCCTTAAATTTTCCGTCAGTGGTTCTGGGTACTCCCATAGAATCAAAGACAGCATAATTTTCTTCGTCTGTCAGTTCCTCATAGGTTACATGGTTTCCCGTAATCTGATTTCCATATTCGATAAATTCAGAGATGGTCATTAACTGAGGCCCATTGATATTAAGAATGGTTTCGTGATAATTCTCGGATACAAGAGAATAAGCAATTGCTTTGGCGCAGTCTTTACGGGAAATGTAAGCCATTTTTCCGCTGCCCTGACTATTTTTTAATACGCCATCCATTTTAGCAAAGGTAAAATAATTGGTGATCATGGCTTCAGCATATTGGGAATTGCGGAGAAAAATATAATCCAGTCCGGCATGTCTGATGTAATCCTCTGTGGAG
The DNA here is from genome assembly GCA_023460575.1 of Bacillota bacterium. GTDB lineage: Bacteria > Bacillota > Clostridia > Lachnospirales > Lachnospiraceae > Lacrimispora. The sequence goes on from JAEWPQ010000092.1 coordinate 25,525, forward strand.
GCATGGTCGATTTTTTCAACACTGGGATTTGATTCATCTGCTGCATTGACAAGAGAGGTATATATTATCTGCCCAACACCGGCTTTCTTAGCTGCATCTATTACATTCTTGTGAGCATTCTGACGCTTTTTACCAACAAAAGGCATGGAAATCAAAGCAATCTTGTCCGCATTCGCAAAGGCTTTGTCAAGCCCTTCGCTGTTGTTGAAATTCGTTACATGAGTTTCAATACCCTGCTTCGCAAATTCTTTTAAGGATTCCTGATTATAACCGCAGAGAATAATCCTGTCCCTGCCAACTAATTCCAATAAATATTTAGCAGCTTGCCGCCCTAAATTACCATCGGCTCCAGTTAATAATAATTTACCCATAATTGTTAATCCTCCTTCTTACTGTTTATATTCTTATGATATGTTAAATATTAAACAAAGTCCAATGAGATAAATATATAGGCCATTCAAAAAACTAATTTTGTATATGCTTAAGAAAATGTTTTAGAGCAATGTTTTTATTATCTTTTAAGTAAGCAATTTCTATTCGGAATGTATGATTTGTATCTTCTAAAGGGATCAGTCGGACATCATTTTTTAAATAAGCAGTATTATAATTGTCTGGAAAAAATCCGATCAGGTTTTCTGTGATAATGTAAAAAAGCTCAGTTTCAATATCATCGGCTGACCGGACTATTTTGGGGTGATGTCCATCTAAGGCTGCATGTTGTATCATCTGCTCATAGGAACTGCCAATTGAGTCGGCATTCAGCATGATCAGTGGATATTGATATAATTCATCTTTGGAAATCGTTTCATGGTAAAACAAGGGGTGACGGCTGCTGACAACTGCACAATATTGCCCGCTATACAACGGATAAGTTTGAATGCCGGGTTTGTCCTTAAACTCCGAATCAAATGCTATAGCAACATCATATAATCCTTTCAGCAGATATTCTGATACATCTTTTAGCAGTACTTTATCTAATTCAAATTTTATATTGGGATTCTTTTCTTTAAAAGAAGGTATTAAGCTTAACATGCTTTGAATATCTGTTGCTGCAGCATATTCTACGCTTAATGTCAGATCGTGGTTCATTTTATAATTAATCAATTTTGCTTTCATGTGATTGTATTGCTTCCAGAGAGCTACGGCTTCATCGTAGAATAGTAATCCTGCTTCTGTTGGTTCAATCGGTATTTTTTTCCTATCTATCAATTGAATACCAGTTTCTTCTTCCAGTGATGCAATCTGCAGACTGATTGTAGTCTGTGATACAAAGTTCTTTCTGGCAGTTTCCGTAAAATTTCTGCATTCTACCAAATCAATAAAATATTTTATTTTCTCAAAATTCATGTTAACCTCTTTAACTATTACTTTTATCCCCACTTATTATGATGTTATTATAAACCGTTTACAGTCACTCTACAAGAAAGTGTTTGCCTTTCCCCTTTTAACAGTGCTAAAATAACAGAGTATGTACGAAAGAACTGAAACGAGTGACAGGAAAGGATGGATGTATGGCGACAGGCAGAATGAATCAGCTGGTAGTGATGGTCAATTTGTGCAGCAGCGTAGTGGAAGGGATCGAACATCTGATTACTTCTCAGGGAAATGACCGGCTGAAAGA
>JAEWPQ010000093.1 GCA_023460575.1 Bacillota bacterium
GCTGGGTGGGTTGCGCTGGCTGCGTCGGCTGCATTCGTGGCTGCGCTGGCTGGGTCGGTTGTGCCGGTTGGGTTGGCTGCATCGGCTGGGCAGTTCTGTTTCCTGATGGAATACAGATCATCTGTCCAACCTGGAGATTGCCGGGATTGATACCAGGATTTGCTGCCATAATCGCTTCAACCGTGGTGTAGTGTCGTCTGGATATAAGCCAAAGTGTATCTCCGGATTGAATCGTATAGGAAAACAATCCTTCAGGGCAAGAAGTCATCATAATACTGCCTTTCAATTAAACAATTTGTCTTATTTTATGATGAAAAAATCAGAAAAGTACCTGTCAACCTGATATAATTTATTTTTTTTATATTTATCCTCCATAAATCCCATTGCATCCTTTGTATTTTTCACATACACATCTGTCCTGCAATATAATATTGTACATGCACATTGATTCATTTCCTTTCCGTTGCATTTGCAATAAACATCTGATATTATTTTATTACAAATATTTACCATTTATGACAATATTTATAACAAGGCAAAGGGGGTCCCATTATGACAAAAGAACCTTTCGATCAGGCTTTTATGCAGCTGCCGCTGGGCTATGCCCGCCACACCATCCTGTTTGAAGATGATTCCCATACAAAGGATTATATTCTTACAGAGGCAAATGACACATTTTTACGCTATCTGAATTTAAAAAAAGAAGATGCCCTGCAGCAGAGTATATCCCTGATTCTTCATTCTGCATCTGACCAACCAGCCTGGTTTAATTTTTATAAAAATCCGGATCAATGGAAACAGGACCATTCAATCATGAAAGCTGATAATCATTTTTACAAAGTGACTGTGAGCTATCCTGATTCCAACACAATGATTACAATTTTGGACGACGTTACAGAGCTCGCCTGGGAGCTTCATAACGTAAAGGAAACAAATGAAAAACTGATGCGGGATATTGATATCTTTTTTGACAGCACGCAGGACGCTCTATTTCTGATTACATACAAAGACGGAGAATTCCGTTATATTAAAAATAATTCATTACACCAGCAGATGACCGGTATTACAACTCCGCTGTTAGGTAAGACCCCTGTTGAAGTTTTGGGTGAAAAGGTCGGAGCTGGTTTAAAAGAAGGTTATGAGCGGTGCATTGCCTCCGGAGAAGGTCTGATCTATGAAGAAACCGTTGATTTTCCTGAAGGCACCAGAGACTGGCTTGTGCGCCTTACTCCGGTAAAGGAAGATGAGCAGATATCCTATATCATTGGCTCCCGCCTGGATATCACCGAACTGAAACGGCTGAAAGAGGAAAAAGAACAGCTGTTAAAGAATTTTAACTCCATGTTTACAGAACATACTGCCATTATGCTGATCATAGATGCTGCATCCGGAAAAATTCTGGATGCCAACCCTCAGGCCTGCTCATTTTACGGTTATACCAAAGAAGAGATTCTACGTATGAGTATTGATGAGATCAATACTCTGTCCAATGACTCCACCAGACAGCTGCGCATTCAGGCATTTAACCGGGAACAGCAGTATTTTCTGTTTCCACACCGTTTAAAGAGCGGTGAGATAAAAATGGTAGATGTATACTCCAGTCCTGTCACTTATGGAGACGATACCAGACTTTATTCCATTATTTTTGATGTATCAGACAGGGAGCAGTACAGAGATGATCTTTACCGGGAAAAAGAGATGCTCAGCGTCACTTTAAATTCCATCGGGGATGGGGTTGTAACAACCGGCCTGGATGGAAAAATAACCTATTTAAACCAGGCAGCTGAAGAAATCACCGGCTGGAGTACAAAGGAGGCCTTTTCTAAATCATTTATGGAAATCTTTGATCTTCGTAATGAAACCACCGGGATAAATGTGCCAAGTCCCATCAGCGCAGTGCTGGAAACAGGAATGATTGTTGGCCTTGCAAATCATACTGTGCTTATAAACAAAAACGGGGACTTAATCCCCATTGCAGACAGTGCTGCACCCATACGGGATGAAAACGGGCATGTATACGGAGTCGTTATGGTATTTCGGGATGTCAGCCATGAGAAACGGCAGCATGAACGAATTCTCTATTTAAGCTATCATGACCCGCTGACCCAGATATTCAACCGCAGATATATGGAAGAGGAATTAAACCGAATGGATCAGACCAGCCAGCTTCCTATTACCGTTATTATGGGAGATGTGAATGGTTTGAAAGTCATTAATGATGTATTTGGACATAAAACCGGAGATCTCTTATTAAAAGAGGTTGCCAAAACACTTCAGTACAGTCTCCATAATATGGGCATTGCTGCAAGGTGGGGCGGGGACGAATTTCTGATTCTGCTGCCTCATACCGATAACCAGAAGGCCCAGGACATTATACGCAGACTGGAAGAAGCCTTCCGTAAAAGCAACCGGCTCCCGCTGGAGGTCAGCGTCGCAATGGGTTTTGATGTAAAAGAAGACATGACTCAGTCACTCAGTCAGGTACTGCAAAAAGCTGAGGAAAAAATGTATCATAAAAAACTGCTGGAGGGAAAAAGCTACCGCAACAGCATTATTACAACTCTCCTGGCCACACTTTATGAAAAAAGTATGGAGACAGAAGAACACGCAGTACGGCTGGAAACCTACTGCATGGCAATTGCTGACAAGCTGAATCTGTCTCCTGAGGATAAAAATGAGCTGTCTCTTTTAGCCATACTTCATGATATCGGCAAGGTAGGAATCAATATAGAAACTTTAAATAAACCGGGGCCTTTAAATAACGAAGAATGGAAAGAAATGATGCGCCATCCGGAAATCGGGTACCGGATTGCCCAGAACACACCTGAACTTTCCACTGTATCTGAATATATTCTCTCCCACCATGAACGATGGGATGGCACTGGGTACCCCAGAGGCATAAGAGGGTCTGACATCCCCCTTCTCTGCCGGATTCTTGCAGTAGCCGATGCTTACGATGCCATGACCAATAACCGCTGCTACCGGAAAGCAATGGATTCCAGAACCGCGATGGATGAAATTGGACGCTGCTCCGGTACCCAGTTCGACCCTTTTATAGTTAGTATTTTTTTAAATCTCAATCAGGTTTATTAACAGAATAAAAGAAAAGACGCATATGACCGCAAAAAATATTGCCATGGTCATAAATGCGTCTTTTTATTTTAAAAAACTATTGACATTCTAATTTTAATTGTGTACAATCTAATTTAGTAAAATAAATAAAAGAAATTACGAGGTGGCGGATATGAATTTATATGATATCACAGTTACAGACAGAAAAGGAACTCCTGTTAATCTGTCCCGGTACAAAGGAAAAACACTGCTGATTGTAAACACAGCGACAGGCTGTGGGTTTACTCCCCAGTATGAAGGTTTAGAAGCACTTTATCGGAAATATAAAGAGCAGGGATTTGAAATTCTTGATTTCCCGTGCAACCAGTTCGGTCATCAGGCCCCTGGAACAGAGGAAGAGATCCATCAGTTTTGTACCATGAACTACGAAGTTTCTTTTCCCCAGTTTGCAAAGATCGAAGTAAATGGTCCCGGAGAATCGCCTTTATATTCCTATTTAAAATCACAGCAGTCCGGAATTCTCGGGTCCAAAATTAAATGGAATTTTACAAAATTCCTGGTTGATAAAAACGGGAACGTAACAAACCGTTATGCACCCGCCGATAAACCGGAAAAACTGGAAAAAGATATTCTCGCACTTTTATAATATATGCGGATTAAATAAAAAGCCCAAAGGGCAGAAAAGGAAGAATTCACATGGAAATTAAAGCTGTTAAATTATATGAGGGAGGTTTTATGACACAACCCTTCGCAATGGGAGGCGGAGTCAGCGAACCAGTTTTTGATGAAAGTAAAATCTATGAATCCAGCCTTCAGAATTATCTCATTGATACAGGAAGTGAGGTCATCCTGATTGATACCGGAGTTCCGAAGGAGGTTCCTGACACCCCTGCAAAGGAAGGTCAGAAAATCTACCAGGGAAAACGGATTCATGACTATGTAACCGCTCTTTCCATGCTGGGCTACAAGCCGGAGGATGTTACCCGGATTCTTCTGACTCACAAGCACCCGGACCATTCCGGTGAGCTTAGAAGCTTCCCTAATGCTAAAATCTATCTTTCCCAGGAAGAGGCAGAGGCGTTAAAGTTAAGCGGCGATCATATTATCCCTGTATCATTTAAGGATGGCTCCTATCATAACTTTGATGCCAGCGAAAAGATCACAGACGGAGTCTATTTCCTGCCCGCACCAGGACATACAAAGGGCAACAGCATTATTGTGGCAGAAATTGACGGACTGTTTTATCTCATACATGGCGATATCACCTATACAGATGCTGCCTTAAAGGAAAACCGCTTATCCGTAGTTTTTGAAGATCTTGAAGCTGCCAGAGATACGCTGACAAAGGTTCGTTCATTTATAAACGAAAATCCCACTGTCTATCTCTCCACCCATACACCCGAAGGCATATCCAATTTAGAAGAGAAGAAGATCATGAATCTCTAGAATTTTCCCCACTGGCACCAAATGCCTCTTTTCTTAATACCATGGTAGTAGGAAAGGAGGCAGACAGTATGAGCACCTGCAGTTTTGACGGTCTGACCGGCCGTGTGGTAACTCCAGATGATCCTTTCTATCATGAAGCCAGACAAGTCTATAACCGGGCTGTCAACCGGTTTCCTCTGGCCATTGTTTACTGCCGGAACAGTTCTGACGTCAGCAATGCCGTATTATGGGCCAGAAAACGGGGTATCTGTCTTCGTATACGAAGCGGAGGCCACAATTATGAAGGATATTCTACAGGCAACGATGTACTTGATATTGATCTTAGTGAAATGAACCACCTCTCCATTGACGAGGAAAACCGCTCTCTCACTGCAGAAGGCGGTGTAAACAACAGACAGCTTTATGAATTTGTATCTTTAAGAGGATATCCGTTTCCAGGCGGTACCTGCCCCTCCGTAGGAGTGGGCGGTTATGTTATGGGCGGGGGCTGGGGACTTTCCTGCCGCTATCTTGGACTGGGGTGTGACAGCCTCTTAAGCCTTTCCATGATTAATTCTGAAGGCAGCCTAATCACTGCCAGTTTACAAGAGAATCCAGACTTATTCTGGGCATGCCGGGGCGGAGGCGGAGGCAATTTCGGAGTCATTATCTCCATGACCTTCCGACTTCCCGAAAAAACAGATAAAATTACTCTGGTTGAAATCATGTATCCAAAGGCTGATCAGGAAAAGCAGGCTTATTTTCTTCTTTCCTGGCAGGATTGGCTGGAACACACCAATCCTTTAATTACCCTGGTTGGCAGAATTTTTAACTCACAGGAAGATGGACTTTCTATTATTTCCAGAGGTTTTTTCTATGGCCCGCCGGAAGCCGCCCTTGGAAGCATTGCGCCGCTTCTGGAGCTAGGCGGGGTCAAATACCGTCTAAAATACGTGACATTTCTGGAAGCAGTTACGATAATCGGAAGCTTTTATCCTCCCTTCGAATCTTTTTTATCCGCAAGCGGCTTTGTAAACAGAGAGCTTTCTGAATGTGAATGCCTGAATCTGGCAGGGCTCATTAACAAACGTCCGGCCGGATCTATTTACACCGGGCTTTCTATTTACGCACTGGGCGGCAGGGTTTCAGAGGTTCCGGAAGATTCCACTGCTTTTTATTATAGAGATGCCAGATCGATTGTCTGGCTCAATACAGTATTAGAACACAGCAAAGGAGAAAATTCCCTGTGGCTGGCACACCAATCCAGTTATCTGGCTTCTGTGACAAAAGGCTCATATGTGAATTTCCCATATCAGGGTCTCCCGTGCTATCTGGAAAAATATTATGGCAGCCATGTCTGCCGGCTTATAAAGGTCAGGAAAGAATATGATCCCCAGGGTATTTTCACCTATCCTCAGGCAATCGGCGGATCCTGCTGCTGTTCTTATTTATAACAATACAATCAAAGCAAAACAGACGCTTCCCGGAAGTATAACAACGGGAACGTCTGTTTTCTTTAATCTGATTTTTAATTTATTCCAGATCCTTGCCTGTATTGCCAAGAATTTTGTATAGGAGATGATAAAGCTGCCGGCCTTCTTCCTGGTTAACGGGAACACACAGTGTAATCTTTTCCGGTATAGATACCGCCTGCTCTTTGAGCAGATCACCTTTTTCAGTCAGTTCCACAATGACGCTCCGTTCATCTTCCTTGTCCCTGTTCCGGGATAAAAGACCGCCGGCTTCCATTTTCTTCAGCAGGGGAGTCAGCGTACCGCTGTCCAGATAAAGGATCTCACCCAATTGCTTTACAGTGACTTTCTTCCTGTCCCACAATACCATCATGGCAATATACTGTGTGTAGGTTAATCCTATCTCATCGAGAAAGGGCTTATACAGCCTGACAATCTCTCTGGCACAGGCATAAAGTGGAAAGCAAAGCTGGTTCTCTATTTTCAATCTGTCATAATTCATTACGTTTCTCCGTTCTCCTGCTGTTCTGCAATTTTTACAGTAATTCTTTTATGCTCTCTTTTACAAGCTCCATATCAGTGGTTGGTTCGAATCTTCTCACAACTTTTCCTTCTCTGTCAACAAGAAACTTTGTAAAATTCCACTTGATATCCGGCTCATTCTTATAGTTTGGATTTACCTCCTGGAACTTCCCTTCCAGTACACTGGTCAGCTTGTGCTTCGGATCAAAGCCTTCAAAACCTTTTTCCTTAACCAGATACTGATAAAGCGGGATGGCATTCTCACCATTTACTTCAATCTTTGAAAACTGTGGGAATGTTACGCCAAAACGTCCGGTACAGAACGTATGGATCTCTTCATCATCTCCAGGTGCCTGATTTCCAAACTGATTGCATGGGAAATCAAGTATCTCCAAACCTTTCTCCTTATATTCTGAATAGATTGCCTGAAGATCGGTATAATGAGGGGTGAAACCGCAGGCTGTTGCAGTATTCACGATCAGAAGTACCTTTCCTTTGTAATCAGATAAATTTTTATCCTCACCGGACATAGTTTTTACAGTAAAATCATAAACAGACATTGTAATACCTCCTTTTTATATAATAAAAGTTGATTTTTTAAGTTGATTCTATTATAAAATAGTTGTGCAGTCCTGTCAATAGTTTTGCTAGATTTAATTGATATAAATTAATTTGTTCTATTTGTATTTTTTAGTTGACAGCAGAAATACAGGGTGATATTATTTGTATGTACAAACAAGAGAGGTGATGTTTTGAACAAAAATGACGCAACGCAGAAACAGGCCTGTTCCCTTAACGGCTGCCTGTTTTTTACTACAGTAAAGCTTTCCAGAGTTTTTGGCAAAATTGCAGAGGAAGCTTTTTCTAAAACCGGACTTTCTCCCAGCCATGCTCTTTTGCTCTATCTGGTTAACCAGAAGGAAGATATCCTGCAAAAGGAGCTGGGAGAAACATTGCATTTAACTCCCTCCACCATTACCCGGCTGATTGAAAAGCTGGAACGCAAAACGCTTGTTTCCAAACGATGCGAGGGGAAATCCGTAATTTTAAGCACCACGCCGCAAGGCATTGCACTTCAGAAAAGCATTATGGAATCCTGGAATTCACTTCATGAACAATACCAGGGAATACTGACTGAGGAAGAGACAGCCCAATTTCTAAATCTCAGCAAAAAACTGCTGGGGAAACTCGAAAACAATTAAGGAGGATTTTTTTATGCAGGAGATTTTTAACAGACGCAGTATCCGCAAATTTACCAGTGATGCCGTAGAGCCGGAGAAAATTGACAGACTTCTGCGTGCCGCCATGCAGGCACCGTCAGCAGCCAATCAACAGCCGTGGGAATTTATTGTAATACAGGACAAAGAGAATTTAAAGAAGCTCTCAGAAGTTTCCCCCTATGCAAAACCTGTAGCAGGATCGGCTGTAACCATTGCCCTTATGGGAAACGAAAAGGAATTTAAGGTTCCAAAGGGATGGGAAGAAGATATGGGTGCAGCTTCACAGAATATTCTGTTAGAAGCTGTTTACTTAGGCCTTGGAGCTGTCTGGCTTGGCGTAGCCACTTCTGATGAAGTAACAAATCATGTACGCAGTTTCTTTAACCTTCCGGACCATATCAAACCTTATGGTCTGATAGCCATAGGTTATCCGGATGGACAGAAAAATGAATTTGCAGACCGTTATAAAGAAGAACGCGTTCATTATGAGAAATGGGCATAAGTGAAGGAGAATTCTATGATTAAAGTTGTTGCAAAAAATTATATCAAAGATGAAAAAATCAATGCATTTATTGAAGCCGCCACAGAACTTGTGGAACAGACCAGAGAAAAAGATGCTGGCTGTATCCGTTACGAACTTGTTCAGGATGTGAAAGATCCCCATATATTAGCCATGCTTGAAGAATGGGAGGACCAGGCCAGCCTGGCAGCCCACGGGGCTTCCCCGCATTTTAAGAAGGCCATGGCAGCCATGAAAGAAATGGTAGAAAAACCCGGAGACAGCAATTTTTATAAAACTCTTATATAAAGAAAGGAATAAGCCCTATGAAACCTGTTTTTCCCGTGGAAAAAACCATCCGGGAGCGCACCAGTGTCAGATCTTATGAACCCCGTGCACTCTCAGCAAAGGAAAAAGATCTGTTCCATGATTTTATTAAGACTTTAAACAATCCATTCTCTATCGACGTAAGCTTCCGATTTTTGGAAAGCAGTGACGCATGGAAAGGAGAAAAACTTGGCACCTACGGAGTCATTAAAGGTGCCAGGGATTTCATCGGTGCCTCCGTTCCTGATACGGATCTTGCACTGGAAGCTCTGGGATATTCCCTGGAGCATTTAGTTCTTTATGCTGTAGCACTGGGATATGGTACGTGCTGGCTGGGCGGTACCTTTGACCGTAGCGCCTTTTCTCATGCGATGGATTTAAAAAAGGGGGATTTATTTCCGGTTATTGCTCCCCTTGGATATCCGGCTGATAAAAAAAGGCCTATGGAGTCGGTTATGAGATGGGCGGCCAAATCTGACCAGAGAAAAGAATGGAATGAGCTTTTTTTCATGGAAAACTTTTCTTCTCCTCTGTCAAAATCCGATGCGGGGGATTTTGCATTTGCCCTGGAGATGACAAGACTGGCACCCTCTGCTGTCAATAAACAGCCCTGGAGAGTGGTAAAATGTCAGAATGCCTACCATTTTTATGAAGCAAAAACATTGAAGGAAGGGAAGAACTCTGTCGATCTCCAGAGAGTTGATGTAGGTATCGCTGCCTGCCATTTTGGTCTGGCTGCTGCAGAGAAGAATCTGCCTGGCGAGTTTAAGAAGCTGCCTGTTCCCAATATTAATACTTCTTCAGAAATAAAATACTTATTTTCATGGGTCCTTAATTCATAATAAAATCGGGAGGTTGGTTGGTTTGAACATATTAGTTATCACAGGAAGTCCAAGAAAAAACGGTAATACAGAGATCATGGCATCTGCTTTTGCAAACGCAGCAAAAGAGGCCGGCCATGTGGTGACAGTTAAAAAGTTGAGCACCTTAAAGGTAGAACCCTGTCTGGCATGCACCTACTGCTTCTCTCATGACGGGGTATGCATTCAGAATGACGACATGAACAGCATCTTGACGGATCTGGACCAGGCAGACATGTTAGTACTGGCATCCCCTGTATACTGGTTCGACGTATCCGCACAGACAAAGTGCTTCATTGACCGGATGTATGCGTTTGCCAAAAAAGGATTTCATATCAAATCCATAGCCATGCTTTTAAATTCCGGTTCTGACGGTGTATACGATGCAGCGAAAGCTCAGCTGAATTCCATCTGCTCTTATTTAAAATGGGAAAACAAAGGAGTAATTACTGTATCCGGTATGAACGAAAAAGGAAGCATGCTCAAATCCGAAGGATTGGATAAAGTCCGTTATTTCGCAGGCTGCCTGTAAACCGCAGCCTGATTAACAAAAATCATTTTATGTGACTCTGTCACAGACATTTTTCTTCTAACGCCCTATACTGAGAGTGTCAAAAACATAACGAACTTATTATAAAATAATATTTTATATATCAGGAGGGGTACCATGAAGAAAATTGTTATAATCGGCGGAGTCGCAGGCGGAGCCAGCTGTGCGGCCAGACTCAGAAGACTGGATGAAGAGGCTCAGATTATCATACTGGAACGGGGCGAATATATTTCTTACGCAAACTGTGGTCTTCCCTATCACGTGGGCGATGTGATCAAATCCAGAGATGCCCTGCTTTTACAGACACCGGAAGCCATGAGAAAGAAATACGGAATCGATGTCAGGGTTAAAAATGAAGTATCAGCCATAGACAGGGAAAACAAAAAAATTACGGTGCGCAGACTGGAATCAGGGGAAACCTACGAGGAATCCTATGATACTCTGGTAATTTCCACAGGCTCCTCTCCCGTCCGTCCGCCGATTAAAGGAATTGAATCTTCCCGTATTCAGACTCTGTGGACGGTTCCTGATACCGACCGCATCCGCGGCCTTATTAAAGAAAAGGGAATCAAAACCGCTGCTGTTATCGGCGGAGGCTTTATCGGGCTTGAAATGGCTGAAAACCTTCGTCATGCCGGTCTGTCGGTGTCCCTCATTGAAATGCAGGATCAGGTGCTGGCCCCCATTGATTATGAGATGGCTCAGCTGCTGCATGAAAACATTGTCCAGAACGAAGTATCCCTTTATCTTGGTGACGGAGTTTCATCCTTTACGGATGAAGATGATTCTGTCTCCATTACACTGAAAAGCGGTAAAATCTTAAAAGCAGAACTGGTCATCCTCTCCATCGGTGTCCGTCCAAACAGTGAACTGGCCAAATCCTGCGGGCTGGCTGTCAATGAACGGGGCGGAATCATTGTTGATGATACCTTAATAACTTCAGATCCTGATATCTATGCTGTGGGGGATGTGATTGAAGTTAATGATTTTACCTTTGGAGATGCTGCCATGGTGCCCCTTGCAGGTCCTGCCAATAAGCAGGGACGCATTGCTGCGGATAACATTGCAGGTGCAAAAGAGACCTATAAGAAAACGCAGGGAACCTCTGTTGCTAAAGTATTTGATTTAACTGCTGCTTCAACCGGAGCCAATGAAAAAGCGCTGGTAAAGAGAGGTTTAAAAAAGGGAACCAACTACGAAAGTGTAATCATCACCCAGAACTCTCATGCCGGTTATTATCCGGGGGCAGTTCCGCTGACATTGAAACTTTTATTTTCCATGGACGGAAAGACCATATACGGAGCACAAATCGTGGGTAGAGACGGCGTGGATAAGCGGATTGATACACTTGCTGTATCCATTCGCCTTGGAGCCACAATTGAAGATTTAAAGCATCTGGAATTTGCTTATGCTCCCCCATTTTCTTCTGCCAAAGATCCGGTTAATATGGCTGGATTTACTGCAGAAAACCTTCTAGGCGGAAGAGTTTCCTTTGCTTCCTGGGATGCAGCGGAAAATAATACAGGCGCACAGCTTCTTGATGTCAGAGAGGATGCAGAGCTGATGGCATTTACTCTTCCACAGGCCGTGCACATTCCCCTTGGACAGCTGCGTGACCGGTTAAAAGAACTGGATCCTTCCAGAGAGATCATTACCTTCTGTGCCATTGGCGTCCGCGCTTACAATGCAGCACGTATCCTGATGCAGAACGGTTTTTCTAATGTTAAGATCTATCCCGGCGGGATAAGATTCTACCAGTCCACACACTACCAGAATGACACTACTCCAAAAATCACTGCACCGGTTTCTTATTCAGATAACGGACAGATGGATACAAAGGATGTTCCCACAGCTGCCATGCGGCTGGACTGCAGCGGTATGCAGTGCCCCGGTCCCATCATGAAAGTCTTTGAAACCATGAAAGAGATGAAGGAAGGCTCTGTTATGGAAGTATCCGCCTCTGATCCGGGATTTGCCAGAGATATCGGAGCATGGTGCCGCCGAACCGGCCACACCCTTTTATCCAACGAACGCCGGGGTGATGATTATGTGGCGCTGGTGAAGAAAAGCACCGCTTCCCCTGCTGCTCCCCAGAAAGAAGCGGCTGACGGAAAGACACTGATTGTATTTTCCGGTGACTTAGATAAGGTCCTTGCCAGCTTTATCATTGCCAACGGTGCTGCAGCCATGGGAAGACCAGTCACCATGTTCTTCACATTCTGGGGACTGAATGCATTAAGAAAAGAGGAAAAACAACCTGTTAAAAAGACCATGATTGAGTCCATGTTCGGAGCCATGCTCCCACGGGGAAGCAAACGACTGAAGCTTTCTAAAATGAATATGGGCGGAATGGGAACTGCCATGATGAAAAAGATCATGAATGATAAAAACGTGGACTCTCTGGAAATCCTGATAAAGAAAGCCATGAAAGCAGGCGTTCGCATAGTGGCCTGCACCATGAGTATGGATGTGATGGGGATTCATCCGGAAGAACTGATCGACGGAGTAGAGCTTGGCGGTGTAGGAGCCTACCTGGGCGATGCAGAGGAATCCAATGTAAACTTATTTATCTGATCGGGAAAGCACGGAATCGGAGGTCAATCCTCTGATTCCGTGCTTTTTTTACTGAAATATGTTTCTTCCCCGCAGTATGATTGACATTTGATTCAACTACAGATATACTAACCTTATTTGAAATGAGGTGACAGATAAGATGGCCAGACCCGTAAAACAACGCCGTGTATGTGAATTGCCTGAAACAATTGAATTCGGCCCCTCCAACAAAGAGAATTTAATAACTGTAGAGATGTCCGTGGATGAATATGAAGTGATCCGTTTAATAGACCACCTTCATCTTACACAGAATGAATGCTCCCAACAAATGAATGTGGCAAGAACAACGGTACAGGCAATCTATGACAATGCCAGAGGCAAAGTCTCTGATGCTATCGTAAATGGGAAAAAACTGATCATCCAGGGCGGGAACTATACTCTGTGCTCCGAATCCCGGTTCTGCTGCGGAAAGAATTGCTCCAGACGGAGAGGTCTGCTGGGACATTGCACGGATCAGAGCAAAGCTGATATCTGCTGTGGAAAAAACAAATTCTGTAAAAAAGATACCGATTTTCCTGATTGAACATGCATAAAACCGGAGACAGCTATTCCAAAATGACAGGTCAGCTGATTCCGGTTTTATGCATGTTCCTTTCCTTCTCCTTTATAAAAGGCAAACCCCTTTTTACTGTTCTGCTTGATATAGTACATGGCCTTATCTGCTGCACTATACAGTTCTTCATAGCTGCTTCCATCTTTTGGAGCAACAGCGATGCCGATACTTGCAGAAACCCGGATCACCGTGTAGTATCCCTCTTCCGTATGATCCATCAGTTCAAGAATAGACTCTGCCATATCAGTAATCTGCTGTACCTCCAGGTTCTCAGGAATGAAGACCACAAACTCATCTCCGCCTACTCTTGCCACAATCCCAGCCTTGCCCACCAGCTTATCAAGCGCTTGTGCTACTCTGGTTAAAACCTGGTCGCCTGCCGCATGTCCGCAGCTATCATTGATTTCCTTAAAATTATCCAAATCGATCATGAAGAAGACACCACTGCACAGAAGCGCCAGTTTTCCATCTATAATCTGTTCACCTGACCGGTTATACACACCAGTTAACGGATCCTTTCTTGCGCGGTTAAGAAGCATCTCCTCTCTTCCCAGCTGATCGGTTATATCCTCCAGCTTGCCAACCATACGGGGCTTGTGATCCGCTTGTCCGGGAAGAATTTTATATTGACAGCTGAACCACCTGTATTCTCCCGATTGTCCTTTTAAGCGGATTCTGCAATACCGTACCTCTTCCGGCTTACTGCCAAGCAGCGCCCACCGGAGACGGTCTCCGTTCTGCCAGTCATCGGGGTGGATTAAATATCCGCCTCTGTTCAGCCTTAAAACCCCTCTTGTCTTTAATCTCTCCAGGAATAGTTTTCTTCTGGCATTGGATGTAAATTCTATGGTATCTGTATCAAAATCGTATTCGTAAAGCAGTGTATCTGTGAACTGGGACAGAACCGTATAACGTTCTGACTCCAGCTGAAGCTTCTGCTTTTGTGTATAAAATAATAAGAATATCCAGCTGCAACCAGCAAGTGTCAGCAGGATAAGCAAAAGAGCCGTTCCAAAAAACATGCCGAATACATATTCTGAATGCAGCATGACATCAGGAGAACGGACAAAATTAACAAGACTCCAGTCATTTACCCCTGCTTTCATCACTGAAATATAATAGTCTTTTCCGTTCCTGGAAAAAGAGGTAGTGAAAGAATCTTCTTTTTTAATCCGTATTTTAATGGTTTCTGTACTCTGACTTTCAATCTCATCGCTTTTTATGGTAGAAAATAAATTGCCGTTAATCAAATTCTGATCACCATTGGAGTAAAGAATACTGCCATCCGGTTCTATGATCACTGTATAGATTTTTTTAAACGGCATATGCGTACCGGCTCCCTCGCCAATCTCTTCCGTATGAAAAGCAGAAAACAAAACACCTGCCACCGTACCATTCACCTTCAGTGGCTCGGCTGCCGTAACTATGTATCCCGTCTGGTTTTCCAGAGGGCCCTCAATATCCAGTACACTCGTCTTTTTGTTTAATACCTGTTCATAAATCTCTCGTCTTCTTTCTCCGGATATGGTTTCTTTCCTATTGCTGCATGAGACATAATTCAGTTTATAATCAGGATTCTCCTGCTCTATCTTCGCCAGGTATGTATTCAGCCATTGATCTTCCGGAGACAGACCTGCTGCCTCCATCATACTTTCCACGCCGGATCTTATATCTCCTGCATCATCGGCTATCTTTAAGATCTGATTTTTCTGTGCATCTGTAAAGGAAGTAAGACTTGAGTAAATCAACTGATTGAATTCCTGATTCAGCTTTTCCTGCTGACTGGATAAGAAAATAAAAGCAAGGACCAGCAAAATAAGAACACTGAACATGCCCGCGATCACAGATGTAATCCTGGAGTCTCTTCCGTAGTTCATATAAGTGATCTCCGTTCTGAAAATACGTTTTCTGAAAAAAGCCAGTGGAAATTATTCCATCCGGCTTTTCTCACTTCTAATATTCATTATATCTCTGCGTCAACGGTTTTACAATATCTTTCAGGCTTCAATTCCTCTTAATTTTATATAATCTTTAATCAACCTGGCCGTCTGTTCCAAATCAATCCGGCTGGTATTAATGATGAGATCATAGTTGTTCCAGTCTTCCCAGTTTTCTCCGGTATAGTAGCGGTAATATTCTTTCCGCTCCTTGTTAATCTTCTTTACACGCTTTGCTGCTTCTTTCTCATCCACCTTATCAACTTCCATAGTTCTCTGAACCAGTGTGGAGGTATCTGCATAAACAAATATTTTTACAAGTCCCGGTACATTCTCTTCATCACGGCTTAAAATATAGTCCGCACATCTTCCGGCAATGATGCAGGATTCCTCTTTTGCCAGTTCTTTTATGACCTGTGACTGAAAACGGAATAAATTCTCCGGTTTTACTATGTCTGCATCGGTGGAAGGTCTTCCAAGCTGAGGCTTTAATCCGCTGACAATACGGTACAGTAAATTATTACCTGCTTTTTCATCTGCAAGGCGGAAAAAAACTTCTCCAACCGCACTCTGTTCCGATGTGATCGTCAGAATCTCCTCATCATAAAAATGAATTCCCAGTTCCTCTGCAAGAGCTTTTCCCACAATTCGTCCGCCGCTTCCGTACTGTCTTCCTATGGTGATGATCAGATTACTTTTTTCATTCATAATGCCTGCCTCCTATTCCCTTACATGATATATGAAGGATTTCTTGCTTCTATTGTACTCTATTTTGGCAGGATTTACAATTATTATTGTTCTGCAACTGTATTAAAACAGATGGAACCGTAAGGTCTGATACTCATCAGGTAAGCATTGCCTTCTCCCATGGTTTTTTCCATATAAGAAATGTATTCATCTGCAATCTCATTAGGAAGAACAGCCATAATCACTCCCGCAAAACCGCCTCCATGAATTCTGCACGCTCCCTTTTTTTTCCTGGCAATAAACAGTTCCGTAAGTGCCAGTGCAACCGTAATTCCCTGTTCCTGGAAGCTGGTGTTTGTAAAGCAGTTCTGCAGCCATTTCCAGGAAGAATTTCCAGAAGCAGTAATATTTGATAAGAATTCGTCAAATCTTCCCTCTTTTAATGCCGCCACTTCTGCATCCACGCGCTTGTTTTCCTCAAAGAAGTGAAGAGCACGCAGTACAGAACGGTCGCCTGCAAATTCCCTCACCTCATTTAAGCAGCTGATGACATCTTCTTCTGATATATCCGCACAGACTTCTTTCCCAAAAAATTCCGCCACCTTTTTCATCTCAGCCGGTACGGAAGAATAATCGACGCTTAAATCCGCATGTCCCTTACCTGTGTTGACAATGATCAGACTGTGATTCCGGGAGGCAAAATCAAAATCAATCTGTTCCACAACCGGCTGGGAAGGATTCTTAAAATCAATGGTTATCAGACCGCCCACTGCACACGCCATCTGGTCAAGCAGACCGGAAGCCTTATCCCAATATACGTTTTCCGCAAATCTTCCGATATGCGCATAAGCCACTGTATCCATTCGGCTGTCATTAAAAAATGTATTCAATATAGAACAGAGAAGCATCTCAAAGGAAGCAGAAGAGCTGACTCCTGCCGCACTGATTACATTACTGGTTATATAGGCGTTAAACCCACCGATCTGATAACCTTTCTCTAAAAATCCCTTTAAAATTCCCTTTACCAGATCTATGGTTCCTGCCTTTTTATCGCTTGGGGATAAATCAGTCAGATCAATGGTAAAACTCTGGCTGTAAGTCACACTGACAATATTTACGACGGTGCTGTTGTTTTTTGCAGCCACACCAACACAGTCTAAATTAATGCTTCCTGCAAGCACTTTACCGTGATTGTGATCTGTATGATTCCCGCTTATTTCTGTACGTCCGGGTGATGTAAATAGAAGCACGTCCTCTTCCGGAAACTGTTTTTTAAAGTCATTAATCAGGTTCTGATATCTTACAATATTCTCTCCTGCCGCTTCTTCCCCATATAAAGCAGTCATCAGTTTTCCTGCCTTTTCGGTTTCAAGAAACCGGATTGTTTCATCTGTTTTCATGCTGTAAAATCTCCTTTTCCCCATTCATTGGCAAACAAACGCCATTGTCTCGAGTATAACATAAGTGCCAAAGTTTTCACAATATAATATTTTACGAAAAGCTATAAAATAATTTGACTTCCATCTCTCCCTCTTGTAAAATGAAACAATCAAAAACTTTGGAGGTACTCATGCTCTGGAATGACAAGCCTTACCACTCTCTGGATTACGAACTGAAAATGCAATACGGACAGAAAGTCTATAAGCTTGCCTTAGACGGAGGCATGACCTGCCCGAACCGTGATGGTTCACTGGGGACAAAGGGCTGTATTTTCTGCAGCAGCGGCGGCTCCGGAGAATTTGCGGAAGCCAGAAAGCATCATGCTTCCGTAGCAGAACAGATTCAGTCTGCCAAAAAACGGGTGTCTCTGAAGATGAATACAAAAGACGGGCTCTATATCGCTTATTTTCAGTCCTATACCAATACCTACGCTCCTGCAGAATATTTGCGGGAACTCTTTACTCAGGCCATTTCCCAGCCTGATGTAGCGTTTCTTTCCATTGCTACCAGACCGGACTGCCTCCCACCTGATATCATTCTCTTATTAAAGAAGTTAAACCGGGTCAAACCGGTCTGGGTGGAACTGGGACTCCAGACCATTCATGAATCCACGGCAGAATTCATCCGGAGAGGTTACCCCCTGTCCGACTTTTATCAAGCTTACCAAAACTTAAAAGAAGCCGGAATAACTGTGATTGCACACGCTATTTTAGGTCTCCCCGGAGAATCGAAGGATATGATTTTTGAAACCATCCGCTATCTGGGTCATATAGGAGAACACGGCATAGACGGGATCAAGCTGCAGCTGCTTCACATATTGGAAGGAACCGACCTGGCAGTTCTTTATAAAAAGGGAACAGTCCCCGTATATTCTCTTTTGGAATATACGGATCTGGTAATTGACTGCATCTCCCTTCTTCCCCCATCTGTGGTGATACACCGGTTAAGCGGAGATGGTCCAAAAGAACTTCTTCTTGCACCTTTATGGAGCGGCAACAAACGGCTGGTTTTAAATACTCTGGCAAAACGATTAAAAGAAAGAGGCATCTGCCAGGGTGACAGATACCTCGTCTGAATCAATTGCCGTTATTATGAATGACACCATTGTCATCAATTGTAATCCCAAAGGAAAGGTTCTGGAAATACTGATAGAATCCTTTTATGTCTTCCGGTTTCGTCAGTGTTTTCGTAAATCCGGCACCAGAGGTTCCAGGAACCAGAGAAAGAGTGGTAGTGTTGCCGTCAAAATTCACCTCTGCTCTCATGAGTGCTGTTTTAGGAATACTGCTTCCGAAAATAAAATTGCCCAGGCTGTAGCAGATTGGTTTTCCCTTATAATACTCCACTCCCTGGAGTACATGGGGATGGCTTCCCACAACCAGATCTGCGCCTGCATCTATGATCTGCTGTCCCAGCTGCCGCTGGTAGTCTTTGGGCTTTTCTTCCCGCTCCACTCCCCAGTGTACATAAACTACCAGATAGTCACATAAACTCCTGGCTTTCCGGATCTCCTCAAGAAGTATGGAAGGATCGTATCCGCTTACCATACCAGGCTTTTTGCTGTTCGCCACCCAGTCCGGATCGGGATAAACTCTTGAAGCTGCAAGAAAGCCAAATGTCCTTCCATTCACTTCCATGGTTTCCAGCTGCTTCGCACGGTTCATATCCGGTCCTGCTCCGACATAGCGTATTCCTGCTCCGTCTAATGCCGTACAGGTATCCAAAAGAGCATCCGTACCATAATCCAGCGTATGATTGTTGGCAATTGTTACAATATCAACTCCAATTTCATTCATCATTGTTACACGGTCAGGATTTAACCGGAATGTGAATTGCTTGTCCGGCGCTGCTGACCCTCGGCTGCTGAATGGAAATTCCTGGTTTGCCATAAAGATGTCTGCCTTGCCGATCTCGCTGCGCATTCCCTCATCAAGTATCCCATTTATGCCACCGCTTTTATCGTATGCAGTCGTAACATGAGTAGAAAGTAATATATCTCCCGCAAAAAGCAGATGAACCACCGGATTTTGCTCCTGGTTCGTACCGGATTCTTTCGTCTCTTCCTCCACAGTCAGAACTTCCTGACTGCTGCTTTCTTCCACGGGTGCCTTAGCAGTCTGTTGGTCAGAAGCAGCCAAAGTATTCCTGTCAGCTTTGCTGACTGCTTCTCTGCTGCCCTGTCTCACCTTCCATTCCGTTCCCCCGATCCACCCTGCCAGCAATACAAACAGCAATATAGGAAGGATAATCAGGAATTTCATGGTTCCATTTGTTTTTTTCATTTATTCCTCCAGATTGTTAATAATTTCCACATATTTTTGACTGATTCATAACTTTTTCCACAATTACTGACCTTTTTTCCCCATCTGTGACCCGGCAACTCACTTTTCCACCGTTTAACTGTGGATAATTCATAACATTTCCCTTATATATTCTCTGGTATTAATTCCCATTTTTACATCTTACACTGGTTAAAGAGTTTTGTCAAATGAAGTGGAAGCAGCCGGATATAGATAAAGACAACAAAAAAAGCCTGTTCTGCAGAAAGGAACCACTCTTCCTTTTCTCTGCAAAACCGGCTTTTCTTCCATGTATGAACTACAGTCATTCCTGACTTACAGGGTCATGATAATCCCGCCGTCATTGGCATATACCGTAGCCACACCTGCTGTATCAGTAATCATGATGTCCTTAAATACTCCTCTTTTTAACATCTCCTGCTTTACAAACTCTGCCCTCTCCGGATTATTGCAATGAGCGATTGCCAGTACCTTGTTCCTGGTATCTCCAGCTTCCTTTATTGCAATATCAGCCATACGGGTCAGTGCTTTGTTGATTCCTCTGGCCTGGTCCAGCTTGATGATCACACCGGATTCAGCTCCCATAACAGGCTTTATATTCAAGGCCGTTGCAAAAAAGGCCTGCAGTCCGGTAAGACGTCCGTTCTTTCTTAACGTATCAAGGCTTTCCAGCACGAAATAGGTCCTCATATTCTTTATATAGGCTCTCACCTTATCTTCAATCTCTTCAAAGGGAAGAGATTCCTGGCAGAGAGACTGAATGTAAATAGCGATATTAAGCTGTCCGCTTGAAGCAGAATCTGATCCAAGCACTGCAATCTTCTTACTGTCTTTTCCATGTTCCTCTTCATACAGCTTCTTACCTAAAACCGCACTGTTATAGCTTCCGCTTAAATGTTCGGAAAGAGTGACAACAAAAATCTCTTCCTCCTCACATTCAAATGCCTCTTTATATAACTCAGGAGACGGACAGGCTGTCTTGGGAGACTCACTGCATCCTTTCACCAGCTCAAGAAACCGCTTCTGATCAAACGTCTCATCATCTATTATCTGAGTATTGCCGACCTGTAAAATTAACGGAATGATCTGAAAGTGGGGATCTTTCTTCAGATCCGGCGTCAGGTCTGTACAACTGTCCCCAATGATTTTATAGCTCATATCTATATTTTCCTCCTGGCACGAAACTTATCATGTAGTATTCATTACTATATATTATAGAGAATCAAAGTTCGTCTGTCAATAGAATTAATATGAAAAAAATGGATGTCAAAAACAGCTGCCTTCCATTTGAAGACCTGCTGTTTTTGGCATCCATCTTTTTTTGATCCGTTATAAAAATGAATCTTTTATTCTTCAGCCATTACCAACATAAGCTCATTGCTTCTTGCAATAAAGCCTGTCATACGCTCCGGTGTGAGGGATCCGTGGCTTAAAGCTGCCAGATCATAAAGCTGTTCACAAATCGCATCAGTATGAGCCCCGTCCCTGTGGCCTAACACATACTGAACCAGCTTGTTGTTATAATTAAGAACCAGAGTTTCGCCGCCTGCTCCAAAAAGGGAGGCATCCATGCCAGGCATGGTGTACATCTTCATCATCTCCTGCATACGTCTGGATTCTTCAGAAACAGTGATCATGGAAGATACGGAATCGTTCTTTAACTTCTCAACTTTAACCTCTAAATTCTCCTTATTTAAAGCCTTACGGAAAAGCTCAGTCAGTGCTTCCACATCAGACTTCATGGCTTCTTTATCCTCTTCCGTTACCTCTTCTTTGAAAATATCAGATAAGTCGGAGTTAATGCATAAAAACTTCACGTTTTCATTCTTCTGCTCTAAATATCCCACAAATGGGTTATCGATGTTCTCTGTTAAATATACCGCATCAAGGCCAGCTTCTTTAAAGAGGTTAATGTACTGGCTCTGTTCCTTTTCATTCGTAATATAAAATACGCGGTTTTCATGCTTTTCCTTATTCTCTTCCAGACAGTCTGCCAGTGTTAAATACTTTCCTTCCAGATTCTTAAAGAGAAGGGAATCATTGATCTTTTCAGCAAATTTTTCATCTTTTAAGCAGCCGAATTTGATAAATGGATTGATATCTGCCCAGTATTTCTCATAATTTTCCCGATCCGTCTTAAACATACCGGTCAGCTTATCCGCTACCTTCTTTGTGATGTAATCTGAAATTTTCTTTACAAAGCCGTCATTCTGCAGTGCACTTCTTGATACATTCAGAGGAAGATCCGGGCAGTCAATCACACCCTTTAAGAGCATTAAGAATTCCGGTATTACTTCCTTGATATTATCTGCAATAAATACCTGGTTGTTATACAGCTTAATGGTTCCATCCAGGCTGTCATAATTTAAGTTGAGCTTGGGGAAATAGAGAATTCCCTTTAAGTTAAACGGATAATCCATATTTAAATGAATCCAGAATAACGGTTCCTTGTAATCATGGAATACCTTGCGATAAAAGCCCTTGTAATCCTCTTCCGAGCAGTCATTGGGATGCTTATTCCACAGAGGGTTGGTATCATTCACCATAACCGGGCGCTTATTAATCTTGTATTTTTCTTTGGCAGGAGAAACCTCCACGGTTTCCTTTTCTCCGTTCTCTTTCTCCACTTCCTCTGTTTTGGCTTCCTCAACAATCGTCTCAACCACAGTATCCTTATCAGTCAGCTCTTCCTTTTCAATAGTCTCATATTGAGGCTCTGCTGATAAATTGGATAAATAGATTGCAACGGGCATAAAGGAACAGTATTTCTCTAAAACCTCTCTGGCTCTGTATTCATTACAGAATTCCAGACAGTCTTCATTGAGATAAAGCTTAATGGTAGTACCGAATTCCTCTTTATCCCCTTCTTCCATCTCAAATTCCGTACCGCCGTCAGACTCCCAGTGAACCGGAACTGATCCTTCTTTATAGGACTTTGTGTCGATCGTCACCTTATCTGCAACCATAAAAGCTGAGTAAAAACCAAGTCCGAAATGTCCGATAATCTGGTCTTCATTGGTCTTGTCCTTATACTTATCAAGGAAATCCTTTGCTCCGGAAAAAGCGATCTGATTGATGTATTCATCCACTTCCTCCATGGTCATACCGATACCGTTATCTTTAAAGGTAATGGTCTTATCATTGGAATCCGTAATCACTTCAATCTTAAACTCCAGATCATCCGGCTTCTGCCATTCACCCATGATATCAAGCTTTTTCAGCTTTGTGATGGCATCGCTTCCATTGGACACCAGCTCACGGTAGAAAATGTCATGGTCTGAGTACAACCACTTTTTAATAATCGGGAAAATGTTTTCACTGTTGATTGTTAAGCTTCCTGTTTTTGCCATATCAGAACACTCCTTACTCTCTTTTTCTATTTTTGTTCCATGACCATCATGGAATTTTTACAATTTATACCTGCAAAGAGTATTTTAATACGCAGAAATGGAAATGTCAATAGAAAATCAGCACTCAAACGGTTTGAGTGCTGATAATATTATTCTTCCAGATAAACGATCTGGTTTTGCTTTAAAAACTCCTTAAATGCCTGATCCCATTCCTGATCTAACGTTTTGTCCAGAGTAAAAACAGAAACCGAGGTTCCTGTCACACAGGTCAGGCGGTCTTCCTCGTATCTTATATTAATATACAGTCCCTTAACCTCATTGGTGGTTAAGGAAATACTTCTTTCAGAAAGGAAACACTGCGTTTCTTCTTTTGGCATCTGCATGACAATCTTAAAGCTTCCAGGCAGCCGTTTCCCTTTTATGAGGGAAAAACAAAAGGGCTTCATCATGGCCCAGGTAGACAGCTCGCCTAAGTTCAGTGTTTCCTTCTCTTCCTCTGTATAATAGCCGGACCGTATGGCTCCGTCAATGGTAAATGTATTAAAGGTAGTGACAGAAGCCTCTTTTACAAGAAACCGGTCAAAGACTTCTCCTACAAACAGCTTGGTGGTAAAAGGCTTCATCTCTTCTATATTCAGCGCAATCATGGTTTCATTCTCCCCATCCGTGTTATCTCCGTTAACTATACAACGGATACTCGTCCAATGTCAACGCAGGATTTCTTACCTGGACTTCTCATACTCTCCCGGTATTCCAAACCACTGTCTTCTATGCTATAATAGATTCACCGGTTTCAAACAGGAAACCAATAGGACTTAAGAAAAGAGGATAATGATATGAATCATATGAAACAGCTGGAAGAACTGATTGCCGCATCCGTTTCTCCCTATCACTGCATTCTGGCAGCTGCCGGTCAGCTTACTGCCAGTGGATTTAAAGAACTGCCTTTAGCAGAGTCCTGGGAATTAAAACAGGGCGGCTCCTACTATATAAACGCATTTGACTCTACCTTAATCGAATTTACCGTAGGCAGCGAGCTGGGAGATACCCCATGTCTTAAATTGGCAGCATCCCATACGGACTGGCCCTGTTTAAAGGTAAAACCTTCTCCTGAAGTAACCTCCCTGGAATATGGAAAGTTAAATGTGGAGGTTTATGGCGGACCTCTCTTAGGCACATGGTTTGACCGTCCCTTATCCATGGCAGGCAAGGTCAGCGTAACAGGTGATACCCTCATGAAACCCAGAACAATCTTTGTTGATTTTTCCCGTCCTGTTCTTACCATTCCAAACCTGGCCATACATATGAACCGCAATGCCAATGAAGGGGTTGCCTTAAATGCCCAGGTGGACATGCTTCCACTCATAGCCCGGATCACCGATGAGTTAAACAAAGAAAGCTTTTTTATCGATGCCCTTGCAACAGAAGCAGGAGTAAAAAAAGAGGACATTCTGGATTATGAAATCTGCATTTACAATTATGAATCAGGAACCACCCTTGGTCTGCAGAATGAATTTTACTCCGCACCCAGACTGGATAATATTACTTCCGTTTCTGCATGCCTAAGCGGCATTCTTGCAGATACACACCAGGGTGGAATCCATGCCATTGCCTTGTATGACAACGAGGAAATCGGAAGCCACACAAAGCAGGGAGCTGCTTCCGCACTGACCGAACATATTCTGGAAAAGATCTACGCCTCCCTTGGATATACGAGAACCGATTTTCTGAATGCTTTACTAAGCGGATTTCTTCTCTCCATGGATGTGGCTCATGCCATTCATCCCAACCACGCAGAAAAATGTGATATAAAGAATCAGATCATGATGGGAGACGGAGTAGCCATCAAACTGGCGTCAAGCCAGGCCTATGCAACTGATGCCACCAGTACAGGCGTGATCGAAGGCATCTGCCGCGCCTCTGACATACCTTATAAGAAGTTTTCAAACCGTTCCGATGTAAAAGGCGGCTCTACTCTTGGCAGCATTTCTTCTGCCCTTCTGACCATACGCACAGTGGATGTAGGTGTTCCCATGCTTGCCATGCATTCAGCCAGAGAGCTTATGGGTGTCAAAGACCAGGAAGCACTTGTCAGACTGGCAGAAGCCTTCTTTCACGCTTAAAAAAGGAAATCAGCCATAAACCGGCTGATTTCCTTTTTTTATGGAAGCTGCCCCATGGTTTCCGTCAATACCTCCCTGCTGGATTCCAGGGTTTCAGGAGAAGTTTTATCCCCCTGAATGTAACGGTATCCAAACACCCCTCCTGCAGTCAGTACAACCAAAAGCAGAAAGAATAATAAAAGAATGACGCCTTTCGTAAACAGTTCCTGTCCGCGTTTTCCCTTCCGCCTGCGGCTGCGTTTATTCCCACTGCGAATCTCTTCCTGCTTCATTGGTGTACCACTGCTCCTTCCTTATGGCTCAATCTGGAAAATGCTTTTTGTATATTTCAAAAAAACTTGCAGTTGTTGTTTTATCTTCTTTGGAGAATTTAAGATTTTTCCAGATGTCATTGCTGAATGTAACAGCATTATCCTGCTTAAACCGGGCATAGATCTGGTCAAACGCCTCTTTCTTCCGGCTGGTATATAAACCAGACTTCCGTTCCTGGGTCGCAGTTTCATTGTAATCGCTGACACACCGGATAATATAATATTTGCCCTGATTCTCCGTCACCTGGCTAATCTCGCCTGCAGCCAGACTAAAAGCCGCATCTTCCAACGCTCCCGGCTTCTCTCCTCTTCCAATCTCACGTTCAATGGTTCCATCTTCTGAGTATTCTCTGGCTATCGCCGAAAAATCAGCTCCCTGCTCCTTAGTTTTTAAAAGAACTTCTTCTGCAGCAGCTTTGTCTGACATCACTATCTCTTCGACCACAATTACCTTGGCCTCACTGTCACTGATCTCCAGATTCATATCTCTGGTCAGCTCCACCACTACTTTATTAGACCGATAATATTCCTCATACATGGTTCTCACATCTGACTGGTTCACTCCCATATATGCAACATCATCGGGAGTCAGGGAAGCATAATATTCCTCCGCAGCCTTGCGTACCTCTTCCTTTTCCCCGCTTGTCAGGGTCACTCCCTTACTCTCAGCAAGAAGATTCATCATCTTCATCTCCTGAAGGAA
Source organism: Bacillota bacterium (assembly GCA_023460575.1). Lineage (GTDB taxonomy): Bacteria > Bacillota > Clostridia > Lachnospirales > Lachnospiraceae > Lacrimispora. The sequence continues at coordinate 25,965 of JAEWPQ010000093.1, forward strand.
TTCTTTAACCTGATCCATCAGATAGGTTTCAAAGGTCTGGCCGCCAGGAAGCTCCACTCCCCAGATCTGACTGGTATAAAGCTGTTGATATTTATTTCTCTCCGTCGTCAGAATAATCATGGACTGGGGCAGAGAGTATAGCTTCGTATCCTTAATTTCCGATACAAGGGGAATCTCCGTCTTGCAGCCGGAAAGCATGGCGGATACTGCCGCCACAATCAAAAGGAGTCTTCCCCAATATCTGCGCAGAATCTTCATACGCACCCCTCTTTCTTATAAAAGCAGCTTCAGTATTTTTAATACGCCCTGATTTAAATTCGTATCGGTCTGAAACCGTGCTGCCTGTTTTACTTCTTTTCTGGCATTGCCTACAGCAAAGCTGTAGTATGCCTGATTTAACATCTCAATATCATTTAACTGATCGCCGAATGCCATGGTCTCTTCCGGCGTAATGGAAAGACTTTCCTGCAAAAGCTTTACTGCCTCACCTTTATTCGTTCCAGGTCTCATACAGTCCATCCACATATCTCCGGCTATGGTGATCTTTAACCGGTCTCCATATTTTTCTCTCAAATGTCTGGTATGGGTTTCCACATCTGTTTTCCGGTAAACACTTATCTTGATAAATTCAGACTGTACTTTTGTTAAATCATCTACCATTTCCACCCGGAATTTATATCCGTTTACCATCCAGTCAATAAAATCCTGGTCTTTCGTCTCTAAGTAAACCACATCAGGGCCGCTCAGCATGACCTCAAGTCCTTCCATTCCTCTGACATCATCCACCATATCCATAACAGTCCTTCGTTCAATTGGATTTAGAAACAGATTTCTGCCATGACAGCCTATGTAAGCACCATTGTCAGAAAGATAGAATATTTTTTCTTTCACCGGATCGAAGATGGATTCAATACTTGCCCACTGTCTTCCGCTTGCAGCGGCAAACTGAATTCCCTTTGCCCGTAATTTCAGTATCACTTCATGAAGCTCGGCCGGCACCTCATATCCTCCGTCCGGTACCAGAGTTCCATCAATATCTGATGCAATCAGTTTAATCATGCTTTTTCCTCCTGCTCACATATCTTCTTTAATTCCTGACAGACACGTCCTACAGGCAATCCTACTACATTACTGTAATCTCCGTCAATCCCTTTAATAAATGCAGCAAACCGTCCCTGGATGCCATATGCACCTGCTTTATCCATAGGCTCGTCTTTCTCTGCATAGGATCGTATCTCTTCCTGTGTCATAGGGTATACATGAACATCTGTCTGTTCTGCAAAAGAGCGGACTGTCATTTTATTCTCTCCGCAAAGGATCAGCGTCACACCGGTGAAGACATTATGAGTTTTCCCCTGAAAGGAATCAATCATCTCAAAGGCTTCTTCATGGGTTTTCGGTTTTCCTAAAATCTTTCCTCCTGCAGCCACCACAGTATCTGCTCCTATGACGACAGTTCCCGGCAGCTGTTTTTTTGCCACATCCTCCGCTTTTTGCCGGGACAGTTCTATTACTGCTTCTTCTGGAATTGTGGTAGTTATGATCTCCTCAATCCCGCTGGGTTCTATAACAGGATTCAGACCGACCTGGTTTAAAAGTTCTTTTCTTCTTGGTGATGCCGAAGCAAGCACAATCTTAATATCGCTTATCATTGGTACCCTCTCTTATTCTTAAACTGACAGTCTCATGAAATTGCAAACAGGCGGGACCCATTACGAATCCCGCCAATCTTTAATATACTTTCAGACGTCCGACTAAGGACGATTCCTCTTCTTCACAATCCGCTCTAAGCTGCATTCTCATCGTATATACAAAATCTGTTGCATAAAAAATCAGGAAAAAAATCCCCGTTATACGCTGAAAATTATCCGGAATCATTCCTGCCGCCTGATTTACAAATCCCTCCAGAAAGCGAAAATAAAAGATGCCCAGAAATCCCCAGGCAATACTGCTCTCCAGACAGATAATTCCCTTGTAATTAAACGGCTTCCTGCTATAATCCCACCAGAATGATCCAAACAGCTTAATCATCATATAAGCCGTAACAAGCTCCATGAAAGTTGCCATCACCATAGAGGCGAAATACAGACGCACCGGACTGTCAATGAAAGGGCTGAGCAGCATCGTCGCCCCAACAGATCCGAATCCATATATGATGCAGAACGGTCCATGTCCAAATCCCCGATTAAAGACCGGTCTTTTATTTTCATAGCTGAGTACAGCGCATTCAAGAAGATAACCCAGAAAGCTGAATAGGAAAAAACAGTTTATCCTATGATAAATTGACATATCCAATTTGCCTCCAATTTTAACAATTTTTTAACTTGTTAAAGTATAATATGGATATCTAAAGAAATCAAGGGTTATTTTCTTACGATTCCCCAAAATTTTTCTTTGTTATTAGTAATATTGCGCCATAAAAACAGCAAGTAAAATGCCAAGAATGGCTCCTGCTGCAACCTGAAGAGGAGTATGTCCAACATATTCCTTTAATTTTTCCTGTAAAATCTCACCGTTCAGCTTCAGGGGATTTTCTAACAGGATACTGTTTAACAGCTTTGCCTGTTTTCCTGTTTCTCTTCGTACTCCCATAGCGTCATACATCACAATCATGGAGAGAACAAAACTGATGGCAAACTCAAAAGAACCGACGCCATAACGATAACTGGCGGCGGTCGTCAATGCACAAACCGTAGAGGAATGGGAGCTGGGCATACCGCCGGATCCCACAAGCCTCTCCGGGTTAAAACTCTTACTAAGAGCCATGTCAATCAGTGTTTTTAACACCTGCGCCACCAGCCAGCCGGTAACGGCAGTCACTAAGACCTGATTCTTAAGAATCACTTCCCATAATTTCATGGTTTCCTCCATCTTATGCCGCGCTTCTTCTGCCAAAACCGTATAATACCCAACGCTTAATCCTTGCGGTGGTTTCCACGAAACCGCATAATTTATCCGCATATATAATTACCATTCCGCCTTTTGTTCTTGGCGGAACCGGTGTCAGCGGCCACATATGCCGCAGGATCATGTTCTTCTCATTCTCCGTTAAATCAAAATGCTTCACTGCATTTTTTAAAGCAGCCCTCGGGTGAGTAAAACCATGGAATCGTTCCCCGGTTTCCCTGGCATGGGTGTGCCAGTCATACAGAAAGAAATCATGAAGAAGACCTGCTCTTGCTGCTTCTTTATATTCCCAGCCAAATTTTCTGCATATGCAGTAGCTTAGATAGGATACCTTAATGCAATGAGCTTTGCAGGTAGTATCTCCATGCTGCATATAGTTATCCATGGACTGGAATACCTTGTGGTCTAAGATGTCCTTCACACAGGCAAGGTACTCCAAATCCATATTATAATCTTCACGTTCCACCCAGGAGGTATCTTCTGCCCACTCTAACGCTTCCTGCGTTTCCTCCGGAGTTAAATACATATTTTTCATGGTTATTCTGTCGCTTCCTTCTTAATAATATGGACCAGCTTAACAGCCAGTCAGCCAGTCGTACAGCTCCTGATACTTCATTGCTGAAGTTTTCCAGGAATAATCCTTCGACATAGCCCGGTCGATGATCTTGTTCCACTCACGTCTCTTGTCATAATATATGCGCTGTGCATACCGGACGGCCCCAAGCATCTCATGAGCATTATAGTTAGAGAAGGAAAATCCGGTTCCCTGACTGTCATATTCATTATAGGATTCTACCGTATCTTTTAAACCACCGGTCTCCCTTACAATGGGCACAGTGCCGTATCTCAGCGCCATCAGCTGGCTTAAACCGCAGGGTTCAAACAAAGACGGCATCAAAAACGCATCACAGGCGGCATAAATCTTATGAGACATTGCCTCCGAATAATAAATATTGGCAGAAACCTTATCCGGATACTTCCATGCATAGTGGCGGAACATATTCTCATACCGCTCTTCTCCGGTACCAAGAATAACCAGCTGGATATCGTCCTGACACATCTCATCCATCACACACTGGATTAAATCCAGTCCCTTCTGGTCGGTTAATCTGGAAACGATTCCAATCATAAACTTACTTTCATCCTGCGCCAGTGAAAGTTCTTTCTGAAGCGCAGTTTTATTTTTTTCCTTTTCCTTACGGAAATTACGCAGATTATAATTTTGTATAATATACGAATCTGACCCGGGATCAAACTCGTCATAATCAATTCCGTTTACAATGCCTCTTAAGCTGCCTTCCCTGGCCCGCATCAGACCGTCAAGACCTTCTCCATAGAAAGGCATCTTTATCTCCTGTGCATAGGTCTCGCTCACTGTTGTGATAGCATCTGCATATACAATGCCGCCCTTTAATAAATTGCCATCCTTGTAGGCCTCCAGCTTATCCGGAGTAAAATAATAACCAGGCAGACAAGTTAACGCCTGTATCGTCTTTACATCCCAGACACCCTGGAATTTTAAATTGTGAATGGTAATCACCGATTTCATGTCCCGGAAGAAATCTCCATCCCGAAAACGGTCTTTTAACAGAACAGGAATCAAACCGGTCTGCCAGTCATGGCAGTGAACCACATCTGGCTGAAAACCGATTACCGGAAGAGAAGATAAGGCGGCCCGTGAAAAGAAGCAGAACTTTTCTAAATCCTGATACCAGTCTCCATAGGGCTTAGCCCCCTGGTAATAGCCTTCATTATCAATGAAATAGAAGGTAATTCCGTCCCAGACACACTGAAGAATCCCCACATATCTGCTTTGTCCGAGATAATCCATATAGAAATGATCTACATAGGTCATCTGGTTTTTCAAGTCTTCCCTGATACAAAGATATTTGGGAATCATTACTCTCACATCATAATATTCCTGATCGAAGCACTTGGGGAGGGATCCCACTACATCTGCGAGACCACCGGTTTTTACAAAAGGTACTGCCTCCGATGCAACGAACAAAATCTTCTTCATCCAAAAACCTCCCTTATCCTTTTCCCTTCCGGGCATTGTCTGTTATGCTATAGTATACTGCATTTTCAGAAAATAAGGAAGTATCTATCCATTAAGATTTATGAAAGTTTTTTGTAATCAAGCCTTATTTTATCAGCAATGAGCGCAATAAACTCGGAATTTGTAGGTTTTCCTTTCCCTGTACTGACGGTATATCCGAACAAATCGTTGATGGTATCCATCTTTCCGCGGCTCCAGGCCACTTCTATGGCATGGCGGATGGCACGCTCCACACGGCTTGGAGTTGTCTGATGTTTCTTAGCAATGGAAGGATATAGGATCTTTGTGACAGAAGTGAGCATCTCCTGATCCTGAACCGATATCACAATGGCATCTCTTAAATACTGATATCCTTTAATATGTGCAGGAATTCCGATTTCATGAAGCATCTGGGTTACATCATTTTCTAAGTTCTGCTCCATATACTCTGTCTTATTGACATAAGGCTTCACCTTTTTCATTCCCTGCAGACTGGGCACTTTTGTCTTTCTCTGCCCTACTCTTCGCACCTTATCGACGATAACTTCCTTGTTGAACGGCTTCATTATGTAATAATTCGCCCCCATTCGGAATGCATCTTCAGTAATATTCTCACTGCCTGCGGCTGTTACCATAATAAATGAGGGAATCTTTGTCACAGCACCATTCCCTCTTACCCGCTCCATTACTGTAATTCCGTCCATTCTCGGCATAATCACATCCAATAAGACAACATCCGGATTTGTTTTGAGGATCATGTTATAGGCGTCTTCGCCGTTATCCGCTCTTCCTACTACATGAAAATCCTCCTCTCCTTCCAGTATATCATTCAGCAGATTTAAGGTCTGCAGGTTATCATCTGCAATAGCGATACTGATTTCTGACATATTGATACTCTCCTCCTGATTCTTCAAAATAA
>JAEWPQ010000094.1 GCA_023460575.1 Bacillota bacterium
AAGATAGAGACACAGGGATCTATCGGAATTGAGAATGCACTTACACCTGAGGACATTGCCAAAGCAGATGTGGTTATCATTGCTGCAGATATTGGAATTACCAAAGACCGTTTTAAGGGGAAACCGGTGATTGAGATTCCCATCAGTCTTGTTATGAAATCTGCGAAAGGTGTAATAAAGAAAACACACGAAAAATTAGAGAGATAAGTGCAAAAGGAGAGGGTGAAAAAATGAATAGTAAAAAGAATAATATTCAGCGTCATGTTATGACTGGTATATCCTACATGATACCATTTGTTGTTGCAGGCGGTTTGCTGTGCGCACTGGCTAAGGCTTTGGGGGGATATGATATTGGGAATGCGGTAGAGGCCGGGGCAACCCCTTTTAGTAATTTAAATCCGTTTACGTGGCTGGGATTTTGGTGGGGTGTAAATAAGATTGGTACATTCGCAATGGATTTTGCTGTTGCAGTCATGACGGCAGGTGTTGCGTATTCCATCTCCGGACGTCCTGGAATTATGCCTGGTCTGGTTATCGGTTATTGTTCATCACAGTCTAAGGCAGGCTTTCTGGGCGGATTACTGATGTCCTTTATTATTGGTTCCTTTATAAACTGGATGAAAAAGTGGAGAGTTCCAAAATGGAGTCAGGGTCTTATGCCGGTAATGCTGATTCCTCTTATTTCAACTCTGGTGTGCGGTATGATATTCCTTTGTGTATTCTCAATACCAATGTCGTTCCTAATGACAAAATTCCAGGCGTGGATAATCACATTAAATGGCGGGGCAAAGGGCATAATTGGTGGTGTTATTGGATTCTGTATGGGATTTGATCTGGGTGGTCCCGTGAATAAAACAGCATCTATGGCAGCAAATGCATTATTGGCAGACAAGATTATGGGACCGGCAGCAGCAAAAATTATTGGTGGTATGACACCACCAATCGGGGCATTTATCTCTACGCTCATTGCAAAGAAAAAGTTTAGTACAGATCAGCGGGAAGCAGGAAAAGCGGCATTTCCAATGGGATTATGTTTTATTACAGAAGGTGTATTGCCCTTTGCAGCATCAGATCCCCTGCGTTTTATACCGGCATCTGTAATTGGTTCCGCTGTTGCGGGAGCGATTGCCGTAGGATTTGGCTGTGAAAGCCCTGCAGCAGCAGGCGGGATCTTTGTTGTTCCCATGATGAAGAATCCTCTTGTGTTTATCATAGCCCTTATTATAGGTTCTGTACTTACCGGTGTGATTTACGCATTTATTAAGAAACCTTTGGACGAACAGGATACGAGTATAAAAGAAGATGAAGATTTTGATTTTAATATCGAAATACAGTAGACGTGAAAGAAAAATGGAGGGATAAGTATTATGTTAACTTCAATGAAAATAATTCTGGATCATGCTCATAAACATCATTATGCGGTAATGGCCATGAACAGTATCAATATGGAAATGGTTAGAGGTGCGATTACAGCAGCACAGGAAGCCTATTCCCCCATGATTATCCAGTTTGGGTGCGGACAGATGAAAAATCATGCACATGCGGATGAAATGCTTCCCATGATCAGGGAACTTTCAGAGAGGGTATCGGTTCCGATTGCATTAAATCTTGATCATGCGACGGATTATCAGATTATTGCAGACTGTATCAACCGGGGATTTACCAATATCATGTTTGATGGTTCGTCCTTGTCTTATGAAGACAATATTGAGAGAACTGCAGTGGTGGCAGCAATGGCACACGCAGTGGGATGTTCCGTAGAGGGAGAATTGGGACATGTTGGTATGGCGGTGGATTCTGACGACACCAATCTGGACCTTTATACGAATCCCCATCAGGCACTGGATTTTGTAAATAGAACTGGTGTTGATGCACTGGCCGTAGCGGTGGGTACCGCCCATGGGGACTACCCCAAAGGTAAGATTCCAAAACTCGACTTTGACCGGTTAAAATTATTAAAGGAAACCGTTGATGTACCGCTGGTACTTCACGGAGGGTCCGGTTCTGGAGAAGAAAATTTAAAAAAGGCCATTGAATGCGGCATTAATAAGGTAAATGTAGCTACTGACGCATTTTCCGCAGGCAAAAAGGCAATGATGGAGGCACTTGAACGGAAGCCTGATATGGACTATATGCATATGTGTATGGAAGCGGAAAAAGGAATAAAAGAATTTGTAATGCATTATATGGAGATTCTTGGTTCTGCAAACCGATATAAGTTCTTAGATGCCATTGCAACGGGAAATGAATAAATAAAATGGAGAATAGATGAGTAACGCAGGTGAGAAGGCATACTTAAATAAAATACTGAAAGCTCTTTTGGACAATGAAAATATCCCGGTTTCCAGACTGGCTGATCTGCTTGGAGTCTCGGTAAAAACTGCCAGAACCAGGGTGGACCAGGTGGATGAATGGCTGCAGCAAAAGGAACTGGGACATATAGAGAAGAAACCGGGGCTTGGTGTTTGTCTGCATACTACGAGGCGTACGGAGCTGCTTGCAATGGGGTATTCTGAGAACACGGAAATGACTGAGGATATGTCAAGGAACAATCAGATGATTGGAATGCTTTTAAAGTATGCCATGGATAAGCCTGTTACTCTTTGGCAGCTGGCGGAACGCCTGTATATGAGTGCGCCTACGGTGTCTGTTCTTGTAAAGTCTGTGGAGGGCTGGTTTCAAAAATATAATATAAAGATTGCGACTGTTCGGGGCAGAGGAATCATGCTTCAGGGTGATGAAAAAACCTACAGGCAGGCCATGGTAAATTATATGGTTTATATTATGCCGGAAATCACGGATGCCCTTTTTGAGACTTATGCAGCTGGGGTGAATTATGCAAGGGTAAAGAGTATCATTGTGGATATGGAAAATGCATGGAGAATACAGTTCGCCGAGAATTCATTCCGGACCGCCTGGATTATGGTATGCTTGTCCATCAAGAGAGCTACCCACCCTCTAAAGCAAGAGGAGAGTGAGACGGAAGACAGCTTAAGGGATTTCACAGAATATCTGTTTGCAAAGTCAATCTATGACAAGGTGAAATCAGAGTTTTCCATTCAGAGGATGGAAGAGGATACTCTGCTGCTTACCTCCATGCTGCTGTCTGCCAGAAAGATTGGAAATGACGGTACAGAAAATATGCGCACAAATCCAAGCTATTTCAATCAGTTGCTGCAGCAGTTTGTGGGAGAAGTGATAAGCACAATTGGCAATGTTTTAAATGATGATTTATCCGAAGATAAAGTGCTGTATGATGGATTGCTGATGCATATGCGTTCTGCTATTTTCAGAATGAAGTATGGTGAAGAGCATCCCGATAATATCAGTAATTTTGTAAAAATAGAGTACAAGCAGGTGTATCTGGCAACATGGTCAACTAGCTCTCTTTTTGAATCGTATTACGGGGTGCAGATCACAGAGGATGAAATATCAAACATTGCGCTGTATATCCAGTCGGCCCTTGTCCGGAAAACCATACCCATGAAAGCACTATTGGTCAGTAATTCAGGAATGGGACCGTCCCAGCTTATGATTGATTTGATAAAAAAGAATATACCTGAGATTGTTTTCTTAAAAGCAATCAGTGAACATGATTTTAAACCGTTTATGTGTGACCGTTATGATTTGGTTTTTACAAATATAAATTTAAAATACAGTCATGACAGAATGATAAGCATTGGACAGGCTCCCACGGATAAGGACATATTTTCTATCAGAGAAGCGGTGACCCGAATTCGAAATAGTAAAGGAAATATGCGATTTCGGGCTTCCAGCATCTGCCATCAGCTGTTTCGCGCAGGTTATATGCTGGTTCATCCCGCTGTTAAAAATAAAGATGAACTTCTTCGGCTTATGGTGAACCAGCTGCTGGAATCTGGTGATGTATCTGAGGATTATTTAAAAAATGTAATGGACAGGGAGAAAGCAACAACAACCGCTGTTGGGGGAGGCGTGGCAATTCCACACGGTAATAACCAGGCGGTCAATGAATCCAGAGTGGTAGTAGCGGTTTTGGAGAAGCCCATTGGGTGGCATGAGGATATGGTAGATGTGATATTTCTTCTGGCACTTAAAATGGATACTGATCTGCAAAAGGCATGTACCCAGCAGTTTTA
>JAEWPQ010000095.1 GCA_023460575.1 Bacillota bacterium
CCCCCAGACAAAAAAGATCACCAGAAAAACAATCCAGTTATCCGTTATAAAAAAAAAAAGGACGGCCAGGATCAGGCGGATCATTGTAATATAGTTTGGAATATTTTTCATATTAAATCTCCATAGCAGGGAAAGTAATCTTCATCTTAACTATGGCACAGAACGCTTTTCATGTCAATCATATGGATAAACGAAAACTGATGGTATGTCAGGAATCGTTTATCCATATTTGTTATTTCTGCATATTAGTTATTGTCTGGAATACATCTGCTCCATCCCATGGATTTGAGTAACCAGCATTAAGTTGCAGGGCGCAGCGATTTTATACTGGCTTCCCAGATCGGCAACAACACCAGTTATTCTGTCAATTTCGGTCATTCTCTGATTCTGTCTGTCCTGATACATGCTGGCATAACCATTGTCATCATTGATACATACTTTTGAAACAGCCAGAAGAGCTTCCTTTCTGTCAAGATAAGTGCCATCTGCTTCTGCAATTAATACACATTCATAAACAATTCTTTTGCATAAATCCCACAAATAGGGATTGGTATATACTTCTCCGATCCTGCACTGCATCAGTGTGCTTAAGGCGTTAATGCCGCAGTTTATAACCAGCTTTTGCCATAGGACATACTGAATATTTTCCATGATATTAACGGTAAGACCGCTTTCTTCCAGAGCATGTGCTACTGTTTTTACATCCCGTAAGGATTCTTCACAGGGAAGATCTGGACCGATGTTAGTAGGACCGCACCCGGAGTGATAAAATTTACCAGGCTCCAGAGAAACACTGTTGTGGCTGCTGGTGCCTACAATAATCCGTTCTCTTTTAACAAACTGTGCGATGTCCCGGTTATTACCCGCACCGTTTTGAAGCGTCATGACGATAGTATCCGGTCCTAACAGAGACTGGTTATTTTTTATGGCTTCATAAGTATGAATTCCTTTTACAAAAACAATAACCAGATCCTGATAGTCAAGACTGGTTCCGCTTAACACTGCTTTTACCTGAAATGGAATTTCTGTATGGTCATGGCTGACTTTGATCAGTCCTTTTGTATTAATGTGTTCTACTAAGGGAGCGTAGCTGTCTAACAGTGTAACTGAATGATAGGGCGCCAGATAGCTGGCATAGAGGCTGCCCATGGCTCCTGCGCCAAGTATTGCTATGTTCATTATGTCCTCCGTAATCGGTATGTTTTTCTTGATTTTACCATGAATTATTTTCTTAATATAATGCTGAAATTTCAATAGTATCATGAAAGAAATTCATGTATAATGAAAGCAGCTGGATATAGAAAGGATTAATCAAATGGATATAAATAAATACATTCTCTTTGTAAGAGCAGCAGAAACGGGAAATCTATCAAAGGCGGCAGCCCAGCTTAGTTATTCTCAGACTGCAGCCAGCCATATGATTTCCTCCATGGAGGAGGAACTGGGAATTAAGCTGCTTTACAGGGGAAGAAACGGGGTATCTTTAACAGAAGAAGGAGAGAGAATCTTTCCGGCTGCAAAGGAACTTACCGAAAAAGAAGATATGATAAGACAGCTGGCAGGAGAGGAGAATATACAGCATGGAAAGATCCGCATTGGCGTAATCACAAGTGTTGCCGTTAAGTGGATGCCCCAGATGATTATTGAATTCAGAAAGAAGTATCCGCTTGTAGATTTATATATGAATGATGCAATCAACTACGAAATCATGAAAGACTGGTTTTCCAAAGATGTAATTGACTGTGCGATCACGGCAGAATCAGGCAGGAAGGAGAATGAAACCCCGCTGGTAAAAGATCCCTTTTATGTCATCCTGCCGCCGGACCACCCGCTTTGTGTCTGCGAAACAATTACTCTTACCCATTTAAAAGGGGAAACCTTTGTGATTCCAAGCGAAGGGACCAGCTATTCCGTGGGGAAAATGCTGCGCCAGGCAAAGGGAAAACTGATGGAACACAGCGGGTTTTTAAGCGACCAGGCTGCCATAGCTATGGTATGCGGAGGCTGCGGAATCAGCATTCTGCCAAAGCTTGTTCTGGACTCTTACGGCTGCGGCGGCTATGTGAGAAGAGCGCTGGACCCGGAGGTATACCGTATCATCTATTTTTGTGTGCCTTCCGGTAAAACTCTCCGCCCAACGGTGAGAATATTTTCGGCTTTTGCCAGGGAGTGGGTAAAAGTGAATGCAGAAAATGTAATTCTTACCTGATATCCGGGTATATTCTGACAGGGTTTCACCAATCCTAAGAATCAGAAAGTTAGCAGTCCGAAACCGAAAGGAATTGAAAGAAAAGAGGAACGATGATATGAGTAAGAAAAAGGGGATTGTGGCTGAATTTAAGGAATTTGTTCTCAGGGGAAATGTAGTGGATCTGGCAGTCGGCGTTATTATTGGTGCCGCATTTCAGGGGATTGTCAGTTCACTTGTAAAAGATGTTATCTCTCCCTTAATCGGTGTGATTACGGGCGGTGTGGATTTTTCCAATCAGTTTTTGCTGCTTTACAAGGCACCGGAAGGCACTGTCATTCGTACGCTTGCAGACGCTCAGGCACTGGGGCCTGTGTTTGCTTATGGTGCCTTTATTACTTCTGTAATAAATTTCCTTATTATGGCTGTTGTCATATTTATTATAATAAAAGCAATTAATGCTCTAAAAGGAAATAAGCAGACGGAAAGCGCTTCAGCAGCAAAAGACAAAGCGTGTCCTTTTTGTTATCAGCCTGTCAATCCGAAAGCAACCCGCTGTCCCCACTGTACCAGCCAGCTGGATTCTAAAAATCAGACATCTTAAAACAAAGAACGATGATTTCCGTGTCATACGTAATCATCGTTCTTTATCCGGGTGCAGAAAGATATGTCTTATGAACCTGAATAGAGTTGGTTTAAAAGGCGGGAAACTTCCAGGGCTCCATAACCCCAGATATTATTTGGATAATGATAGGAAGGGTTTCGCTGCGCATTTCGTATGAGAAGTCTGTTTGCCTGTTCTCCTGTTATTGAAGTAAAATTCCCTTTTCCCTTAGTCCATTCAAACAGGATTGCCATTGCTCCGGCAGCGTGTGCGGCAGAAGCGCTGGTACCTGTTAATGTTCCGTATTGTCCTCCTGCAACAGCACAGGGGATGTTGTATGCAGGAGCAGCAACGTCAGGCTTTACCAGACCGCTTCTTGTATATCCTCTGCCGGACTCATATAAAATATTTCCGGTCTGCTGATTATAGCCCGTCACAGTAAACACATTTTTACCGTTGCCAGGTGATGTGATGGTGGTATACGGGTCCGGACTGAGAAAAAATGTGCTGTCAGAAATTAAATTCCCGGAGGGTAGCCAGGTATTGAAAGAAAAATCCTCGTTTTTTATATTTCTGACATGAAAATTCCAGGTTCCCGGAAGGGGATTATCAAAACGCAGTAATATTAGCTGATCCCCGCTTTGCTGTTCAAATAATATATTATTAATCCAGAGTATGCTCTGACTGGATTGAAACGGAACCCTTGTGCATTCACTATAGGAAGGGTCGACAGGGGGAATTTTTTCCATGTTTGGGGAAGTGACTTCTATGGAAAGCTGCGCTGGTGTGCTGGACCATAGTTCCATGGCAAATTTAGTTTCTCCCTGACCAACATTCAGTTGGAAATCCTTTGTATAAGGAAGGGAAACTACAGAGTTAAAATAGTGTCTGCCGTTATTCCCCTCGTTGCCGGCTGATGTAACAATCCCGATTTCCGGTATTTGAACCAGATCATCAATGTATCTGGATAAAACGCCTCTTCCGTCATGACCGCCCTGGCTGCTTCCCAAAGCAAGACATATAACAAGGGGGCGTTTCAGCCTTTGGGCAAGGATTACCAGATAACGGAGTCCCAGTACAATATCGCTTTCCTGATAACACAGCCTGTCATCAGGAATGGAAAAGAGCATTTTTAAATTCTGTTTGGCTTCCTTCAGTTTTACTACCGCCAGTTCTGCATTTGAGACGATTCCCAGAAATGGCGGATCGGCATTCAGGCTTCCGGCAATGATACTTGCCACAGCGGTTCCATGCCCGATTTCATCCTGTGTTGGCACTATGGTAAGAGGGGTTTCAGAATTCAACGCGGTGTTGATGACCGCTCTTTTATATTCCGTGCCAAAAGTAAACCCCTGGGGTGCTGGCCCGTTTTGAATGGTCTGATCCCAGATTGACAGAATTTTTGTTGTTTTATCTCTGTTAAAAAACGCAGGATGCTGATAGTCAATCCCTGTATCAATAATACCGATAATAGTCCCCTGGCCTGAAAGGAAAAATTCCGGGGTTTGCTGAACAGACTGAAAAGTAGAAGAGTTATGTTTGCCAATAATGGATGTAAGCGTATAGACAGATGGGAAGAAATGGTAGGGATTCGTTCCCAGATCACATGGCGCCTTGTTTTTTTTTAATACATGAAGGAGGGAGAAATAGCCGTTTAAAAGAGTGATATCGTCGCCAGAGCCGAAAGTTGGCACCATGTAATTATTAATTATCATATCATAATAATTGTTGTCCAGTATTTTCCCCATGTCCTGCTCTCCTTTATTTCGTTTCTTCCGGTATATGCTATATCTTATGCGCGAGTATTTCCATTATGATTGGTCTCTTTTTATCACAACTCATAATAAGGTCCTTTTTGCATAAGATATATCATATGTACCGCAAGTGATAGACAGGGAGGCCTGCTTATGCAAAAAATACTGGATGAAAATTATTATGATTTAATTATCAGCAACGTGATGAGATCTGATTATGATACAGGTGATAATATTACTTATATGAATTTAAGACATTCGCTGGCTCATATTCCCATCCCCGGTATCCCCCCTGATCCCTGCGATTTAGGAACTTATCCTTATAACGCATTTCCTTCTGTACTGACGCTTAGTTCTACGGTCAGTCTTGAAAAATCAGGAATTGGAACTGTTCAGAGAAATCCATATCTTGCGCTGTTTGGAAGAGGTGTTTTAGTAGCAGTCATTGATACGGGAATTGATTATCAGCATCAGGCTTTTCGGTACAACGATGGAACAACCCGTATTCTTTCCTTATGGGACCAGACGATTCAGACTGGAAATCCGCCGTCTGGCTTTACATATGGAACGGAATATACCAGGGAGCATATTAACGTAGCTCTCCGGTCGGAAAATCCCTTATCTATTATTCCTTCTGAAGACACCAATGGGCATGGTACTGCGATCGCCAGTGTCATGGCGGGAAAACCAAACCTGGCCCAGTCGTTCGCCGGGGTGGTTCCGGAAGCTGACCTGGTGATTGTTAAGCTGAAACCTGCAAAGAATACGCTGAAACGGATATTTTTCGTTCCTGAGAATGCAGAATGCTATCAGGAGTCTGATTTGATTATCGGAATCGGTTATGTAACGGAACTTGCCAAGAGACTGAACCGCCCTGTTGTTGTCTGCATTGCTATGGGAACCAATCAGTCAAGTCACGATGGCCGGGGAGCAACCAGCTATATTACAAATTTTCTTGCCCAGCAGCCCCAGACAGGAATCATTATTTCGGCGGGAAATGAGGCAAATAAACGAAGACACTATTATAATAGTACGGTTGCAGATCCGTTTGTAAATGAGTTTGAAATGAGGGTTGGAGAGGAAGATAAGCTGTTTTCCTTAGAACTGTGGCCGTTTGCTCCAGCAAGGCTTTCCATTGAAATTACAGTGCCAAACAGAGAAACAACCGGACAGGTATTTCCTTCTCTTGGTGAATGCAGGAGGTTTTCCTTCGTCTTAAATGAAAGTGTCATATTTATTAATAATTATATTTTCGAAGAGGAGACAGGAGACCAGCTGATTGTTGTGCGTTTTCAGAATCCGATTCCAGGTATCTGGACCATAAAAGTGCAGAATTTGGAAAAGGAAGCATTTGCTTTTCATGGATGGCTGCCTTCGGGTAATTTAATCAGTGAAAACACCTTTTTCTTAAATTCCAATCCTGACACAACAATTACTGCCCCTGGTACATCTACCCACCCGCTGACAGTAACTGCATACAACGGGCAAAATGACAGCATATTACCGGAATCGGGCAGGGGATATACAAGAACCGGTTTTATAAAACCGGATATAGCAGCACCAGGATATCAGCTTACCTGTGCAGTTCCTGGAAACCAATATGGAACCATAACCGGATGCGGCTGTGCGGCGGCACAGGCGGCTGGAATTGAGGCCATGGTATTTGAATGGGCGGTACCAAGAGGAAATTATACAACTATAACAGGCAATGATGTAAACCGGCTACTCATAAGAGGAGCAAGACGCAATCCGGCCAATATATATCCCAATAACGTATGGGGATATGGACAAATTGAAATAAATACTCTTTTTGAACGGCTTACTAATATTTAATTTCAGGACATCCCATTGTCCCAAAGTATGGAGAGACCCAATTTTATGGAAATAAGGGTTGAGGTCAGTGGGTTGTTCCTGTATAATCGATACCAAGAAACTACAAAAGGAAAGGAATGGAGAAACGGTATGGAGCATGAGGAAGAGATTGGACTGGAATCGTTAAACGGTCTGGGGACAAGTGAACTGAAGTGGTATGTATTTGACCTGATTACAGAAGGATTAAAGCTGGATAAAATAGAGGAAAGCAAATATAGCGTTGAGAAAGAAGACAAAGAAAAAACCAGCTTTTTCATAAAGGATGGAAGTGTTCTTGTTTCCGGAAAAAGCGGCGGGGACTTAAAGGTTTATGAAAATTTATACCTTGCAGTCTGTGACTTTTACAATCGGGTGTATGAGGATGAGACAAAGGTGGAAGATGCCATCTCCCGTTTCCTGACAAGAACACTTGATCTGCCGGTTATTATGAAAAAACCCAGCAGATCCATGCTGATGGAGCAGATATCAGAATGTGAGGCGCGGATTGCGGATATGGATGCGCAGTTAAAGAAAGAGGATATAAAATCTGTTAAGGCAAAACGAAGACTGGATGTGATCTATCTGGGAGGGTTAAAGGCTAAGCTGGATGGACTTCATTAAAATTTTAAAAAATATGTGAATAAAAACAATTGAATGGGTGATAATAGAATTATACCAAAGATAAGTGAATACTTATCCTCCCCTTTTTAATACCCCATGTGCGGCAAAGGCGTCGCATGTGGGGTATTTTTTATGCATCAGGCAGAGGAAAGCCGCTTGAAAAATAGACCGAGAACTGATATACTCTGATTTAAAATGCCAATTACCGTGCATTGCACGTTTGAAAGGTTAAATAAAATGAATAAAAAGAAATATAACAGCCTGCGCTGGTTCTGGGGTTCTCTGTCCCTCCAGAAGAAAGTAAATTATCTTACAGCCAGCGGAGCTGCTGTAGTCATACTGTCCATCATTGCCAATTTTATGGTGGCGGGGTTTGGAATGAGAGGATTCAGTTCTGTTTTAAGAAACAACTCACAGAGTCTGGCATTCTGGTCTGCCATGGAGAATGAAAGGAATGCATTTGCTTCTTATATAAAAGATGATACGAAAGACAGCCGTGAAGTGTATGAAAAGGCGTGCAGAAACACTAAGAAAGCGGTGGATCAGCTGCCTTATGATTATAAAAAGACAGGCCGGTATCAATATGCAAAGGTGTGGTCCATCCGGAATATGTACGAAAATTATGCAGGATACCGGGATGAATTTCATAAGCTTGCAAAACAGGATCTGCATTATACGGAAAAGCTTTATACGATTTACAGAGTACAGGCCTATCTGACTGCTTATGCCGGACAGCTGGAGCAGATGACTGTAAAGCAGGGCAATGAAAGCTATGAAAGAAACAGCTATTTACTGGTGATCGTTCCGGCAGCAAGCCTGATATGGGGTGGTGCTTCCCTGCTCTTTGTTAAGCTTTTAAACCGGTCAATTAACCGCAGCATTATACGTCCGGTGGTGGAACTTGCGAAAGATTCGACGCGGATCGGGAAAAATGACTTTTCCGGCGAAGATGTGAAGAGAGAAGGGGATGACGAGATCGCAAGACTGGTGCGGGCTTTTTCTGCCATGAAGTCTTCAACCCGCGGTTATATCAGCGCATTGACGGAAAAGCATGAGATGGAAAAGCAGTTAGATGAGGTCCGCCTGCAGATGCTTAAAAATCAGATTAATCCACATTTTCTTTTTAATACCTTAAATATGATTTCCAGTATGGCGCAGATTGAGGATGCGTCAGTGACTGAGAGAATGATCTCTGCGCTAAGCAGTCTGTTCCGCTATAATTTAAAATCAACAGATTCGGTCATGCCGTTAGAGAGGGAATTAAAGGTTGTTCAGGATTACATGTATTTACAGCAGATGCGTTTTGGGCAGAGGTTTCAGTATATAGCTGACTGCAGTCCTCAGACGCTTGATATACTGATACCTTCTTTTTCTTTGCAGCCCCTGGTTGAAAATGCAGTCATACACGGGCTTTCGAAAAGAAGCAGGGGAGGGAAGATTCTTATCCGTTCCTGGTTAAAGGAAGGGAAGCTGGTGATTTCAGTAGCGGATACAGGGGAAGGAATTGACTGTGAAAAACTGGAGGAAATCCGCTGTTCTTTAAAAAACGGAGAGGAAAAAAAGACAGGAATCGGTGTTGGAAATATTTACCGGAGAGTCCATGGCATGTATAAAGACGGGGAAGTGTCCATATACAGCGCTCCTTTTAAAGGAACAGCGGTGCAGCTTTCCTTTACGCCGGAGTATCAGAAGAATTCATAAGGAGGAAGACAGATGTATTGTATATTACTGGCGGATGATGAACAGATCGAACGAATGGCACTGGCCAGAAGACTCACCAGGCATTTCGGTGACAGTATAAAAATCAGTGAAGCGGTGGATGGCGCAGATGCCATTGCTGTATTTGAACGGGAAAAGTGTCAGATTGCCATACTGGATATCGCCATGCCGGAATTAAACGGTGTGGAGGCTGCTGAGCGGATCAGGAGCCTTAGCAGGGATTGCGTAATCATTTTTCTCACTGCTTATGATGAGTTTTCCTATGCAAAACGGGCAATTGTTATACGGGCTCTGGATTACCTTTTAAAACCATGCGAAGAAGAAGAGCTTCTGGCTGTTATGGAGGAGGCAATGCGCCTTGTGGATATTCAGGACAATGGAAATGGAAGTAGAGATGGGACAGATGACGGTTCTGAACTTCATGAACTGGATCCGGACCTTCATGAGCCGGCAGATGGAGATGCCAAGAGCGATGTGGCAGCCCGTATTCTGGAATTTATAAAAAATAATTATATGAAAGAAATTTCCATGCAGGATGCGGCCCGGCTGCTCCACTACTCCGATGCCTATTTCTGCAAACTGTTTAAGCAGTGTTTTGACCAGAATTTCACAACCTATTTAACCAAGGTCAGAATAAACGAAGCGAAAAAGCTGCTTATGAATAAAAATGCCAGTGTAAAGGATGTGAGCATACAGGTTGGATATTACGATTCCAATTATTTTGCCAAGGTATTCAGACGAATTACCGGAGTACTTCCTTCTGAGTTCAGGGATAGTCAGAATACACAAAAATAAGCTGCTATATTTATGCAAACTGGCGAAAACCCAAAGGAGGATGTTAAAATATTCTCCCTGGAAGACAATCCTCTACGGTACAAAAAAAAGCTTCAGGTTATATAATTGAGAAAGCATTAAGGAAGGCATCGCCCCCTTGTTTACTCAATCATATAACCCGGGGCTTATTTTTTTGCCGTAATACATCTAAAATACAGATGGGAAGGAAAGAAATCGTATGAAGAAATTCTTAAAGAGACTGGCAGCAGGCGTTCTGGCAGCTGCTTTGGCAGCAGGGCTTAGCGGCTGCGGTATGGCAACTTCGGGCAAAAGGATCATAAGGATCTCACACGCTCAGGCAGAGACCCATCCGGAGCACTTAGGTCTTCTTGCATTTAAACAGTATGTGGAAGAACGTCTGGGAGATAAGTATGAGGTACAGATATTTCCCAATGAGATTCTTGGTTCTGCGCAGAAAGCCATAGAGCTTACGCAGACTGGAGCTATTGATTTTGTAGTTGCAGGAACTGCAAATTTAGAGACATTTGCTGATGTTTATGAAATTTTCAGCATGCCGTATTTGTTTGATTCGGAAGAGGTGTACCGTTCTGTTATGGAGGATACGGACTATATGCAGAATATTTATGCTTCCACAGACGAAGCGGGTTTCCGCGTTGTCACCTGGTACAATGCAGGAACAAGAAATTTTTATGCTAAAACACCGATTCGTACGCCGGATGATTTAAAGGGTAAGAAAATCCGTGTTCAGCAAAGTCCCGCCAGTGTGGCAATGGTAAACTCGTTCGGTGCAGCAGCAGCCCCCATGGGATTTGGAGATGTATACACTGCGATTCAGCAGGGAGTAATTGACGGAGCAGAAAATAATGAGCTGGCGCTTACCAATAACAAGCACGGTGAAGTGGCAAAATATTATTCTTATAACAAGCATCAGATGGTGCCGGATATGCTGGTAGGTAATTTGAAATTTTTAAACAGCTTAAGTCCTGAAGAATACGAGGTTTTTGAAGAGGCAGCCAAACGTTCCACAGAAGTGGAGCTTGCTGAATGGGACAAAAGTATTAAAGAGGCAAAAGAGAAGGCCAAAACAGATATGGGAGTGGAGTTTATAGATGTTGATGTGGAAGCTTTTAAAGAAAAGGTACTTCCTCTTCATGAAAAAATGCTGAAGGAAAATCCGAAGATCAGAGATTTGTACCAGCATATTCAGGATCAAAATGAAAAAGTAAAAGGAGGACAATAGTATGTCAGTAATGCATCAGGTAAAAGACCGGATCATGAAGGCTCTTGGAGCAGTCATTATATTTCTTTTTGCAGCCATGACTGTAATTGGAACCTATCAGATTATTACCAGATATTTTTTCAACAGACCAAGTACTATTTCAGAAGAACTGCTGACTTATTCCTTCACCTGGATGTCTTTGTTTGCTTCTGCCTACGTCTTTGGAAAAAGAGACCATATGAGAATCGGGTTTCTGGCTGATAAAATAACGGGTAATGGGAAAAGATTTTTAGAGTTTGCCGTTGAAATGCTGGCATTTGCCTTCGCAGGCGTAGTTATGGTATATGGCGGCAGTTCCATAACAAAACTTACAATGATGCAGACAACAGCATCTTTACAGATTCCTATGGGATATGTGTATGCGGCAGTTCCGGTTGCAGGAGTTCTCATCATGTTGTTCTGTCTGGTTAATGCGGTGGACATGCTGCATACGGATTTTGGCGTAAAGGAGGAGGAAGCATAAATGAGTATTTCCATATTCTGCGGACTGATCATACTGGTTGTTCTGGTAATTCTGCTTTTACTGGGAGTGCCGGTGTCGGTTGCACTTGCCGTTTCATCCATATGTGCCATTCTGCCTATTCTAAACACGGGAGCAGCGGTATTAACGGGAGCACAGAGAATTTTCTCCGGAATTTCCATATTCAGTCTTCTGGCTATTCCCTTTTTTATTCTTGCAGGTAATATTATGAATAAAGGAGGCATTGCAATCCGCCTCATTAATTTTGCAAAGCTGTTTACCGGGAGGATACCTGGTTCCCTTGCCCATACCAACGCTGTGGCAAATATGCTGTTCGGTTCAATCTCAGGATCAGGAACGGCAGCTGCCTCTGCTATGGGAGCAATTATCGGACCCATCGAGGAAGAGGAAGGCTATGACAGAGATTTTTCCGCAGCTGCAAACATCGCGACTGCTCCAACCGGGCTTTTGATACCGCCCAGCAACGTTATGATCACATTCTCCCTTGTAAGCGGAGGAACTTCTGTTGCGGCTCTTTTTATGGCTGGATATATACCAGGTATACTATGGGGGCTGGCCTGCATGTTAGTTATCTATTTTCTGGCTAAGAAAAAAGGATATCAAAGTACAAAACGTTTCACTGCAAAGGAAAAAATCCGTGTCTGTCTTCAGGCAATTCCCTGTCTTCTTATGATTGTAATTGTGATTGGAGGAATCATAGGGGGAATATTTACAGCTACGGAAGGTAGTGTGGTATCCGTGGTCTACAGCCTGGTTTTGTCAATGTTTTTCTATAAATCGTTAAAGTTTTCAGAACTGCCTAAACTTTTTCTGGAAAGCGCCCAGATGACGGGAATCATTATCTTTTTAATCGGTGTTTCCAGCATCATGAGCTGGGTTATGGCATTTACCGGAATACCGGGTGCGGTTTCTGATGCAATGCTTGGAGTCAGCAGCAATCGTTATGTTATTTTGTTCATCATAAATATTCTTCTCCTTCTGGTAGGAACATTTATGGATATGACACCGGCCTGTCTGATCTTTACTCCTATCTTCCTGCCTGTATGCCAGGCGCTGGGAATGAACACCATACATTTCGGAATCATGATGATCTTTAACTTATGTATCGGAACCATAACTCCTCCAGTGGGAACAACCCTGTTTGTAGGAGTGAAAGTAGGTCAGACAAAGATTGAAAATGTAATAAAGACACTGCTGCTTTATTTTGCCGCAATTTTTGTAGTACTTCTCATGGTATCGTATATACCCGCATTGTCATTATGGCTTCCGGGTCTTCTTGGATATGTATAAGAATTAGTAAATGTAAACAGCCTCTTTTCCTTTTGCACGGGGGAAGGAGGCAGTTTTCATTTTTTCTTTAAAGCTGCATTGCAAAATTTATCAATATGTTATATACTGTTTGATGGAGTATTACAAGAAAGAACAGACAAAAGGATGGTTTTAATCATGACTATTTTAGAAAATTGGAGAAATTTAGCATACGGTGACGGTCTGGATGATAAAGAAAAAGAAGAATTATGGACCGGATATTTCCAGGTTGAAAAAGGCATTTATGAACATATTCTGTCAAAGCCCGAAGAAGTGGTGGAAGGAACCGTTGAAGAGCTAGCTAAGAGATATGGCACAGACGTTCAGACAATGACCGGATTTTTAGATGGAATCAATGAAAGCTTAAAGGGCTACGAAAACCCCATTGAAACGATGGACGAGAATACCGTAGTTAAAATCGAAATCGACCCGGAAAAGCTTTACTATAATATGGTAGAAGCAAAGGCTGAATGGCTTTACAGCCTTCCACAGTGGGATCAGATCCTGACAGAGGAAAAGAAGAAGGAACTCTATAAGACTCAGAAGGCTTCCGGAACGATTGTTAAGGGTGAAAAAATTGGAAGAAATGATCCATGTCCATGCGGCAGCGGTAAGAAATATAAAAAGTGCTGCGGACAGAACCTGTAATCGTAACGACAATGAGACAGGAAAGCAGGTACCTCTTTGGGGTTACCTGCTTTGTTTTTCACTTCAGGAAAAAATGCATTTAAAAGAAAGGAAATCATAAGTGGAAGCGTACACAAATTTTGCGGAAGTCTACGATCTGTTTATGGACAATATTCCATACGAAGACTGGTGCAGCTATGTGACCGGTCTTTTAAAGGAACATGGAGTTAAGGATGGTCTGGTTCTGGATTTAGGCTGCGGAACGGGAAGTCTTACAGAGCTTCTGGCAGATGCCGGATATGATATGATTGGAGTGGACAACTCCGAAGACATGCTGCAGATTGCCATGGATAAGAGAGCAGATTCTGGTAAGGATATTCTTTATCTTATGCAGGATATGAGGGAGTTTGAACTCTATGGTACGGTGAGGGCAGTTTTAAGTATCTGCGACTGTATCAACTATATTCTGGAATACAAAGATCTGGTGGAGGTTTTCCGTCTGGTGAATAATTATCTTGATCCAGGCGGTGTATTTGTCTTTGACCTAAATACTGTTTATAAGTATGAGAAGGTGATGGGTGATACCACCATTGCAGAGGACAGGGAGGAATGCAGCTTTATCTGGGATAATTATTATGATGGGGATACGAAGATCAATGAATACGATCTTTCGCTGTTTATCCGGGAGAAGGAGGATCTTTACCGGAAATATACGGAAACCCATTACCAGAGAGCTTTTACGATTGGTGAAATCAAGGAAGCTTTAACGGAAGCAGGACTGGAATTTTTAGAGGCATACGATGCTTTTACCAGAAATCCGGTGAAGGATACCAGTGAACGAATTTATCTGATTGCAAGAGAGCATGGAAAGGAGCAGAAAAATGGCTGATTATATTGTAAGAGCGACAGCAGGAGATCATCAGATCCGGGCTTTCGCAGCGACGACCAGAGATTTGGTGGAGTATGCAAGACAGGCTCATAATACAAGTCCAGTGGCTACTGCCGCGTTAGGCAGACTGTTAACAGCAGGCGGTATGATGGGAATCATGATGAAAGGGGAAGAGGATTTACTGACGATAAAGATCCAGGGCAGCGGTCCCATAGAAGGACTGACGGTAACTGCGGACTCTAAGGGAAATGTAAAAGGATATGCGTATAATCCGGGGGTTATGCTGCCTCCCAATGAGTTTGGAAAGCTTGATGTGGGCGGAGCTGTTGGAGAAGGCGTTCTAAGTGTGATTCAGGACATTGGTTTAAGAGAGCCGTATGTTGGACAGACAATTCTGGTTGGAGGAGAGATTGCAGAAGATCTTACCTATTATTATGCCAATTCGGAACAGACTCCGTCTTCTGTAGCACTGGGAGTTCTGATGAACAAAGACAATACGGTGAAACAGGCAGGTGGCTTTATCATTCAGCTTCTCCCGGGAGCATCGGAAGAGATGATTGAACTGTTGGAAAAAAGACTGGGTGAGATCCATTCCGTCACTTCTCTTCTTGAAGAGGGTAAAACTCCTGAGATGATACTGACTTATATTCTGGGCGGACTTGGACTTGACATATTAGAACAGACTCCGGTTAAGTTTAGCTGTAACTGCGATAAAGCCAGAGTTGAAAAGGCGCTTGTCAGCATTGGCAGGAAAGAACTGGAAGAGATGATTGAAGAAGGAAAGAGCATTGAAGTAAACTGTCATTTCTGTAATAAAAATTATGAATTTACAGTAGAAGACTTAAAAGATCTATACGAGAAAGCGCAGTAACCGAGAGGGAATAAAGCGTCAAAAAGAGCCATCCTGGGATGGCTCCAATCGTAATCATGTGAAACAATATAACTTCTTCCTATATTGAAAAAAGGTACACTGATGAGTCAATGATTATATTTTGATAACGTTTGTAGCCTGTGGACCCTTAGCTCCGTCTACAACATCGAACTCTACAGCAGCGCCTTCTTCTAAAGATTTGAAACCATCCATGTTGAGACCTGAGTAGTGAACGAAAACATCGTTACCCTGTTCGTCGGAAATAAATCCGTAACCCTTTTGGTTGTTAAACCACTTAACTGTACCTTTCATTATGATACCTCCAAAACGACTAAAAATTGTACTGCTACAGGATATCTGTAACTTCCCTAAGAATAGCATAAAATGGGTAAGGTGTCAAACATTTTCCGCTATAAAAAACAAGAATTCTCTTAAAAAAATGAAACCGAAAAATATGTGGTAAAATCATTAGTAAATATGATAAAATGGGTGAAGATTTTACGTTGGGACAGGAAGGGCAGAATATGAAATTTAAGAATTTTTGGGGACATTTTTGTACCATTCACATACACAAAATCCGGGTCATGAAAAACTGCTTCCGGGTAGGCTTAATAAAGCAGGGGCTGCTCCATGATCTTTCCAAATACAGTCCGGAGGAATTCATACCCGGTGTTTTATATTATCAGGGCAACAGAAGTCCCAATGCGGCGGAAATTGAAGAAAAGGGATTTTCCAGGGCATGGCTTCATCACAAAGGGCGGAACAAGCATCACTGTGAATACTGGATAGATTTTTCCATGGACTCCTCAAAGGGGCTGATTGGTTATAAAATGCCGCTTAAATATCTGGTAGAGATGGTTATGGACCGTATAGCGGCTTCCAAAACCTATAAGGGAAAAGAATATACGGATGCAGCCCCCTGGGAATATTACGTACAGGGGAAAGCCTATATGATTGTTGCACCTGAGACGGAAAAGCTTTTAGAAGAGCTCCTTTTGATGTTAAAGGATGAGGGAGAGGGAAAAACCTTTTCCTATATCAGAGAACTGTTAAAAAAAGGGGATTATTAAAAGGATTATGGAATTTTTAATCAGCAGAACAAGGCGCTCATACGAATTCAATATGGTGAAAAGCCATTGGCACCCTTACTATGAACTGTTCTATCTGGTGTCAGGGCATTGTAAAATATTTATTAATCATACCTTATATTATTTGGAATCTGGTGACATGATATTCATCTCTCCTGGTGAAATCCACCGGACTACCTATCATTCCAGCCCGGTCAATGAAAGGATTACTTTAAGCTTTGATACGGAATACTTAAATGACATGATACAAAGCTGCGGCAGCCGTCTGACGGACGCTTTATTTCAAAATTCCAGGATTTCCATACCTTCAGGCAGCAGGTCCTATGCAGAAGAACTGATTCAGAAAATGGTCTATGAAGGCGCCGGTCAGGATGGATATTCGCCTATGATGAAGAGAAATTATCTATATGAACTTCTCGTTTTTCTTTCCAGATGCAGGGTGGCAAAGTCGGATGCAGGGAAGATGGAGGTATCAGAAAAGGCGATCGAAGAAGCGGCGGAATTTATCTATCATAATTATGGAGCACCAGTTACTCTGGGTGAGGTTGCAGAAATGATTCATATGAGTCCGGCTTATTTCTCAAGAAAATTCAAAGCTGTTACAGGGTTCGGATTTAAGGAGTATCTGACTAATATCCGAATCCGGGAAGCAGCATCCTTGTTACTGAATACGGGAAAATCCGTGACGGATATTGCAGTGGAATGCGGATTCGGGGACGGGAATTACTTTGGAGATGCCTTTAAAAAGATAAAAGGCGTATCTCCAAGAGATTTCCGGAAAATGCAGGGTATTTTATGAGCGGATTCAGGATGAAGAAAGATGGTCAAAAAGATGCCGGATATAGCCCTGCAGCTTTTCTGGATCGTGAAAGAAATCCGGATCGTAGGTAAAATAGGTGATTTTATCTTTCCATTGATTTTGAAGAGCAGGGGTCCATAAAGGGGAAAACTGAGGCAGAAAACAACCGGTCTGCCGGATATAACAGTTTTTTGCATTGGCTTTCGCTCTTGCTTCTTTGTCCACATATTCGGCAACACTTTTATGTATGGCTCTGTCTTCATAAACGAGATAATAATAATTTTTATAATCAGGATAAAAATATTTCAGTTCTCCTTCATATAAGTCAATTGTAAGGATAAGCTCTTGCCCTTCGGCTTTAGCCGTAACCATGGAATTGGACTTTGTAAATCCCACAGGAACAGCAAAGCCGTTCATAAGTGTCAGTTTAAGCAGATGCTGTTCCCGCCCGAATAAATCCGGACTGCTTATTAGCGCCTGGTCTGCCAGGGTAAAGCTGTGCTCCAGGAAATCCGGGTAGTTCAGTATGGGAAGAATTAAAGGCATACCCTTTAAATCATCTTCATTATGCAGAATCAGCAGATCAAAGAGATACTGGTCTTTGGAAATCAGGTAATCTTTATAAACTTCAATCAGCTGTCCGCCGGAATAAAGATCCTTCCGCTCCACACCTAAGAATGCTTCGATGGCTTTCTGCTTCATGCTGGAAAGACTTAAAAGGTTCCGGTATGGGCGGATTTTTCTGTATATATCAAGGCTTTCGGTATCAGAGAAATTATAGGCCAGCCTGTAGGCATGGCAGCGTTTTAAAAGATAGGGAATATCAAACCCATCACCATTAAAATGAATTACCTTTTTGAAATTTTTAAGAAATTCAAAGAATGTAATCAGAAGCTCCTTTTCCGAATCCAGGGCGTCGGCAAACCATTGGACAAGATTCCACATTCCATCTCTGTAATAGACACAGCCAATTAAATAGAGTGTGGAGTATTCCCCGGAAAATCCGGTTGTTTCAATATCGAAAAAAAGAAGATCTTCCCGATTCCCAAGACGGTCCAGGGGATAGGTTTCTTCAAATGCAATGTGTTTCTCAAGCGTTATCATCTGCGGTTTCGTCCTTTCTTTTCGTTTATTATTATATCCTAAGCTCTCTGGCTCGTCAACGGAGTACAGAATATTTGTTCGATCAATTGCTTGCATATCAACTGGCAGTATGCTATGATTAAGTTCAAAGCAATGGCTGTACTAAAGTATTTGCAAGGCATAAAAAGGAGAACTGCAGAGTGATTTCTTTCGTAAAAGGACCGGTCGCCGAGATGGCAGAAGACTCAGTTGTAATTGAATGCGGGAACGTGGGGTACGAAATTTTTATTCCCCTGTCTGTATTTGAAAAGCTTCCGGGTGTGGGCAGGGAAGTGAAATTATATACATATTTTCAGGTGAGAGAGGATGCCATGTGTCTATACGGCTTTTTAAGCCGGCAGGATTTAAAGATGTTTAAGCAGCTGATCAGTGTGAATGGAATCGGACCCAAAGGAGCGCTTGGGATCCTTTCTGCCATGGACCCGGATGATTTAAAAAGAGCGGTTATTTCAGGGGATGCGAAGACCATTTCCAAGGCCCCCGGTGTGGGTGCCAAAACTGCACAGAGAATTATTCTGGATTTAAAGGATAAGATTGATATGGCAGATATTATTCCTGCATCCTTTAAAGGGGCAGGGAATCCGATTCCAAAAGAGGATGGGGTAACAGGCGAGGCCATCGATGCGCTCACTGCACTTGGATATTCTCCTGCGGAAGCCGGACGTGCGGTACGCCAGGTAGAGGTAACTGACACCATGTCTGTGGAGGATGTTTTAAAGGCGTCCTTAAAACACTTGGCATTTATATAGAAATTAACAGGGTATGGCAAAGATGGAGCGTAGAATAATAACCACAGAGTTAACAGAAGAAGATAAAAAGATTGAACCGAATTTAAGACCCAGAAGCCTGAATGAATATATCGGACAGGAGAAGATCCGGACTAATTTAAAGGTATATATTGAAGCGGCGAAAGCCAGGGGAGAGTCCCTGGACCATGTATTATTCTATGGTCCTCCGGGACTTGGTAAGACCACTCTTTCCGGCATTATTGCCAATGAGATGGGCGTGAACATGAAGGTTACTTCAGGTCCTGCCATAGAAAAGCCGGGTGAGATGGCCGCTATTTTAAATAATCTTCAGGAAGGCGATGTCCTGTTTGTTGATGAGATTCACCGCTTAAACAGGCAGGTGGAAGAGGTCCTTTATCCTGCCATGGAAGATTTTGCCATTGACATTATGCTTGGCAAGGAGTCCGCAGCCAGATCCATTCGGCTGGATCTTCCGAAGTTTACCCTGGTGGGTGCTACTACCAGAGCCGGACTTTTGACTGCACCTCTCAGGGATCGTTTCGGTGTGGTTCAGAAACTGGAATTTTATACACCGGAAGAATTGAAGATCATTGTATCCCGTTCTGCAGAGGTTCTGGGAGTGGAAATCGAAGAAGATGGAGCAGTGGAGATTGCCAGGCGCTCCAGAGGAACCCCCAGACTGGCGAACCGTCTCTTAAAAAGAGTCCGGGATTTTGCCCAGGTCAAGTATCATGGCGTTATAACCAGGGAAGTGGCTGATTTCGCTCTGGATATACTGGATGTGGATAAATTCGGACTGGATTACAACGACCGCGCCATACTTACCACGGTAATTGAGAAATTTGCCGGAGGCCCCGTAGGGCTTGATACGCTTGCGGCTGCTCTGGGTGAGGATGCGGGTACACTGGAGGATGTGTATGAACCCTATCTCCTGATGAACGGATTTTTAAACCGCACGTCCAGAGGACGGGTGGCAACAGAACGGGCTTATGGGCATCTTGGAATCCCCATGGAGCCTTAACTGCCTGAATTTTAGAACTTTCCTAACTTTGTAAAGTATGATATAGTAAAGAAAGAGCAAATGATAACAGGGAGAGAACAACATGAATTCCAAGCACTATACAGAAGTTTTGATAGATGGCAAGATTTATGCACTTGGCGGCAGCGAAGAAGAGGGTTATATACAGCGCCTTGCCAGCTACATCAATGAGATGATCATAACTTTAAAACGTCGGGAAGGATTCACAAAGCAGAGTGCTGAATACCAGAACGTTATGATAGAATTAAACATGGCAGATGATTATTTTAAAGCGAGAGAACAGATCGCCAGACTGGAACAGCAGAAGGCAGAGATGGAAAAGGAAACCTACAGTTTAAAGCATGAGCTGGTTGCAACTCAGATGAAACTGGAGGCGGTGAAGACAGAACTGGCAGGGATGAAGAATTCGACCGGTTCAGACAGGAATGAATAAGGCAGGAGGGGGTGTCTCATGGATTGTCCGTGACCTCCTCCTTTTTATCAATCAGAATATCCATAGGGAAAATTTTGGAGGCAGAAGTGAAAAATACAGTTGAGATCCTTGCTCCGGCAGGCTCGTTTGAAAGTATGAAGGCAGCAGTCGCCGCAGGTGCGGATGCAGTTTATATAGGAGGAAGC
>JAEWPQ010000096.1 GCA_023460575.1 Bacillota bacterium
CTTTCAACAATCGTCCAAGCGATGCTGCGGTAATACCTTTGCCAAGTCCGGATACAACGCCTCCGGTGACAAATACGTATTTCACTGACATAACAGTGTAACCTCCTTCTGTGATGGTATGGGGATAATTTCAAAAAAAATATTATACGTCTTTTTTGAAAAAAAATCTAGTGTATATTAAAAAAAACTTATTAAATAAAGTATAAAGTTGATTGGTGTTATTATGCACTAAAAAAACATGGAACTATTAATAATAATATACAAATTAATGGTTACTGACAAAAACGTGTACGAAACGCCTTGAAAACGCTGGAAAATTATGGTAGTATAGTTTATATTGCACAGTGTAAGCGCTTACATTTTGCAGGGGGACTTTTTCCTGTTAGTAAAATTAAGGGAAAAGGCTGATTAATCAGAGGAAGCTAACAATGCAAAAGGAGGATTTTTATGAAGATTTTGGGAAAGGCACTGGCCTTCTGCTGTCTTTGCGGGGTATCCCTGTCAGCAGGTTTCGGTGCTTATGGAGCAACTGCTAATCAAAATATGGCAGCGGACAGAGAACAAACATGGGCTTTTACATATTTTGGAACATCCACTGGCGGAGATGTTAATACAATAAAAGCCGGCAGTTCTATTGAGAATGGGGTAGGGATGACCTCGTGTTCTGTAAAAGGCGACGGGAGTATTGATAAAAAAGGCGGGAAATTTGTTTCAACAGATGGGTATGACGGAATTTCATATTATTATACAACACTTGATGCCCAAAAGGAGAATTTCTATCTGAAAGCAGACATAACTGTGGACTACATTAACCCAACCCCTGACGGACAGGAAGGTTTTGCGTTACTGGCAAGAGACAGTATAGGTGAAGATAAAGTGAGCAGCAAACCATTTTACAGTAATTCTATGGCAGCAATTGGAACTAAATTAAGCTATACCGCAGAAGACGGTTCCAAATCAAGTGTAAAAGACGGATTGGGCTTCCGCTTTTTTTCCGGCATTCCGTCTGCAGTAACCGCACCGGATAAAAATACACTTACAGTAAAAGACGGAGCGTTAGAACCATCTGTAAAAATAAAATCAGGAAAGACCTATACTATGATTCTCAAACGTACAAATACAGGATATCACGTTTTGTATTTGAATGAGAAGGGAGAGAGAAAAGAAGAGGTTTATTATCTGGATGGGAAGGAGGATCCTCTCTGCAAAATAGATAATGACCACATTTATGTAGGATTTGCAGTGGCAAGAGGCTGTAATGCCACCTTTTCCAATATCGAATTTTCTGTATCAGACCGGAAAACGGATCCACCGGCCCAGCCGCATCCGATTACATACTTAGATCCGGACTTTAAGATTACATCGGCATCTACATCAGGCACTGAAAATTATAAGATGGTATTTAAGACAAACGCAGACGGCGTGGCGATTCCCAAACTGAATGGAATGTCCATGGAATACATGAATATGAAGGCAGGAACCGAATTGGTACAGCCCTTATATCTGAAGGAGGGGGAGAATCAGGTATCCGTTGTATTTGTACCGTCTTCATCCTATGAGCCGGCTCCATATACAAAACTAAAGTCTTATGCCACCCAGACAATTACAAAAAACGTAATTAGAAAGACCTTTAAAGACTCCGTTATCCATGTATCTCCAACCGGATCTTCTGATGGAGACGGAACAGGCCAGTTCCCGCTTTCTGTTGCGGAGGCAGTTAAATATGCGGCTCCGGGACAGAGCATTCATCTGGAGCCCGGGGTATATAAACTTTCCGGTCTGGTAGTGGAAAGAGGTATCGATGGATTAAAAGACCAGATGATTACGATGGAAACGGATCCCGGGAAAGAAGGACGCGCTGTGTTTGATTTTGAAGAACAGGGCAGCGGAATGCAGCTTTGGGGAAGTTACTGGCATTTAAAAAACATAGATATTACCAGAACGAAGGATTTAAAAGCAGGGCTGCAAGTGGCAGGTAATAACAATCTGATCGAGCTGGTTCAGGCTTATGATAATGGAAATACCGGAATTCAGATCAGCGGAACCTCGGAAGAACCCTTTGAAAAATGGCCGTCAGGAAACCTGATCTTAAACTGCACATCCTATAACAACTCCGACGCTGCCATGGAAGATGCGGACGGATTTGCTGCTAAGCTCACCTGTGGAGAAGGAAATGTATTTGACGGATGCATTGCATATAACAATGCGGACGATGGCTGGGACTTTTTTGCAAAGGTGGGGAGCGGTCAGATCGGAGCCGTAACAATTAAAAACTGTGTTGCTTACCAGAATGGTTATATCAGAAGAAACGGACAGCTCATGGAAGCAGGAAACGGCAACGGATTTAAGATGGGCGGATCCGGTATCTCCGGTCATCATGTGCTGATTAACAGTATTTCCTATGAAAACAAAGCAAAGGGAATCGATTCCAATTCATGTCCGGACATTGAAGTTTACCGTTCCATTTCCTATAACAATAAAGGATCCAATGTGGCACTGTATAGTAATAAAGGAGTCAACACTGCATTTAAAGCAGATGGAATCATTTCCTACAGGGATAAATACCTTGACGCAGCGGAACGGATTGAATGTAACGGGCAGGACTCCGGAGAAATTTTTACGGAAAACAATTACTTATATCAAAATAATAAATCGGTTAACAGTCTGGGTCAGACGATTACCGCTTCCATGTTTGAAAGTCTGGATACAGGAAGAATTCCGGAGCGTCTTGCAGATGGTTCTATTGATATGAAAGGGCTGCTGACACTGACTGCTCTGGCGCCTCA
The DNA here is from genome assembly GCA_023460575.1 of Bacillota bacterium. Classification (GTDB taxonomy): domain Bacteria; phylum Bacillota; class Clostridia; order Lachnospirales; family Lachnospiraceae; genus Lacrimispora. The sequence continues at coordinate 2,787 of JAEWPQ010000096.1, forward strand.
ATATGCAGGTGCAAGAAAGGGCGGAACACCGGTTCGTCCTGTAGTATGGGTGGTGGGCGATTCCACAGTCAGTTCTTTTCAGGATAACACATACTACTATCCCAGATATGGATGGGGAACTCAGCTTAACCGGTTTTTAAAAAATGTTAAAGTTGAGAATCTTGCCATATCAGGAACGAGTTCCTTAAGCTTTTCCTCTACGGAAAATTATAAGACTCTGCTTGCAGGGATGAAAGCGGGAGATTATCTGCTGATCGGGTTTGGCCATAATGACGAAAAAACAGAGGCTGATCGCTTTTCTGATCCGACAGGAGGGATTGGTGATGAGGGATCATTTCAGAATTCACTGTATAAAAGGTATATTAAAAAAGCTCAGGACGCAGGAGTGACCCCAATCCTGTGTACTCCAATTGTGAGAAGAAATAAAAATAACCAGTATGACGGTACCAGTGGACACATCACACAGACTCAGACAACTGATAAAGGAGTTTATCCAGGCGGAGACTATGCCCAGGCAATCCGGGATCTGGGAACAGCAACGGATGTCATAGTCCTCGATCTCACGAAAAGAACAAAAGATATCTATGAGCAGCTTGGTGCAGATGGAGTAAAAAACCGGCATGCATGGACTTCTTCTAAGGAAGTCAGCATTGATGATACACATACCAATATCTATGGGGCAGCCTGCAATGCATGGATCATTGCTGATGAATTAATGAAGAGCGGTAATCCTTTGGAAAATTTTGTGAAACTGGATTACGCACAGCCTTCTCCGGAAATACTGCAGGTAAATCAGGAGTATCAGGAACGCACGTATGCGAGAGTCGATGGTGTCAGTGCCATCTGGCCTGTGATCGGTTCCTGGAAAGGTACCGTTTTCGGAAATGTAGGAGGAGGCGAAAAGATCAGTAAGGATAATTTTACACTGGAAGCGGGAGAAAATGGAACAGTCCATATGAGAGCGGGTGTGTTTACCTCCAATGAATCTGGTGCAGGTATCGGTAAAATTTCCACATCGAATGAAGGTCTTGCCATGTATTATCAGGCAATTCCTGCAGAACAGAATTTTACCCTTTCCGCTGATGTAAGAATTAACAGGCTGGTTCCAAACAATCAGGTATCATTTGGAATCATGGTCAGAGATGATATGTACTTAGACCTTGCGGCAGACGAGACGCTGGGGGATTACGTAGCAGCCGGACCTCTCGGGCTTGCATCATCGGTACAGACCAATTCGTTTGCCAGAAAGAACGGGGTTCTTATAAAAGGCGGGACAGCTGAAAAAACTTATGGAATCGGAGATACTGTTCATGTAACTGTCCGTAAAACTAATGATGGCTACACCTGTATTTACGGGGGAAATGATCCGGTTACTGCAGGATTTGATTTTAAACTGACAACAATCGATTCTGATTACGTTTATGCCGGACTGTTTGCCTGCCGGAATGCTGATGTTACATTCAGTAACATCAATCTGACCCTTGAATAAAATGAAAAAACAGAATGCATATTGACAAGCAGAAAAAGGATGCTATACTGATTAATGTATTTTTATTATAAGGGTATGACAATTGCGTCAGGTGAGCCTTCGGCCCTTCCTGACGTTTTTTCATGGTCCCAGCCGATGTATAAGGAGGAAAAGTCTATGAAATTGAGGAAAATGGTCGGCCTTGCACTTGTAAGTGTAATGGCACTGTCCCTGTCGGCATGCGGAGGTTCTGCTCCAAAAGCTACTACCGCAGCAGAAAAAACAGAGACACAGGCTTCGGATTCTGCCAAGACAGAGTCAAAAGCTGAAACCACAGAAGCTGCCAAAGGCGGCATTGCCAAAGAAGATTTAAAAGTTGGATTTATCTATGTTGGTGATGAAAATGAAGGCTATACGGCAGCTCATTACAAGGGAGCCATGGAAATGAAAGAGGCTCTTGGTTTATCTGACGATCAGATCATTATTAAATGGAATGTACCGGAAGACGAAACCTGTAAGGATGCAGCAATGGATCTTGCTGATCAGGGCTGCAACATCATTTTTGCCAACAGTTTCGGACATGAATCCTATATGCTGGAAGCTGCAAAAGAATATCCGGATGTACAGTTCTGTCACGCAACCGGCTTTCAGGCTGCAACAAGCGGACTGAGCAACATGCATAACTACTTTACAAACGTTTATGAATCACGTTATGTATCCGGTGTTGTTGCTGGTCTTAAGTTAAACAAGATGGTGGAAGACGGCAAAGTGAATAAGGATGCAGTAAAAGTTGGTTACGTAGGCGCTTATCCTTACGCAGAGGTAATCAGCGGTTATACTTCTTTCTTCTTAGGTGTCCGTTCCGTATGTCCGGAAGCAACCATGGAAGTGAAGTATACAAACAGCTGGGCAAGCTTCGATCTTGAGAAGGAAGCAGCAGATGCGCTGATTTCCGACGGCTGTGTATTAATCAGCCAGCATGCTGATACAACCGGTGCTCCTACTGCATGTGAGGCAGCAGGCGTTCCAATCGTTGGATATAACATTTCCATGATTGCAACCGCTCCGAAGACAGCACTTACTTCTGCATCCATTGACTGGGGCCCATATGTAACCTACGCAGTACAGAGTGTCATTGACGGCAAGGCCATTGATACAGACTGGTGCCAGGGATACAAAGATGGAGCAAACTCCATTACAGAACTGAACAAAGATGCTGTAGCTCCCGGAACAGAGGAAAAGGTAAAAGAAGTGGAAGATGCCATTAAGGCAGGAACTCTTCATGTATTTGATACTTCTACCTTTACTGTAGGCGGCAAAAAACTGGAGACCTATAAAAAAGACGGAAGCGATGTGGAGTATATTGAAGATGGTTATTTCCATGAGTCTGAGCACGGTTCCGCACCGGCATTTGATATTTTAATTGATGGTATCACCACCATCGATAACTAAGATTTCGCCGGATATGAACAGAAAGCGGCGCCAGATTATCTGGCCCGCTTTTTGCGGTTGAATGAGACAATGGAAAAATGAGGAAAAAATGAAAACGGAGGTTAGCCGGGTGAACGAAAATAATGCCATTGAACTAAAACATATCACAAAACGGTTTGGCCAGGTAGTTGCCAATGACAAAGTCTGCCTGTCTTTAAAAAAGGGAGAGATTCTCTCCATTCTGGGTGAGAACGGAAGCGGAAAGACCACTCTTATGAATATGATTTCAGGTATTTACTATCCGGATGAGGGACAGATATTAATTCATGGGAAAGAGGTCACCATACGGTCACCCAAAGACTCGTTTGATCTGGGAATCGGTATGATTCATCAGCATTTCAAGCTGGTGGATGTTCTCACTGCAGCAGAGAACATCATTCTGGGACTGCCTGGAAAAGAGATTCTGGACCGGAAAGCAGTGAATGATAAAATCAATGAACTGACCGGTAAATATGGATTTGATTTAGATCCCGACCAGAAAATCTACCGGATGTCCGTATCCCAGAAGCAGACGGTTGAAATTGTGAAAATGCTGTACCGCGGCGTTGATATTTTAATTCTTGACGAGCCTACCGCCGTTTTAACCCCTCAGGAAGCAGACCGTCTGTTTGCCGTTTTGCGCAATATGAAAAAGGCCGGTCACTCCATTATCATTATTACACATAAACTCAATGAGGTTCTTTCCCTTTCTGACCGGGTTGCTGTTTTGAGAAAAGGACAGTACATCGGCACCATTGATACAAAAGATGCCACGGAAGAGTCCTTAACGGAAATGATGGTTGGGAAAAAGGTGAGCTTAAACATCGAGCGTCCGGACCCGGTATCTCCTAAGGAACGTCTCAATGTAAAGGGACTGACCTGTATCAGCAGGGAAGGAGTAACGACCTTAAACAATGCATCCTTTACAGCCAACAGCGGTGAAATCCTTGGAATCGCAGGCGTGGCAGGAAGCGGACAGAGAGAACTTTTAGAAGCAATCGCAGGCCTCATTCCATCTGCGGAAGGCTCCATTTCTTATTTCCCGCCGGAAGGAGGGGAAAAGGAACTGACTTCTATGACAGCTGCAGAGATCGCCAGAATCGGAGTCCGTTTATCCTTTGTTCCGGAGGACCGTCTGGGAATGGGACTTGTGGGAGCCATGGATATGACGGATAACATGATGCTTCGAAGCTACCGGAAGGGCAGATCCTTTTTTGCTGACAGGAAAGCGCCAAAGGGCCTTGCAGAGCGTCTGATTGAAGAACTTGAGATCGCCACTCCGGGAACGGCTATTCCGGTACGGAAGCTTTCCGGAGGCAATGTCCAGAAGGTTTTAGTTGGAAGAGAGATTTCACTGGCACCTGCAGTTATGCTGGTTGCTTATCCGGTGCGCGGACTTGATATTCACTCCTCTTACACCATTTACCATCTTCTCAATGAACAGAAGAAGCAGGGAACTGCGGTTGTCTGCGTAGGAGAGGATCTAGACGTATTGATGGAGCTTTGTGACAGAATCCTTGTTATGTGCGGCGGAGAGATCAGCGGCATTGTAGACGGAAGGACCGCCACAAAAGAAGAAATCGGAAAACTGATGATGAAGACAGGAGGAACACAAGGATGAGTAAGGGAAAGGAACCGGTTTTTCAGATGACGAAGCGGGAAGCCATAGAACCCTGGAAGGCGTGGCTGATCCGCCTGGTCGCTGTGGTATTGTCTCTGGTTGTCTGCGCAGGTGTCATTATCGCTCTGACGGGACTGAATCCGGTAGAGGTTTATAAAGGGATTTTTGAAGGAGCAGTGGGAACAAAGCGCCGTGCATGGATGACGATTCGGGATACGCTGGTACTCCTTTGCATTGCAGTTGGTATCACACCTGCATTTAAGATGAGGTTCTGGAATATCGGAGCGGAAGGACAGGTACTCATCGGAGGCGTAACCTCTGCAGCCATGATGATTTATTTGGGAAACACGCTTCCTCCTGTGATTTTATTCCCTTTGATGTTTGCAGGAAGTGCTCTGGCAGCTATGGCATGGGGCGTTATTCCGGCATTTTTCAAAGCTTACTGGAATACCAACGAAACACTTTTCACATTGATGATGAATTACGTTGCCATGCAGGTTGTCACCTTTGGTATCATTTTCTGGGAAAATCCCAAAGGCTCCAATTCAGTCGGTACCATTAATTCCGCTACAAAAGGAGGCTGGCTTCCCAAGCTGTTCGGTCTGGAATACGGCTGGAATCTTGTGATTGTACTGGCGCTGACCATAGCCATGTTTATCTATTTAAGATACAGCAAGCAGGGGTATGAAATCGCGGTTGTGGGCGAAAGCGGCAACACAGCCAGATATGCAGGAATCAATGTAAAAAAAGTAATTTTAAGAACCATGGCTATTTCCGGTGCAGTATGCGGAATTGCGGGTTTTATCATTGTAAGCGGAGCAAGCC
>JAEWPQ010000097.1 GCA_023460575.1 Bacillota bacterium
CGTATTTTTACTGAATTAGCATGGGCTGTCAGCTGTTCTGCCTGAGCAAAGAAGTCAATTTCTTTGTAAACATCTGCCAGTGCCTCTTTGGAATAGTAAATAATACTTGATTTTTTGATAAAGTCATCTACGCTGAGGGCGGAAAAGAATCTCGCAGTACCGTTGGTAGGAAGAACATGATTGGGTCCTGCGAAATAATCTCCCAAAGGCTCAGAACTGTATTCACCGATGAAAATGGCACCTGCATTATGAATCCTTGTCATGTCTTCAAATGGATTCTTCGTTACAATTTCAAGGTGCTCCGGAGCAATCTCATTGACGGCAGAAACAGCATCCTTCATATTATCCGCCACAAGAATGCAGCCGTAATTGTCCAGTGATTTATTTATGATCTCAGATCTGGAAAGTCTGGAAGCCTGCAGTCTCGCTTCTTTCGATACCTTTTCTGCCAGCTCCATACTGGTTGTTACAAGAATTGCAGAAGCCAGTTCATCATGCTCTGCCTGAGACAACAGATCCGCAGCCACGAATCTTGGATTTGCACTTTCATCTGCAAGCACTAATATCTCACTGGGCCCTGCAATACTGTCAATGCTTGCATGACCGTAAACTGCTTTTTTCGCCAGTGCTACAAATATATTGCCTGGACCTACGATTTTATTAACCCTTGGAATAGACTCAGTACCAAAAGCCAGAGCAGCAATTGCCTGTGCTCCGCCCACCTTATACACCTCAGTTGCTCCTGCAAGATGAGCAGCCGTCAGCGTAACGGGATTCACCTTTCCATCCTTTCCGGGAGGCGTTACCATAACGATCCGTCCCACTCCTGCCACCATGGCCGGTATAATGTTCATCAGAACAGAAGAAGGATAAGCTGCTTTTCCGCCGGGTACATACACACCTGCACTCTCCAGTGCGGTTATCTTCTGACCGAGAATCGTTCCGTCCGGCTTGCTGTCAAACCAGCTGTACTGCCTTTGTTTTTCATGAAACTGACGGATATTATTCATGGATTTTTCCATGACTTCTAAAAGCTTAGGATCAACTGACTTCACCGCTTCTTCGATTTCCTCTTTCGTTACGCGGATATTGGTCTCGTTAATTTCTGCTTTGTCAAATTCTTTTGTATAGGCAAAAACAGCCTTGTCTCCCTCTTCCTTTACCCGATCCACAATCTCCTGTACGGTTTTGGCATACGTATCGTATTGATTTGGATCTCTCTTTAACAATCCGGAAAGAATATTCTGTTTGGATGTTTCATCTAATTTTACAATCTTCATTGGTTTTCCTCCTGCAGCAATAATCTCAAATCCCGAATCAGCTTTGTGATCCTGTCATTTTCCCGCTTCATGCTCACCTGATTGACCACCATACGTGCAGAAAGAGGGCAAATCTCTTCCAGTACCGTAAGCCCGTTCTCCTTTAAGGTTGTTCCCGTCTCCACAATGTCAACAATGACCTCAGACAGTCCAACAATGGGAGCCAGCTCAATGGAACCGTTCAGCTTAATGATTTCTACAGTCTGATGCTTTTTATTGTAAAAATAATCCTTGGCAATGGCCGGATATTTTGTTGCTACTCGGATCCGCTCATGGTGCTTTAAAAGTTCACCGGCTGACTGAGGTCCGCACACGCACATACGGCAGTTTCCGATTCCCAGATTCATGACCTCATAAAGCTTTCTTCCCTCTTCTAAAATCGTATCCTTCCCAACGATACCGATGTCTGCGGCACCGTATTCCACATAAGTGGGAACATCACTGGCCTTTGCCAGGAAAAACCGGATTTTAAGTTCTTCATTGGTAAAGATCAGCTTTCGGGAGTCCTTATCTTTCATCTCTTCGCAGGTGATTCCGATCCGTTCGAACATTTCTAGTGACTGCTTGGCCAGACGCCCTTTTGCCAGGGCAAATGTCAGATATCTCATACGTACCCCCATTATTTTAAGTATTCTGAAAGCGGAACCACATCCATACGCTTTAAGTCAAGATTTATTACGGTTACCGATATTCCTTCCTGATCCAGATACAATAAATTCTTTAAGTCCCGCCGCATGGCATATTCTTTATAAGCTTCTATAGAACGTTCCGGCTTCTTACACTGCAGCTGAACCGGGACCTTTAAATTACGAAAATGTCCGGCAAGAGATATGGCATTTTCTCTTGACTCCTGCTCATAAAGAATCATTGTATTTGTCATGGAAACCTCTGTTTCAATCTTCTGCCTGCTTAAAGCCAGCAGAAGTTCATCCACAGAAATACCAAACCCCACAGCTGGGGAATCCTTGCCAAATTGTTTTAAAAGGCTGTCATACCGGCCTCCGTTTACAATATAATCCCCGGTTCCATACGTATAGGCTTTAAATATAATTCCGGTATAGTACTGATACTGGCTAAGCATTCCAAGATCATAAGAAACGTAGTCAGACAGCCCATAATGTTCCAGAATCCGGTTCACTTCTTCCAGACGACTGATCGCTCTTAGCGCCCGCTCATTGGAAGTCAGCTCCCTGGCAGCCTGTATCTGCTCCAAAGAACCAAAGAGCTCAGGAAGCTTTAAAAACACCTGTTTTAACTCCTGGGAAATAGGCTGGGTCATAACTAGTTCTTCCACACCAAAATAATTCTTATTTTCAATCAGTTCCCGGAGAGTTTCTTCCATCTCCTCATCCATTCCTGCTTCTTCCAACAGCCCTTTAAAGAAATCTACCTCTCCCAGTTCCACCTGAAACTCAGTCAGTCCGGTAGATTTAAGCGCCCAAATCACCATGGCAAGGATTTCTCCATCTGCATCCGCTGAATCATCACCAATTAACTCAACACCTGTCTGGCTGGCTTCTTTCAGTCTTCCCTGATAGCTGGAATTGTTGATAAAGGTACGCTCCACATAACAAAGCCTGATTGGCATATCCTCATCCAGAAAATACTTGGCTGCACATCTGGCAATGGCTGGCGTTTCATCGGGCCGAAGTACCAGAGTGTGGTTATCCCGGTCAAAAAACTTGAACATTTCCTTTGCTTTCACGCTTCCCCTGGATTCATTAAAGATATCAAAAAATTCAAAGGTAGGAGTTTCTATATCCTGATAACCACAAAGGTGAAACTCTTTCAACATCTTCTCCTGTATAACTGCTTTTCTCGTACACTCTATTCCATAAATATCCCGGACACCATCCGGCGTATGTAACAGTTTATTAGCCATAACAACCTCCAACCGTTCAAGAAATTATATTTCATGTAAATCAAATTCAATCCACTTTCATATAGTAAAGTGATAATTTAATAACGTGTAGTTTATTATAGGCGAGAAATATATTCTTGTCAATCTCTTCTGTCCAAATCTTTTTGAATCAGTTCCAGATAGTGAATCAGAATATCCCTG
>JAEWPQ010000098.1 GCA_023460575.1 Bacillota bacterium
ACAATTAACACGTCCGGATCTTCAGTAGTATAGACCTTCTTTGCTTTTCCCTCATACAGCATTTCTTTTTTCTCCACGGTATCCACCTGTCCTTTTCTGAATTAATTTATAAGTTTTTCAAATAAAACTCTGGTGTTTCAGTAGAAATTATAATACAGTAAAAATCGTATTGCAACTGGTTTTATTATTATAAATACTAATGACCAATATACATATTTGTTTCTCAATCTGAATTTTTAAATATTTGCCGCTCCACTCTCTTCCACAATTTTAGTTCCCCTTCTTTTAAATTCAGAGAAAGGCCTTGCTCTCTCACCTCTCCATCTGCATCGTTCAAGATAGGCAGCCCAGCCATCGTTTCTTCCACATATTCCTCCCTGACAGCATAGAGCTTTCTCAGTTCGCTGCAAATCTGTTCTCTCTGCCGGGGAAATAAAAAGGCAGCTTCTAAAAGCAGGCAGCAGTACAAAAGATAAACCAGCTTCCTCCGTCTTTTCCTGGGAGCAAATGCCCACATCAAGCTTCTCCATGTCTTTTTTTTCTTATTAAAACTCTGAAAACGATAATTTTTCAAAACAGTATTCATAAATCAACTCCTGTCCTGGCCAAGATATGATGATTCGGCAAATGGGAAATTTAAAAACAGATATACAGAAATAAAGAAGTGTCTGACCTTATTATATACGATAGTAAAAAAAGCTTCAAGCATTACTTTCTGCCCGAAGCTTTTTGTTAAATAATTATTTTGCTGCTGTTGTACTCTCTGTGGTAGGCTGGCCATTGCTTTCACCAGTAATTTTATCAACGCCTTTTTCCACGTCCTTTACAGCATCATTAACAACTCCTGTGCCGCTTTCCTTGCCTTCATCAGCCTTTGTTGCACCGCCTGTAGTTGTTGTACCACCAGTACCACCACCTGTACCACCTGTAGTCGTACCGGCTGCTGTCGTAGCCGTTCCCGCTTTAGTTCCGTCAGTTCCATTGGTTGTACCGCATGCTGACAGACACATCACTGACATAATGACAAGAATTGCAAATAAATATGGTTTTATTTTTTTCATAATACTTTCTCCTTTCATATTCTATGCTTAGTATGTGTCAAGGAGAAATGAATTATAGTGGAAAATTTTGGAAAAAAATCAGGATTCTATTACATCTTTCATGGTATAAAGTCCCGGCTTTTTACCTGCTAAAAATTTGGCAGCAGATACTGCTCCCCGTGCAAAGATTGCTTTGGAATACGCAGTGTGCTGGAACGTAACCACCTCATCGGTTCCGGCAAAAATCACATCATGCTCTCCTACAATGGTTCCGCCGCGGACTGCACTAATTCCGATTTCCTTCTTATCTCTGGCTTTTCTTACCTGGCTTCTGTCATAGACATAATGAAATTCCTGGTCCATGGCCTCATTAATGGAATCAGCAAGCGCAAGAGCCGTTCCGCTTGGAGAATCCAGTTTTTTATTATGATGCTTCTCCAGAATCTCAATATCAAACCCTGCACCTGCAAGCACCAGAGCTGCATCTTTTATAAGCTTCATTAACAGATTCACACCTAAGGACATGTTTGCAGACCGAAGCACTGCAACCTGTCTGGAAGCATCTTCTACCTGCTTTACCTGCTCCTCAGAAAGCCCCGTTGTACATAAAACTACAGGAATGTGTTTTTCAATGCTGTAATAAAGGAGACCTTCCACAGCTTTTGCAGAAGTGAAATCAACAATTACATCTGCTTTTACATCACAGGACTCTAAGGAAGAAAATACCGGGTATGAATTTTCTTTCGTCATGTTGGGATCAATGCCTGCAACAATCTCTATATTTTTTTCTTCCGCTGCAATACCGGAAATGACCTGTCCCATGGCCCCGTTACAGCCGTGCATTATCATCTTAATCATGATTTCCTCCATATGCATATCTTACACCGGTTATAAAATTCCATACTCTTTCATAGCGATTTTTAAACATTCCTGATTTTTTTCTTCCATCTCGGTCAAAGGAAGCCGCATAGGTCCTGCCTGCCTTCCCATGAGATTTAAGGCCGCTTTCACGGGAATAGGATTCACTTCGCAGAATAATGCATTAATTAACGGGATTGCTTCCAGCTGCAGTCTTGCGCTGCGTTTCACATCACCGTCTAAATATGCCTGGCAGATATCATGTGTCTTAGCCGGAGCAACATTAGAAAGAACAGAAATAACCCCTCTTCCTCCCAAAGACATGATGGGAACAATCTGGTTGTCATTACCGGAATAAACATCGGCTTTACCGTCAGTCAGACTCAGCAGATCAGCGATGGCGGAAAAATCACCGCTGGCCTCTTTCACTCCTACGATGTTGGGAACATTAAGACAGAGATCTGCAATGGTATGGGCTGTAATGGTAACACCGGTTCTTCCCGGAATATTGTAAAGAAGAATGGGAATATTCACGGCATCTGCCACAGCCTTGAAATGAGCTTTTAAACCGTTCTGAGTCGCTTTATTATAGTATGGAGAAACCAAAAGAAGGCCATCCGCTCCCAGCTTTTGCGCTTCTTCTGACAGATAAACGGCTGTTTCCGTACAATTTGAACCGGTACCGGCTATGACTGGAATTCTTTTTTTCGTTACCTCACATACATATCTGATTACTTCCAGATGTTCCTCATGAGTCATCGTAGATGCTTCCCCAGTGGTACCGCATGCAACAATCGCATCAGTTCCCTCTGCGATCTGCTCCTCCACCAATTTTTCAAGTACCTCATAATTTACAAGTCCGTTCTCCTGAAAAGGTGTTACAAGCGCTACTCCGGCGCCTTCATAAATTGCCATGGTCTTATCCTCCTGATTCTTTATCGTTATACATAGTAAACTTCTAAGGGCCCTTTGCTGCTCTGCTCTTCCTGCCGAGACGAAAAAACAGAGCTGACAACAGGGTCAGCTCTTAAAGTCCAGAATCTGGTAATCTCATCTCTCTTTAAGTAGCTCCCCATCCATACGGATGACAGTCATATGGCTCTTAACCATATGCCCAGAACAGATATGTTCAGGCCATACCGTTCTTCGGCGTCTATTCCTTTCCCCTGTCCTCCTCTGTACCTGATACATCGGACAGCGTACTCTTAATCAACGCAACCTCTACTCTATTATGTATGTTACCATACTAACATTATTATTTTGTATTGTCAACTTTAACATGATTGATTTCCAGTATACTGTCTACATAAGGTTCTATCTTCTTTGAAAATATCTTACCGGTTAATACGACCTCCATCTCATCAACTTTGGACTGGAGAAGTTTTATAAGCTCTTCCGCTTCCAATATCCCCTGGTCCAAAAGTCCAAGAATTTCATCAAGAATCAGCATATCACATTCGCCTGTGGATACTACTTTTCTGGCAAAATTAAGACCATTGCGGATATTCATGCGCTCCTCTTCCTGCCGTTCAGTAGAAAGGTTTTCAAAGAACCCATCGCACTTTTCAAACCGGAAAATCTTCATCTCCGGCTCCAGCCTCTTCATGATCTCCAGAGATCCCCGTCCCTGACAGCCTTTCAAAAACTGAATCATGATGACAGTCCTGTTCTTCGTCAGAGCCTCGATTCCCATGCCGAGTGCAGAAGACGTCTTGCCTTTTCCTTCCCCGCATATAACCTGTATCGTACCTCGATTCATCCTTCAGCACCTCATAACAGCTAAAAAGCAATTATTTAATTATTATGTTAGAACCTGCTTATCGTATCATATAATTAATATTTTTTCAAGTTTTCTTATTATTTTCTTAATATATTAATAATATTTACTCGGAACATTCCAGCTTGCTGACCGATACCTCGTAGGCCACTCTCTTTTCACACTCTGTATCCGTGAGTTTTTTGGTGTATTCTCTGCTCTGGACTCTTCCCCAGACCTTAACTCTGGTCCCTACGGTAAAACCAGAAGCATATCTTGCATTTCTTCCCCATGCGATACAGGGTATGTAATCGGACTTTCCATAAGGACGGTTGACTGCAAGAAGTAAATCTGCAATTTCCCTTCCCAACGGAGTTTTTCTGTAAATGGGTGCTTTGCAGATATATCCATCCAGAAAAATCTGATTGGTTTTTGTGTAGTCTGTAAACTCTTCCATAAAGTGGATCTCCCGGACAAATACAGAAAGTACAAGGCGGTTTTTTGTTCCCTCGTGACGATTATAGGAACGGAACTGGCCAACCGCTTCTATAGTACAATTTTCGTAATTTCCTTCCACGTCGATGAGACGTTCTGAAATCATAAGCGGAATCACGTCTGCCTGATCACTGAGACGGTTTACCGCAATGTCCACCATATAAAATCCTTCTCCAAAAACCTCATGGCTGAAGGTGAAGCCGGAGACAATCTCTCCGATAACGCTTACTTTGTTGTTTTCAATCATTTTTTCTGACATAGTATTTCTCCTCTTCTTTCACTAATTTGCTA
>JAEWPQ010000099.1 GCA_023460575.1 Bacillota bacterium
TTTCTTCTTCATGAGATGTACAGCAGACGCAGTTTACAAAATCCTGCCTGTGTGGTTGATGCAAACCATTCAAACTCCAACAAAAAATACAGGGAACAGATCCGTATCTCCAAGGAAGTCCTTCACAGCAGAAAGCATGCACCGGAGATCCGCAGCCTTGTTAAGGGACTGATGATTGAAAGCTATATTGAGCCGGGATGCCAGAAGGTTGGAGATGGATGTTATGGAAAATCTATTACTGATCCGTGTCTTGGGTGGGAAGAATCCGAGCGTCTGCTTTATGAGATTGCAGAGAACTGCTGATCTCTGATAAACGTGTAAAATTGATTTAATCATACCCGTACAAGAAGGTATAGAACAATACAGTCTGACGTATTTCTTAACAGATTATAATGTTCTATAACCTTCTTTTAATTTATAAGTATATATTTTTACATTTTATATTTACTAAGGATAATTTAAATTATATCATTTAGTAAATTATTACTGTAAGTATGGTGATAAATAAACCGACCAAAACTAATAAAATCCCAAATATTAATTCCAGTATTGTAGTAACTATTGTAGATCCTTCACGGGATTCTCTAATAAACTGTCCTCCACACATAACTAAGGATGTCCCAACAAACATACTTACCCAAATCATTTTTGCAATCTCAAATGATACTAACTTAAAAAAAGTTGCCGCATAATAAACAATGCATGATACAATCAAATATGCTGCTTCCAAAAACAATATAATATCTACCTTAGAGTCACATTGTCTATCTAATATTGGAAATATGAATTTGGTATATTTACGGGAGACTTTAGTTTTATAACCAGAACGATAATTATTATGCCATGTACAACCGTATAAAAACGCTGTAAAAAATAATATGTAAAACTTTTCTAACATAAATCCACTCCTTTACAGATAATTTCTTATAGAGACCAATCCAATAGTATTTTCTAAGATTACATGACCAATAAATACCACGTATAATATAAACCATTAACTCCAATGCTTCCTTCCAGTTTCTGTAAGACAGGTGATACTCCCGTATCTTCCGATACTAATCCCTTTATCCTCGCAATTAGCTATCAGACAATCTTACAAAAAAGCATGATCTTTTTTATTTTTACCCTTGTAATTTCAAATAGAATTGAGTAAAATAAAAATACCAGATTTACCCTTATACATAACGTTTCATGAGCCCACACCGGTAACCGCCGGTGCTAAAGAGAAGGAGGTACGGATATGCGGACGATGAATGTCGATATCCAGCTGCGTACCATTCCCATACCGCTGGCACTCCTTATCAATACGGCTAATGCATTTATGTGCGATATCTATATTGATTACGGTCTGACCAGGGTTAATGTAAAAGACTATGATGAAATGAAGATGGGACTGGTTACACAGAATCATTATTTATTATTTAACTTCGACGGCATAGATGAACTCGCCGCTGAAGGACGGATCGGAATGCTGTTTAGACCGTAGACGTCGGAAAGGAACCCATATGACCCACTATACAAAAGAGAGTTGACCGCGGCGGATGGCCGGCGGACAACTCTCTTTTTCACGGTTCCCTTAACCAAGGAAAGCGGTTATACCAAAATACACAAGTACTATCACACCAAGAACAATTCTGTAATACCCAAAAAATTTAAAGTCATGCTGTCTGATATATCCCATAAGAAACTTAATGGCATAAACAGAAACGGCAAATGCCACTACCATTCCCAGAACCAAATAAAATACCTGGGCTCCGGTAAAATTAAATCCGAATTTCAAGATCTTTAAAAAGCTTGCTCCAAACATAACCGGAATCCCCAGAAAGAAGGAAAACTCTGCAGATGCCGCCCTGGAGCAGCCGAGAATCATGGCTCCCAGTATGGTGGAGCCGGAACGGGAGGTACCCGGAATTAAGGAAAGCAACTGAAACAGACCAATATAAAGAGCTGTCTGGTAAGAAATCTCTCCCACCTTCTGAATCTCAAAGTTCCGATACTGGTTCCGGTTCTCAATCACAAGAAAGAGTACACCATATATAATTAAAGTCGCCGCTACCACATAGCCGTTCATTAAATATTTATCCAGGATATCATCCACTAAAATCCCAATAACAGCCGCCGGTAAGCAGGCCAGTATGATCTTACTCCATAAAACAAATGTTGCCTTCTTCTGAGCCGCCTTTTTCCTCGGGGAAAATGGGTTCAGCCTGTCAAAATATAACACCACTACTGCAAGAATTGCGCCCAACTGAATCACATACAGAAACATGTTTTTATAACTGTCCGGCTGATTTAAATGAATGATTTCATCTACCAGAATCATATGACCGGTGCTGCTGATTGGCAGCCATTCCGTAAATCCTTCTACAATTCCCAGAACGATAACTTTTAATAACTCTATAATATTCATCTTATTTCCTCTGTTTTATATATTTTCTATCTGCCAGTCTATTGGTGTCATTCCATTGGCTTCCAGATAAGCGTTTGTTTTGCTGAAATGTCTGCAGCCAAAGAATCCTCTGTAAGCGGAAAGAGGACTGGGGTGAGGCGCTTCCAGTATTAAGTGTTTTGGATTTGTAAGCATTGCCTTCTTATTCTGCGCGGGCCGGCCCCAAAGAAGAAAGACCATTGGACGGTCCTGCTCATTTAAGATCTTAATCGCCGCATCCGTAAAGGTCTCCCAGCCGATTCCCTGATGAGAATTGGCTGCATGGGCTCTCACAGTCAGTACTGTGTTTAAAAGCATGATTCCCTGATCTGCCCATTTTTTCAAATATCCGTTGTTTGGAATCTCACACCCTAGATCTTCTTTCAGTTCCTGATAGATATTCACCAGAGATGGCGGAATATCCACATCGGGTTTCACGGAAAAGCACAGACCATGGGCCTGACCAACATTGTGATAAGGATCCTGCCCCAGTATTACCACCTTAACCTTAGAAAGGGGAGTGAACTGAAACGCATTAAATACGTCATTGGGGTCCGGAAAGACTTGTGCTGACTCATACTCTTTCTTCACCTTCTGATAAAGCTCCCTGTAATATGGCTTTTTAAACTCCCCGCTTAGGGGCTCCAGCCAATCGTTGTCAATTGCTCCCATTTTTTCTCCTTTGCATCTCACCGGAAAACCCGGTTTTAAATCCTTACCGGTACTCCTTTTTCCTGCAAGTACCGTTTTAACTCCATAATCTCCAGTTCTTTGTAATGAAACAGGGAAGCTGCCAAAGCCGCGTCTGCCTTTCCTTTTGTAAGAGCGTTGTAAAAATGCTCCATGGTTCCTGCACCGCCTGATGCAATGACCGGAACCGATACCGATTCTGCTATAATCCGGTTTAATTCATCATCATAACCAGCCTTCGTACCATCGCAGTCCATGCTGGTAAGCAGGATCTCCCCCGCGCCCAGGCGGTCTGCCTCCATGGCCCACTCTACAGCATCAAGTCCTGTATCGATTCTTCCTCCGTTTTTAAAAACATTCCAGCCTGTTCCGTCTGCCCGCCTTCTGGCATCGATGGCCACCACCACACACTGGCGTCCAAACTTATCCGCTGCATCAGAAATCAGCCCCGGGGTATTAATTGCGGAGGAATTAATGGAAATCTTATCCGCTCCTTCCCGCAAAAGCATCTTAAAATCTTCTACAGTCCGTATACCGCCGCCTACGGTAAATGGAATAAATACCTTTTCTGCAACCCGGCGCACCATGTCAACCACTGTATTCCGGTTATCGGAGGAAGCCGTGATATCAAGGAATACCAGTTCATCAGCTCCTGCTTTATCGTAGGCTGCAGCGATCTCCACCGGATCTCCGGCATCCTGTAAATTGACGAAATTAACACCCTTTACCACTCTTGCGTTATGTACATCCAGACATGGGATGATTCGTTTCGTTAGCATGCGGCTCCTCCTTTAAGTCAGTTCAATAAAGTTTTTCAGTATCTTAAGACCTGTATCCCCGCTCTTTTCCGGGTGGAACTGGCAGGCATATACGTTGTCTCTTTCCACCGATGCACCAAAAGCCACACCGTACTCACAGGAGGCTGCAACATCCGATTCCCTGTCAGCTTCTAAATAATATGAATGGACAAAATAAACATATGCACCGGAATCCAGTCCTTTAAAAAGTCTTGCTCCCGGCCTGATTGTCAGGCTGTTCCATCCCATATGGGGAACCTTTAGTCCCGGCGTGTCTGGAAATTTAACAATTTTACCAGGAAGAATGGAAAGCCCTTTGACGCCTTCGCCTTCCTCGCTGCTTTCAAATAAGAGCTGCAGTCCTAAACAGATCCCCAAAAATGGAGTCCCTTTTTCTGTAACCTGGCGGATTACTCCCGGCAGGTCATACTGGCAAAGCTTATCCATGGCATCTTTAAATGCTCCCACTCCGGGTAGAATTACTTTGTCTGCAGACAGAATGGTTTCCTTATCCCTGGTTACCACCGGCTTCTCCCCTAACGAAGCAAGGGCTTTTTCCACACTTTTTAAGTTTCCGGCATCATAGTCAATAATCGCAATCATGGCAGCCACCTCTTTTTCGCCTTTTTCCAATATTTTAACACAGTCCCTGATCCTGCACAACGCAAAACGTGACTAAATGCTTCGTATGAAGTCCACGGAATTTTCAGGAATCGATTCAGCCTTTTCCCTCAACCCTTCGGAAAGCTGTGCAAAACTTCCATGAATCCGGTACAGAAATGCCTTATTATTTACAGAAGTCGTTTTCTCAAAAGGCCACCGGATTACCGTCGGTGTCTGAAATCCTACTCCAAGTTCCAGAATCAGAAGCTTTTTATTCAGCGTACCTGCCAGCCATCTGGTATAGGCATTCCACTGGAGAAGATACCCCTCCTCAATATAATTCTCTGCCTTGATCGTATTGCCGGTCAGCGGCTCTCCGCAATGAGGGCAGATGTCATCAGCAATCTCCCCCGGCTCCCAGATGTCCTTTGTGCAGGATTTGGAACACTGCCTCCAGGTAACATTGCCGCAGGGGGCCACCATGCGTTTTGTATCCAGACAGGACTTCATCAGTTCTCCATTGGTAAGTGTTGTAACTATAAAATAATCCTTATCCTTTACAAGTCCGCCCAGTTTTTCATAAAGGCTGTCTTCCCCATCTGCTTTCAGGATGTTCCATTCCTCTCCTATTCCGATTAACAGCCTCTCACATTCCTTGATTTCGTTTAATATCCGCTCATTCAAAGCCATACGTTATCCACCTTCTTTTCTGCAATACTTATCCATTATACATCAATGAAGTTTTTAAGAAAAGATGAAAATTCTCACCTTGCGGCAGTCCTCTCTTCTATGCTATACTAATCTGTGCTATTTGAATAATGAAAAAGGAAGTCAGCATAACATGAATCGATTCAAAAGGCTCTCTCCCTTTTTGGGAGGCTGCGCTGCCATAGCGGTCCTGGCACTGCTGTTAGTCATCTACACTCTGACAAGACCGGTCCCCATGGCGGGAACCAAGAACATTACCGTAGACGTTGTATACGAAGACGGGGTGACGGACCACTATCAGTTAACGACAGAAGCGCAGTACTTATTAGAAGCCCTGAAAACCATACCGGATCTGACTATTGAAGGAACCACAACCGAAGAGCTGGGCTTAATGGTTACTAAAGTTAACGGCAGACAAGCAGATTATAAAAAAGACGGGGCCTACTGGGCTCTCCTGTGCGATGGTGAGCCATGCAGCTACGGTGTAAGCCAGCAGGCCATTAAGGACGGGGAACGATACACCTTCCAGTACACCCCGGCTGACACGACAGGCGGCGGATCATGATTCCTGAGCGTCCCATAACCACAAAGAAGCTGGTGACTGATGCGTTTTTATGCGCGCTTTTGTTTATCAGTCAGGTAAGCTTGTCCTGGCTTCCCAATGTGGAGCTGGTTTCTTTATTTTTAATTTTATACACTCTGGTATTTGGCAGACACGTATGGATGATCCTGTACGTGTTTGTTCTGTTGGAAGGATTTTTCTGGGGAATTGGCATCTGGTGGTTTTCCTACTTATATGTATGGGCTCTGATTCCAGCCGCCGTTTTTCTCCTTTACAAAAAGAACTGCCCTTCCCCCTTCTCGGCCGCACTGCTGTCAGGAACCTTCGGAATGCTGTTTGGTCTGTTAACCTCTCTGCCCACAATTCTGACCGGAGGCCTGGCTGCCGCCTTTGTCTGGTGGACTGCAGGAATACCATTTGACATTCTGCACGGAATGGGGAACTTTACTGTTACACTTATTTTATTTAAACCCTTATATCAGCTGCTTACCCGGCTGAAGCAGCACCAATCATAAAGCAAAGGAGTAACTGACTATGGAAACAGCTATCGTAAGAATTAAAAAGGGGGAAGGCCGGTCGTTAAAAGCCGGTGGGATGTGGGTTTACGACAACGAAATTGATACCATTACGGGCGATTATACAAACGGAGATATCATCACTGTCCAGGATTTTGACGGCTACTGCATGGGGCGGGGTTTCATAAATACCAACTCAAAAATCACAGTCCGCATGATGACCCGGAAAAAAGATGTGGAAATCAATGAGGATTTCATCGAAATGCGGGTGCGAAACGCATGGGAATACCGAAAAACAACCGTAGATACCAGCAGCTGCCGGATCATCTTCGGAGAGGCCGATTTTCTTCCAGGGATCGTAGTGGACAAGTTTTCTGACGTCCTGGTAGTGGAGTCCCTGGCACTTGGGATTGACCGTTTAAAGCCAGTGATTCTGGAAAAGCTGAAATCCATTCTGGCAGAAGACGGAATCGAAATCCGTGGTATCTATGAGCGAAGCGATGCCAAGGTCCGGCTTCAGGAAGGGATGGAACGCTTTAAGGGATTCATCGGCGAACCCTTTGATACCAAGGTTGAGATTACGGAAAATGATGTTAAATATCTGGTGGATGTGGAAGACGGCCAGAAAACAGGCTTCTTTCTGGACCAGAAATACAACCGCCTTGCCATAAAACCCTTATGCAGGGACAAACGGGTTTTAGACTGTTTCACCCACACCGGTTCTTTTGCATTAAACGCAGGTATCGCCGGAGCAAAAGAAGTGCTTGGTGTAGATGCTTCCGAGCTGGGTGTTGCCCAGGCAAGGGAAAATGCTGAATTAAATGGTCTTTCAGACCGGGTTTCCTTCCGCTGCGCAGATGTCTTTGAACTTCTCCCTGAATTTGAGAAGACCGGGGAAAAGTTCGATGTGGTTATACTCGACCCTCCGGCATTTACCAAATCCAGAAACTCTGTGAAAAACGCAGTAAAGGGTTATCGGGAAATTAATCTACGGGGATTAAAGCTTGTTAAGGATGGCGGTTATCTGGCAACCTGCTCCTGTTCTCACTTCATGACCCCTGAACTGTTTGCAAAAACCATAAGAGAAGCGGCTGTAAGTGCCCACAAGCGCCTGCGCCAGGTAGAATACCGCACCCAGTCTGCAGACCACCCCATTCTTTGGAGCGGAGACGAGAACTCTTACTATCTGAAATTTTATATTTTTCAGGTCTGCGATGAGAAATAGATAAGAAAAAAAGAAGAGACCGCAATCGCAATCTCTTCTTTTTTCTTACCTGTAGAACTGTGAATAAACCCCGCCGGAAACCATACCGCCCCGATAGCTTGCCAGCTCGCTGACTGTAACCAGCTGATATCCCTGTTCTGTCAGTCTCCGTATAATCTCAGCCGCTGCAGCTCCGCTTTGGGGATAAAGTTCATGCATCAGCACGATATCTCCATCTCTCACCCGGCTCATCACTGCCTGTATGGTCTTAGCCGTATTCCGGGTCTTCCAGTCCAGAGTGTCAATGCTCCACATAATCATGGGAGCGTGGACATTCTGGAGAACTGTGCTGTTCTTGTTTCCTCCCGGAAGCCTTACTAATGCAGGCCTTACACCGCAGACTGCCTGTACCGCATCATTGCAGCGGTTAATCTGGCTCTGAATCTGCTGCGCATTTAATTTGTTTAAATATTTATGCTCATATGTATGATTTCCAATCTCATGTCCCTCTGCCGCCATGCGCTTTAACTCATCGGGATAATAAGCGGCCCTGTTCCCCACAACGAAAAAAGTTGCCTTTCCGCCGTACTGTGCCAGGCTGTCCATGATCTGATTTCCCACCGGAGCGTATGGACCGTCGTCAAATGTCAGGGCTACCATTGGTCTTAAAGGGTCGATCACTCTTCCAGCCGGCTGTCCGCCACTATCAGATGACTCCTGCTGCCCTGAGGTTTCTTCTGCTGCCTGACTTTGTGTTTCCGCCTGTGACTGCGTCGCTTTTTCCGTCTGAGCCTCTTCCAGCTTACCCGGCTGCGAAGATACATTCCCGTTTTCATCCACCCATCTGGCCACTCCCGGCCCCAGGTTTTCATCTATCCAGCCGCCCTGTACCTGCGCTGTTTCTTCTGCAGCTGCGGCCGTCTCATATGCCATGGACGAAAACGGAGCAGCCGGCACGAATGCTGTAATAAGGGCAAGGGCTGTAATACCCAGACCCAGTTGTAAAAATTTCTTCATGAAACATCATTCCTTTCCCTGTAGCTAACTACTACTATACAGGAAATAAGGCAAAATGGAAAGCAAAAAGCGAAAAAAGCCCTGAAGTACAAGTCTGCTGCCTGTACTCCAAAGCCTTTCATTCTCATATTTATATGGATCTTCCTTTTAAAAGGGAAGCAATTACTCCCTCCACGCTTTTTTCTTCCACTTCCAGGGTCATTCCCTGCTCTTTGATATCTCCCAGCTGATGGGCATCGGAATTTTGTAATATCATGCATTTCTCAAGATAGGGATTTTGTCTGACCAGTTCAGGCAACCGGTTCAAATCTCTTATTTCTGCGGCTGTAAAACGGCTGTCAGGAGGAACGAAACCCAGGTTAGACAGCAGGCTGTTGGCGTTTTTGTCCAAATGAGCCGGAAACATGACTCCGCCAAAGGAACGAACCAGATCCCAAAGCCCGTCAAAGGATATCTCCGTGGAATTAATCAAAAGATTCTCCACTGTTCCTGTAGCTTCATCTTCCTTATTGTATATCAGCTGTCTTCCAAAGATTTCCACATTGTTGGGAAAAGGGATCAGTTTTTTCTCCACATATGCGTCAAACTCCATAGCCTTTAAAAGAGTGGGAAAGAGACATACCGCATGAACCTCCTCCGACGTACACAGCTCCATTCCGGGAATTGCAAGAATCCCAAACTCCTTTGCATAATGGAGGACTGCCGGACAATTTTTGCAGGAATTATGATCGGTTACTGCAATTATATCAAGCCCTTTTAGTGCAGCCATTCCTGTGATATTGCCGGGAGTCATATCGTCATCGCCGCAGGGGGATAAGCAGGAATGAATATGGAGATCATACTCAAGCTTCTTCATGGGAAAGCCTTTTTTCAATCAGCAGAGCTGCTTCAAAAATGGGAAGCCCGGTCTTCATTACTGTAATATTCTGTTCCTTCGCCTTTTGCTTTGCTGCCTCATCAGGCGCCACGCCCTCTGCCAGTATCACACAGGCTGCGTCCGTTAAGGAGGCAACAGCAAGAGTATTCATGTTTCCCATAACAGTCACCCATGCACATCCCTCTGGCGCTTTGCCCATGGCAATGCTTAATAAATCACAGCAAAATGGTTTTGTAATGCTTCTGTCCGTTTCCTCTCCCACATGGATGATCTCAAATTCCCCAGTATCAATCAGTTCCCTTATCGTCATTTTGATTTCTCCCCTCTTTCCTGTCAAGCTGGTTCATTTCATCAGAAATCCTTACTATATATGAAGTCATGGCTCTAAATTTACTGTAGCTGTCTCCA
>JAEWPQ010000100.1 GCA_023460575.1 Bacillota bacterium
GATGCCTCCTTTAGACTTTCTAGTTTTATTAATAATTCTTTGTGACTTTCTCCGTGTAATGGATTATTAATTGAGATAAATACGTGCATGATACTCCATATTGTACTTTCCAAAATTGCTATTTAACGTAGAACCGGAGCTGTCCGAAAAACAGCAGAAAGGAAAAGATATTATGGAAAAAAAGATTAAAATGAAATTGGAATGTGATGGAATCATAGAAACTTTAGAAAAAGCGAACCTGTTAAAAGAAACCTTGTTAGAGGCAAATCAGTTAGCAGATTCGCTGCAGGAAAAGTTAATTATTCTAAATCAAGGTATTCGTCCAAATATTCATCAGTAGCAGCTTCGATCATATCATTTAATGTATTAAAATCAGTTGATTCCGACACATATTTATTCATGATATCATCTGGAATATTATCGAGGTCATTATCACATGTTACAGAGAAACCACCTTGATTAAAAAAATCATCAAATGATACTGATTTAGAATGCCTTTTTAAAAATTTTGATCCTGTAATTCCATTATATGGAAATAGAAATAGGAAAGCAAGAATACGGTTTTACTATTTTAAGAAAAAATAAAATACATTAATCTAATTCCTCTTGTTAAAAGTTTAATATTTATTTATAATAATAGTACTAACTTATGAGGAGAGGATTTAGAAATGTGTGAATTATCAAATGAAAAACTAACTTTTAAAGATTATCGAGATTTAGTTATTCAATCTGGAATGCAAGCTATACCTTACGTAGGTGGATCACTTTCAACTTTGTATTTTGGATTTAAGCAAGAAAAACGTTTTAAAAGACTCGAATCATTTTATTTAGAATTAAATGAAGAAATTGAATCCGTAAAAGAAAAAATTCCTGATATAGCAAATCAAAATCCAGAAGAGCTTGGCGCAATAATTGAAGAATTACACGATAAGATTGAGGCAGAGCATCTTTCTATTAAAAGGGATTTATATAAACAGTACTACAAACAGACATTGTTGTATCCTGTTAATGGAAATTACGATGAACGAAAATTATACTTAGATATATTATCACAACTTATGCCATTAAATATTAGACTTATCATTTTTTTATCTATGCAAAGTGGCCCGGTTGCAGCCTCTAATATAGTGAGTAAAGGTACGGAAAAGGCAGTAATATTAGGGGCAATATCTCAATTAAAAAACTATGGAATAATTGAAGGCAAGCTCAATAATATTGTGTTTAGTGGTATAGGTGATAATGCAATTAATGAAGATGTTTCGTTAACGGAATTAGGAAGAAAATTTCATCATTTTTGTCTTAATGAACCAATCAAATTTTAAAAAAGAGATGCCTTTTTGGCGTCTCTTTTATTTACCATTTTACCGAACTAAATAAACTTGTAAACCGGAGCCGATCGGCTCTTATTTTTATGCCATAGAATAGGCAGAAAGGGATATTTATGAAAGATAAATTAATCTTAAAAGATGGAACCACAATTGAATTTGAAGCCTATGCAAGCCTTACGGCGATCAGTACAATTTTTACGGACTGGACAGCTGCCACGGCTGCATTATCGAAACTGACGAATGAAAATCTTTTGAGCGTCCAGGTACAGACAGGCGAGGGGCTTACCGTAGGAAATTACACTGATCTTGTTCTGCAGCCTGGATTATGGGAAGTGAAAGAAGACGGTATACACATTACCATTTCTCTACGTGAAAAGACTGACATTGAAAAACGTCTGGAAAGTGTAGAAGCAGGTCAGCAGACACAGGACGGAGCTATCGCAGACATGGGAGAAGTTGTTGGAAAGCTTGCAGAAGGAGGAACGGTATAATGGGCGAGTTTTACGGAAAAAGAATCAGGAACAGTATTATGACAATTGAACAGGTTCCGGCTTACTGGCTGGCAAAGACCGAAAAATGGTTAAGTGAAAATTAAGAAAGAGTGGGCACAGTAGAATGAAAAAAGAGATTGCTATAATGATTCAGACAACACTTGCAGGAGTGGGGGCGTTTTTAAGTGCAAAGCTGGGGATATTATATCCAGTACTGTGCATTTTGGCTGTTATGATGTTTATTGACTACATATCAGGTATGCTAGCAAGCCAAGTAGAATCACTGGATCACCCGGATGATAAAAACTATGGCTGGAACAGCAAAAAGGGAGCAAAAGGCATTATTAAAAAATTTGGATACATTAGCACAATTGCTGTTGCAATGGTAATTGATTACGTCATTGTATCAGTATCAGCTAAATTAAATATTAAGATGCCGGCAACGGCCTTGTTCGGGTTATTAGTAACAGTATGGTATATTTTGAATGAATCACTCTCCATTATCGAGAACGCAGGAAGAATGGGCGCGCCCGTGCCTGAATGGCTACGTAAGTACATAGCAGTTCTAAAAGATAAGATTGACAAGCAAGTAGAATAATCTGTTGCGACCGTCGCAACGGTTGTAACATCACAACTTTATGGACCTGGGTTATCCTGGGTCCTTTTTTCGATTGGAGGAAGAAAAAGATATGATTAGTAATTGTGGTCATGATGAAAACGGTAAATACACAGGCGGTAAAACTGGTGATCAGACTGGTGGAGAGTATGCAGTGATTAACTGGTATAACCGCCCTTGGTCTTGTGTATTAAGATATCCAGATATAAATGCAGCATTAAAGATCGCAGAGACTGCAAAGGCCGCGGCAATTAATAATAATGTGGGCTACGATCAGGGTGAAAGACTTACATACTATAATTGCTTAAAAGCGGTAAAATGGGACCCTGCTAAGATCACAACTCCGTGCGAGGGTGACTGTAGTGCTACAACGGCGGCAAATATTATTGCCGCTGGTAATTTGTTAGGAATCAGTAAACTGAAATCTATCAGCCCGTCGAATACCACATCTACATTGCGAAAGGCTCTTATTGGCGCGGGATTCAAGCTTTTAACGGATAGTAAATATCTTACAAGTGATAAATATTTGCTTCCAGGAGATATACCCCTTTATGATGGACATCACGTTGTAATTAATCTTGATTATGGATCAGAAGTTAAACCAGTAGAAGAAAAGAAATCCGGCTGGGTACAGGTTGCCGATGGCTGGATGTATTACAATGGTGATACCGGTCTACCGGTTTGTGATGGCTGGGTAAAGGATCAGGACAAGTGGTACTGGTTTGATGCTTCCGGGCGCATGGTAGCAAACGTATGGTATCAGTATCAGGGTGACTGGTATTACCTTGGGCCAGACGGGGCTATGTGTCAGTCACAGCTTGTGGAAAGTTCTGGCAAGATATATGCAGTGAACACTGATGGAAGGCTGGTTTCTGGTAAGATATTAGCGTCAACACTTAGCGATGGTTCGCTTGAATATAATGGGTTGACAAGTTAAAACAAAGTTACATACAATTGCAACATTACATTAGATAAATCCGTGGTAATGTTGCAATTGTTCTTTTCTGCATTATACATATGGACTCTTAGCTTTTATAATTTCTATTTCTTTTGATTCAATATTATCTATATAATTATTCTGTGTTAATAATAGTTTTAAGTCCAATATGTTAATTCTGCATTTAGGTCCTAAAATAATTTTTTTAATCATCTTTTCTCTACAGCTTTCAAAACCTATTTCAAAATAAAGGCGTATATTATCATGTGTACTTCTATATTTTAATTGACTTCTTGTAAATTGCCCCATATATTTATCGTTTTTTGAAAAAATACCATCTAAAAAACCGGCATATCCGTAAGCGTCGACACCATCATCAGCATTATAATTACTTGATTTAGTGTTTTTATATATTCGCCATTCTTTTTCTTCACTGAAACTACTATGTTTAAAAACAAAGCCTTCTTGCCAGATTGAAATTAATATCATTCCAATTTGGCTAATTAATTCAATTTTGTTAAAGTCTCCGGTTTCGTGATTAATGCTACTGTCTATTGCCCACATAAACCTATCATCTAAAGCAGCATGCAAAAAACTGTGTATTATTTTTTGACTGTATATCACTTTTGTAAAGCCATAAGTTTCATCACTATTTATTTGAGATAATAAACTGGAATCAAAGCCAATTGCCACCCCTTTTCCGTCGTTTCCATAAGCCCTCCATTGACTCAATAAATCTTTTGACTCAGAAAAACAGCATAAAAAGTTTTTTGAAAATTTAGATATTGGAGCTTTTTTGTTAATCAAATTATTAATAATTTCTATGGCTATTCTTTTTATTACATTTTTTAATTCATTATCATATCTGTTTCCATAACTTTTTGATGTTTCATCTATTACATCTGTGAAATTATCAAATATATAATTTAATTCCGTAGTATCATTAGTCATATCTGCATCTGACAACCAAATACACTTATTTTGAATTATACTTAATAAGGCATCTATTGGACAGTAATGATATAAGATTTTAGGCAATTTAGGGTTGTATTTTAAATATTCACTTGTTAAAACTGGCATATATACCTCCATCATATGTAATTTATAAATATATTTTTTTATACTTAAATCAATGACTCACTCTTATGTTGTACTCAACTTGTTTTTTTCCCGTTCTCGTTGTTTTCGTTTTGCCATAAGTTGAGCACAACGTGTAGAACAGTATTTTTTTCGAGTATCTCCAGGGTCAACTTCAAAATATTTGTTACAGGTGGGATTTGAACATTTTCTAAATGTTTTATCAGAGGCAAAACTCAAATAAATATCTAGACATAATGCAATATATAAATTGGAGATATACCAGTCTCCAGTAAGTTTACCATTACTCATTACTTTAATGCGAGGATTAATATAATATAACGCATTGTTTAATTCTGTTTCAGCAACATATATACATACGGATTTTAGAATATCCAAAGCTTCGCGCGGAAATGTAGTAATATTATTAATAATATTAGTACGAAAACCATGTAAATTATGTTGTTCAATAAATTTAACATCAAAATAGTTATTTATATAATTAATTAAAGAGATACAATAATCATACTCAGGCAGATAGAGCCAGAATTTTTTGCTTTTACTATTTAATAACTTAATTATATAATCTATAGACTGGTTTAAATTTGGTTCGTCTGAAACGGACACATAATTATCTTTGATTTGATCGTTAAACCATCGTCTAAAACAAACTGCATAACGTTCATCAAGTGGTGTTTTCGTTAATAATAGTAATGACACATTTACTATCATTCCTATATCATCTTGCTTTTGAAGCGATGTAATTAAATTGACCAAGCACTGTAATAATAAAACAATAGACTTTATATGACTAATATCTATCACTTCTTCAGATACTCCATCTGTTTCAGCTTCATCAAGAAACAGCGGTCCATATTTAGAAATATAATTTAAAATGGCTCGATCATCAGTAATGTTTACGCTTAGAATATCAATAAGGGCTATATGATCGCTAAGATTATAAGTAACATTTTTTATAGAACCTGTACTTTTAATAATATTAAATGAGGGGAAATTCTCACCGTTTTGTGACTCTTTAGTTTCTAAATAATATTCTCTTACTTGATTTGTAAAAACAAACCCATCGTTTATTACCATATAATCCTCCTTTTAAAAAGTCATATGAAAAGGCATATAGACATATGACACCACATGGTATATAATGACAGTGTATCACGCCAAAGCAATACTTGCAATGCGTAATTCATTTAAAAAGCGTAATTTCTCATGATAGATTTGTGGGCAGCAACATGCATATGACAAGCGGACTGCCAACGTTAGTCACATAAAAAAACTGATACAATTAGTAGTAATTCCATAAGCAAGTTGTAAATGATGCATATTAACTTGACTTAATAAACAAATTGTACTACAATATGTTTACAGAGAAAGGAGGTGGATAATATGGCAACTACAAAAAGCATAAGACTGAATGCAAGAGCAGAAAAGATGTTCAATGTGATAAAGAGCTGTTACGAATATCGTGGTGGTATATCTGATACAGAAATACTTCTGAATGGATTAGAGATTTTATTCGAACAGGTAACAGAGGAGTTGAACGACTATTTCAAAACAACTATGGAAAGAGGAATTGAAATGGTTGAAGAGAATCCTTCTGCATTGAGTTTATTCTATTCCATTTGCAATATATTAGAAGTATTGAGTACATCAGAAGGCGATACACTTCAAGGTCAATTCCATGAATTCTTGTTGGTTAACGAGGGAGAAAGCCAAATATATTCAGTTGATAACGAAAGTAAGGAACGTTATCCCAGAACACCACAGTATATAAAGGCTTGGGAAAAAATTTGTGAGTCGGAAAGAAAAACTTCAGGGATTGACGAAGATAGACTTGGTGAATTATTAGAATTTATCGGAGATGTATATAGAGAACATTTTACAGAAAAATAGAGCAATCGACATCCTACCAAGACAACCGATTACTCTAACACGAGGAATTTCCTCTGCAAATTAGTATATCACATGGGGAAACTCCTTTCAACTATATTATTTATGAAAGGAAAACCAAATTATGTATGACTTAACAGTATTCGAACAGAATGGACAGCTTTTGACGGATAGCAGAGAAGTGGCAGCAGCGGTAGAGTCACGACATGCGGATCTACTAGAAAAAATAAATGGATTTATTTTGCATTTAACCGACGGAGATTTCCGTTCGTTAGATTACTTCGTACCAAATAGCTACATTGATAGCAAAGGTGAGGAACGGCCATGTTTTCTTTGCACAAAGAAAGGCTGCGACATGATAGCAAACAAACTGCAGGGAAGAAAAGGTGTACAATTCACAGCCCGGTACATAGAAGCCTTTGATAAGATGAAGGTATTCATCGAAAAAGGAGTGCAGTACAACAAACAGATTTCTTTCAAAGAGCAGGTTGAATGTATCGGTATAGTGGCTGATATGCTCCGTGTGAATGATGCCAGCAAAATTATGATGATTGGGAAGTTTTACAATAGCTATGACCTTCCTACGGAATTTCTACCAAATTATGAATACAATGGAAGCCGAGAATTAAAATCAGCTACAGATTTGTTAAAGCGATACGATCTAGGCATGTCAACTAAGAATTTTAATAAATTGCTTATTGAGCATGGATACCTTGAAGAAAAAAGCAGAAAATCAACAGCAACCCCAGGCAAAGAAAAAAAATACAAAGCCCTAACCGAAAAGGGGTTGAAATACGGTGAAAATGCAGTAAGTCCTCAAAATCAGAGAGAGGTTCAGCCTATGTATTATGCTGATTCATTCAAAGAACTGTTTAACATGGTGGTTAGCCAAGAGGTAGCCTAATGGAACAGAAGACTCTCGATGAAGCAATTCATAATATCATTGAACTACAAAAGAATTTTGAAAAAATAAGTGAGTTGGATTTTAATATTGCTGTTGCAAATATAATCAAAGAAACGTGCCCTGATGGAGATTTAAAGAATAAGAAATTTTTAGCAGAAGCATTTCAACTTATTCACGATAACATTTATGGGATTCAAAAATACATAGCAATATAGCATAAATAAACAGGCTGTTACAATCACTAATTAGATTTAGCGTTGTACAGCCTGTTTATTTATATATTTAGAAAAAAATACGTTAGTCAAATGTTAGTCATTGTGGTAGAATTATATTTTATGAAAACGTAAATTTGCCGATTGAAATAAGAAAAACCCCGTAAATACGAGGTTTTAAGCAAGCTTCCGGGGGGACTCGAACCCCCGACCCACGCATTACGAATGCGTTGCGCTACCAACTGCGCTACGGAAGCAATCCTGATTTCGGCATAGTGCCGAACCTTTGACAGTATAACAAAAACAAGGTGAAAAATCAACCCTTTTATGAAAAAAAACTTAGATTATGTAATCATTGCCAAACGTTCCATAAAAAGCTATAATTAACATAAAAGAACCAGATGTCAGTTTTTATTTTTACAAGGAGTCTGACTTTTATGCATGCTAAGGATGAGATCAGGATTGGAAAATTTGATATGGCGTTTCCTGTACTCCTATGGATGTTTCTAATCATTTGCTGTTTAAGTTTTCTAATCTATAGGATACAGAAGAATGAAAAAGAAAATAATGATTATTACTATACCGCAGCAAAGCAGAACCAGTTTACGGTCAAATGCCGGATCGAAGGGGACATACAATTATTGAAAACCATAGCAGCAGGTTTTGGCGGTATGGATTCTTATCATGCCAGAGAGCTTCCGGAAATCATTAACCGAATGAATCTTTCGATGGAAGGAATAAAGATAGAGTATTCTGAAAAGCTGGACTGGTCAAGGTTAGACAGAGAAGATTCCTATTTTGATGTATTGATAAGAGGGAAAAAGAACCAGCCCCTGGGATACCTGTACACTGGGAATGCCCGGAATCTGCTGAACCAGTTGCTGGAGACCCGGACTCTGGCAGGAGGCGGAATCTGTGCTATCTTAGATAACAAAGGATATTTAATGGCAGCAGCCGGTGATCCAGATACGGCAGACTGGAATAGTGCAAGAAATATAATTTATGATATGATAACCAATAAACAGCAGACATCTTCTAAGTTGGATCTCATAGAGAATGAGCAAGAGTTTGCTGTTTTAATTCCACTGGAATACAATGATTGGTATGTATTGAGTGTTTTTCCGGAATCAGGACTGCAAGGCAGATATATAGAGACAGCTGTTGGCATTGGGGTTATGATTTTGATATCCTCAGGTTTGTTTTTTGCGCTATTCTACAAACAATACAGGGCAATCACAGCTAATCAGAAAACGTTGGTTAATATCGCATATACGGATTCTCTAACCCGCAGCCGGAACTTTCACTCATTTAAAAAAGAAGCAGAACGGATCCTGCGGTCTGCAGATTTAAAAAATTATGCGGTATGGTATTGTGATATTAAAAAATTTAAATTTATCAATGATGTTCTTGGATACGAAGAAGGAGACCGTATCCTAATAGAGATTGCAGGTCTGCTGCAAGAATGCTCGGGCCAGAATTCCCTGTTCTGCAGAGTGTCGGCAGATAATTTTGTAGGACTCTATCAATATAAATCCCGCACAGAATTAAAAAATTGCTTTCAGAAACTGATTGAAGAATATCGACAAAAGGAATTGTCCTATAATAAAAGAATCGCAACGGAACTTTGTATGGGAGTTTATTTTCTGGAGGAAGAGGACAGGAACGTATCTATAGATAATATTGTAAACCGCGCCAACATTGCACAAAAATACATAAAAAACCTGCCAGGAAATCAGTTTGGTATTTATAATAAGGAAATGTGGGACAAGGTTGTAGATGAATCGGAGCTGGAATCAGAAATGGAAGGTGCCATAGAAAGGCAGGAATTCCAGATTTTTATACAGCCAAAGGTCTCTATACAGATGAATAATGAGATCGTGGGGGGAGAAGTACTGGTAAGATGGGAAAATCCCCGAAAAGGAACCATACTGCCAGCACAGTTTATTCCTATCATGGAACGGGACGAAAAAATTATTATGTTGGATCGTTATATGTTTGAAAAGTCCTGCCAGTGGCTTCACCAATATTTAAAATCAGGAAGTAAACCTGTTAACCTTGCTGTCAATGTTTCAAAAGTGGGAATTCTCAGAGATGATTTTGTGGAATATTATGGAAGCATTAAGGAAAAATATGAGATTCCGGACGGTTTGCTGGAATTAGAATTTACAGAGACGGTTATGCTTACTGATGATACTGTTTTTAACAGTCTGGTAGCGAGACTTCATGAAAAGGGGTTTATCTGCTCCCTTGATGACTTCGGAGCAGGCTACTCTTCTTTGAACCTTTTAAAGAATCTATCAATTGATATTGTTAAACTGGATATCATGTTTTTCAGGAAAAGCAGTGATATCAGAAGAGAACGCATTGTAATATCCAATATCATTCATATGGCAAAGGAACTTCAGATTAAAACGATTGCAGAAGGGGTGGAATATACGGAAACAGTTGATTTCTTAAAAACAGCAGGATGCAATATTGTCCAGGGATATGTATTTGCCAGACCAATGCCAGTGGAATCCTTTGAAAAACTTCTTAAAGAAACAGTGATTCTGGTTCCACAAGATGAACATAAGGCGGTGAATACATGAGCATAGAAATGATCAGACAGCATATTTATGTCAGCGGAAGAGTTCAGGGTGTAGGCTTCCGCTTCCGGGTCATGCAGTTTGCCAATCAGTTAAAACTGGCAGGCTGGGTGAGAAATTTGGATGATGGACGTGTGGAGATGGAACTCCAGGGGGAACGAGTAAAAATTGATCATTTGTTTGATCTGTTAAAAGGTGATCGTTTTATCGTGATCAGTCATTATGAAGCGGATTTCGTACCTGTAAGACATGAGTCTGGATTTCAGATAAGATGAAGTATGAAATTCTAAAAATCCCAGTATATACAAGGAAACTTGTATATACTGGGATTTTTGATGTTTCAGAAACCATATAAATGTGTACAGACTATGAACTGGAACAAAGTGGTCCTTATCTTGGGATACGGGAATCAAGAAGAATCAGGGGTAAACTATACATTGACCAAAGTGGATTATCTAAACAGAGCCGATTTTCCGGATGCAATTGCTTACTATTCCTATCCCATCGATATTCATGCGTCAATGCCTGACGAGGGCGCAGAAAATGAGAAACTATATCAAAATTCCAAGTACAAGAACGGTGAATGCTATGGGATTCCATATCGCTGTCTGATTCCGGAAGGGTTTAAGAATTTAGCAGTTGCAGGCAGGATCATCAGTGCAGACCGGGCCATGTTGTCATCCATACGGATTATGAAGTCCTTGTTTTGCTACCGGGCAGGCAGCGGGTACTGCGGTGGCACTTGGAATGAAAGCCGGAGGAATTGACCTTGGTGAGATAAATTGCAAGGTTGTTATATTATTGAGTAAATAGAAACGTCCAGCTGAGATAAAAAGGTGTAGGAGACAAAAAAGAAAGTAAATATACTTTGAAAAAATTGAAGTGGTGTCAAACCCCAAAAAAGAGGACGATCCAGATCATTCCGGAAGTCCTCTTTTTCCTTGTAAATCAAAAGTTAAAGCAGATAACGGGAATCGGACCCGCCTCCTCAGCTTGGGAAGCTGATGTTCTACCAATGAACTATATCTGCACACTATTGTTTGACACGTTCTGTATTATATCATAAATGACTGGAATATTTCAATAGGTTTTTCTGGAAATTGGTAAAAAATTCCCCATGAACTTGCCAAAAATGGAAAAACCATTGTATAATGGGATTTGATAATACAAGATGTGGAGGAGTAACATCGCGAAAACGCAGTATAATGCGGATAGTATAACCGTGCTGGAAGGACTTGAGGCGGTACGGAAACGTCCGGGAATGTATATAGGAAGTGTTGGGACAAAGGGACTGAATCATCTGATTTATGAGATTGTTGATAATGCAGTGGACGAGCATCTGGCTGGCTTCTGCAATCAGATCTGGGTGACACTGGAGGCTGATGGGTCATGTACAGTCAAAGACTCCGGCCGCGGAATTCCGGTTGAGATGCATAAGAAAGGTGTTTCGGCGGAACGAGTGGTTTTATCAACACTTCATGCTGGCGGTAAGTTTGACAACGATGCATACAAAACCAGCGGAGGACTTCACGGTGTAGGTTCATCCGTAGTAAATGCCTTGTCTGATTACATGAGTGTCAAAGTATATAAGGATGGTCTGATTCATTACGACAAATACGAGCGGGGCATACCAACGGTGGAGCTGGTGGATGGCCTGCTTCCCACGTTGGGAAAAACCAGAGAGACAGGTACGGAAATCAATTTTCTTCCTGATGAGACTATATTTGAAAAAATACGTTTCAAAGCGGAATGGTTAAAAAGCCGTCTCCATGAAACGGCATACTTAAATCCCAATCTTCATATCTCTTATTCTAACAAGAGGCCGGGAGAAGAGGAGAAGGTGGAATTTTATGAGCCGGAAGGAATCGTCGCTTATGTAAAGGAATTAAACGCTGGAAAAGAAGCTGTCCATGACCCGGTGTATTTTAAGGGAATTGTAGATAAAGTGGAAGTGGAGGCAGCCATTCAGTTTGTGGATACGTTTGAAGAAAACATACTTGGCTTCTGTAACAATATTTTCACTCAGGAGGGCGGCACGCATTTAGCCGGTTTTAAAACCCGTTTTACCCAGTTGATTAACAGTTATGCCAGAGAACTTGGTATATTAAAAGAAAAGGATACCAACTTCACCGGAGCAGACACGAGAAATGGTCTGACAGCAGTAATTGCAGTAAAGCACCCCGATCCCATCTTTGAGGGACAGACAAAAACAAAGCTTGCAAGTGCGGACGCCACAAAGGCAGTATTTACTGTGGCAGGAGATGAACTGCAGCGATATTTTGACCGTAACTTAGAAGTGCTTAAATCCGTTATCAGCTGTGCGGAAAAATCAGCCAAGATCCGTAAAGCGGAAGAAAAAGCCAAGACAAATATGCTCAGTAAGTCAAGATTTTCATTTGACAGCAACGGGAAACTGGCTAACTGTGAGAGCAGGGATGCATCAAAGTGCGAAATATTCATTGTCGAGGGAGATTCTGCGGGCGGTTCTGCCAAAACAGCCAGAAACAGGCAGTATCAGGCTATACTGCCCATCCGCGGTAAAATATTAAATGTAGAAAAGGCTTCCATTGATAAGGTATTGGCTAATGCCGAGATCAAGACGATGATTAATACCTTTGGCTGCGGATTTTCAGAGGGCTACGGCAATGACTTTGATATAACAAAGCTTCGCTATGATAAAATTATTCTTATGACGGATGCCGATGTGGATGGCAGTCATATTGATACCCTGCTGTTAACCTTTTTGTATCGTTTTATGCCGGAATTAATTTACGACGGTCATGTCTATATCGCTATGCCGCCCCTGTTTAAAGTGATTCCGAAACGCGGAGAAGAACAGTATCTTTATGATGAAAAGGAACTGGAGCGTTACAGAAGAACACATACCGGCGAGTTTACCCTTCAGCGATATAAAGGTCTTGGTGAGATGGATGCAGAGCAGCTTTGGGAGACGACTCTGGATCCGGAACACCGCGTTCTGAAACAGGTGGAGATTGAAGATGCACGTATGGCATCAGAAATAACGGAAATGCTCATGGGAAGTGATGTACTTCCAAGAAGGCAGTTTATTTATGAACATGCGGATGAAGCTGAGATTGATGCGTAAGGAGAAGGAATATGGCAGAAAAAATTGTTAAAACAGAGTATTCCGAGGAAATGCAGAAAAGCTACATGAACTACTCCATGAGTGTCATTACAGCAAGAGCTATCCCGGATGCGAGAGACGGATTAAAACCGGTGCAGCGCCGTGTGCTTTACGATATGAGCGAACTGCATTTAAATCATGATAAGCCCCACAGAAAATCAGCACGTATCGTAGGCGATACCATGGGTAAATATCACCCCCATGGCGACAGTTCTATCTACGAAACGCTGGTTGTAATGTCTCAGGTATTTAAAAAAGGAGTTCCGCTGGTAAACGGTCATGGAAACTTCGGTTCCATAGAAGGAGACGGAGCTGCGGCCATGCGATATACGGAGGCAAGGCTTGAAAAATTTGCAGAAGAGGTTTATTTAAAAGATCTGGATAAAACCGTGGAGTTTATTCCCAACTATGATGAAACGGAAAAAGAACCCGAGGTTCTTCCTGTAAGAGTTCCCAATCTGCTGATTAATGGGGCAGAGGGAATTGCAGTCGGAATGAGTACCAGCATCCCTCCTCATAATTTAAGTGAAGTGGTGGACGCAGTTCAGGCATATATTGATAATCCAGATATTTCCATAGCAGAACTGATGGAATATCTGCCGGGGCCTGACTTTCCTACAGGCGGTATTATTGCGAATAAGAGCGATCTTCCCTCTATTTATCAAACCGGAATGGGGAAAATTAAGCTTCGTGGAAAAATAGAGGTGGAGCTTGGAAAGCGAAAAGTTGATAAGGACAAGCTGATTATAACTGAGATTCCATATACCATGATAGGAGCCGGAATTAATAAATTCCTTATGGATATTGCCGACCTGGTTGAAAACAAAAAGCTTACAGATGTAATAGATATTTCCAATCAGTCTAATAAAGATGGAATCCGGATTGTTCTGGAACTTCGTAAGGATGCAGATGTAGAGAAAATTCGTAATATTCTTTATAAAAAGACAAAACTGGAAGACACCTATGGCGTTAATATGCTTGCAATTGCGGATGGGCGCCCGGAGATCCTGAATTTAAAAGGAATTCTGAAAAATTATCTGGACTTTCAGTATGACAATGCTACCAGAAAATATAAGGTTCTTCTGGATAAAGAACTGGAAAAGAAAGAAATTAAGGAAGGACTTATAAAGGCCTGCGATATTATCGATCTGATTATAGCGGTATTAAGAGGTTCAAAAAATTTAAAAGATGCCAAATACTGCCTGATGACAGGTGATATTTCAAACATTTCTTTCCGGGTTAAGGGATTTGAAGAAGATGCCAGGAAGTTATGCTTTACAGAAAATCAGGCAAGTGCGATTCTTGAAATGCGGTTATATAAGCTGATCGGCTTAGAGATTCTTCAGTTGGAAAAGGAATTTAAGGAAACTCTGGCAAAGATAAAGGAATATGAAAAAATCCTCTCCAGCAGAAAGAACATGGATGAGGTCATTAAAAAGGATCTGGATTATATTAAGGCAGAATATGGCACACCAAGAAAAACCCTGATTGAGGATGGAAAGGAAGCTGTCTATGATGAAACAGCCGTGACCGTTTCAGAAGTGACCTTTGTTATGGACAGGTTTGGATACTGCAAGGTACTGGATAAAAATACTTATGACAGAAACAAAGAAACCATTGAAACAGAGAATCCTTTTGTGGTAAACTGTCTGAATACGGATAAGATCTGTATCTTTACCAATAAAGGAAATTTACACCAGATAAAAGTTTTGGATATGCCAGGCGGAAAGCTTCGGGATAAAGGAACTCCCATTGACAATTTAAGTAAATTTGACGGAACAAAGGAAGAGATTATCTATTTATCCCACGCAGGCGGATTAAAAGGGGAAAAGTTCCTGTTTGCGACCAGACAGGCATTGATTAAGATGGTGCCTGGAGAAGAATTTGAAACCAATAACCGGACAGTAGCTGCAACCAGGCTTTTAGATGATGATGTGCTGATCTGTGTGCTTCTATATGAGGGAGAGACAGATACTGTTCTTCAGACCTCTTCCGGTGTATTCCTGCGTTTTTCTGCAGATGAGATTCCTGAGATGAAAAAGAATGCCAGAGGTGTGAGAGGAATTAAACTTTCCCCAGGTGAGAGTCTGGAAGCTGTCTATCTGCCAGGAGACGAACCGGTTATACGATACAAAGAAAAGGAAGTACATTTAAACCGTTTGAAAATAGGCAAGCGGGATGGAAAAGGCAGTAAGGTTCGCCTTTAGTGCTTTACTACAACATACATTTCCAAGAAATGTCTTCGTGGCGCGTACAAATGTATTTTTCTGACGAATAAATCTTGATTTTTTTTTCACTTTGTTATAGGATAGTTAGGAATTTAGCGTATTATAGTATTACAAAATGAAAAGAAATGAGGAGAAAGCGATGGAAAAGAAGTTGCGAGTTGGTATATTGGGAGCTACCGGTATGGTTGGACAGAGATTCATATCTCTGCTTGAGAACCACCCATGGTATGAGGTGGTGACTGTGGCAGCCAGCCCCCGTTCAGCTGGAAAGTCATATGAAGAGGCAGTTGGAGACCGTTGGAAGATGACAACTTCCATGCCGGAAGCAGTGAAACACTTAACAGTCATGAATGTGAATGAGGTTGAAAAAGTTGCAGCAGGTGTAGATTTTGTATTCAGCGCAGTTGACATGACAAAAGATGAGATTAAAGCCATAGAAGAAGCTTATGCCAAAACCGAAACACCGGTTGTTTCCAATAACAGCGCCCATAGATGGACGCCGGATGTGCCGATGGTAATTCCTGAGATCAATCCCCAGCATTTTGAAATTATAAAAGACCAGAGAAAGCGCCTGGGCACAGAGCATGGATTCATCGCAGTTAAACCAAACTGTTCCATTCAAAGCTATGCTCCGGTACTGACTGCATGGAAAGAATTTGAACCATATGAGGTGGTAGCTACAACTTATCAGGCTATTTCAGGTGCAGGAAAGACCTTTAAGGACTGGCCGGAGATGGAAGGAAACATTATTCCCTATATCGGGGGTGAGGAAGAGAAAAGCGAGCAGGAACCCCTTCGTTTATGGGGAACCATAGAAAACGGCGAGATTGTAAAAGCACAGGAGCCGGTAATCACCTGCCAGTGCGTTCGTGTTCCTGTTCTCAATGGCCATACTGCGGCAGTTTTTGTTAAATTCCGCAAGCAGCCAGCGAAAGAAGAATTAGTAGACCGCTTGATGAACTTTAAGGGACTTCCCCAGGAACTTGATCTTCCAAGTGCACCAAAGCAGTTTATCCAGTACTTAGAAGAAGATAACCGTCCCCAGGTAACCCTTGATGTAGATTTTGAAAACGGAATGGGAGTTTCTGTGGGCCGTTTAAGAACAGATTCGGTGTATGATTATAAATTTATCGGCTTGTCCCACAATACCGTTCGCGGGGCAGCCGGCGGCGCAGTACTCTGTGCAGAGCTTTTAACTGCCCAGGGGTACATTAAAGCCAGAAATTAACTGGATTATGGGGCTCTCTCTTTCCAGGGAGAGCCTTTATAAAATAGGTATATGGAGGAAGTAAGATGGCATACAAAAAAGAACTTTGGGGAAACATGCCGGATGGCAGAGAGGTGTATTTATATACACTGGTAAATGAAAACAGAGTCTCTGCTTCATTTACGAATCTGGGTGCAGTCTGGGTAACCATGAATGTGCCTGATCGGAACAGAAAGGAGACGGATGTGGTATTAGGGTATGATCGTGTATCTGATTATCTGCTCAACCCGCCTCACTTCGGAGCTCCCATTGGAAGAAATGCCAACCGTATTGCTGGTGCAAGGTTTACGATTAATGGGAAGGAATACAAGCTGGCAGCCAATAACAGCACCAATAATTTACACAGCGGTCCGGACCTTTACCATTCACGTCTGTGGGACAGTGAAGCTGAAGAGAGTGAATTGGGAACCAGTGTGAGCTTTTCTCTTTTTTCACCAGATGGAGATCAGGGATATCCCGGCAATGCGAATATTACCATAACGTATACCCTGACACAGGATGACAGTTTAAAGATTGATTACCATATGATTTGTGATGAGGATACAGTGGCAAACTTTACCAATCACAGTTATTTCAATCTGGATGGACACGATGGCGGATGTGCATTAAAGCAGCGTGTATGGATTGATGCCGATACCTATACAAGAGCGGATGAAATTTCAATTCCTACAGGAGAATTTACTCCGGTAAAGGGTACTCCCATGGATTTCACTGTCATGAAATCAATTGAACAGGATATAAATGAAGATTATGAAGCACTTGTTTTCGGAAACGGGTATGACCACAACTGGGTGCTGAATCATCCGTTAAAGGAACTGGCTTTGTGTGCTGCAGCTGAATCAGATAAGACCGGAATCAGAATGGAAGTGTACACAGATCTTCCCGGAATGCAGTTTTATACTGCCAACTTTTTAACTGACCAGATGCCTGGCAAGGGAGGCGCGGTTTACAGCAAACGCTGCTGCTATTGCTTTGAAACCCAGTATTATCCCAATGCGGTAAACACTCCTTCATTTCCTTCCCCCATTTTAAAGGCAGGACAGGAATATCAGACAACTACAATCTATAAATTTATCACAATTTAGTGATGAATTGACATGAAATCAGGGACGCAGATTACTGCGCCCCTGTACGCTTGTGAAAGGACATTTTTGCATACTTATGAATAAATCCAATGAAAAAGGAATAAAAGCTCTTTCAGTCATGGGACTGATTGTCACCACAATTATATGGGGAAGTGCCTTTGTTGTGATGAAAAATTCGGTGGATGTCATATCACCAACTTATCTGCTGGCACTGCGATTTACCATTGCGTTTGCAGCACTTGCTGCAGTATTTTGGAAGCGGTTAAGAAAAGCAGGAAAAGCAGATGTTTTATGCGGAGTGGTTTTGGGCTTTTTTTTGTTTATCAGTTATTTCTTTCAGACTTATGGACTGAAATACACAACTGCCAGCAAAAATGCTTTTATAACTACATTATATGTCATTCTCGTCCCATTTTTACATTGGTTTTTTAATAAGAAAAAACCTGCAAGAAATAATGTAGGAGCAGCAGTTATAGCAGTCATCGGTCTGGGTTTTATTTCCCTGGAGGGAGACCTAAAAGTGAATGTGGGTGATCTTATGACTCTTGTATGCGGAATATTTTTTGCTTTCCACATCGTCTTTGTTGACCGGTATACAGAAAACCATGATCCCATTATACTGACAGTGATGCAGATGGCTGTTGCGGCAGGATTAAGCTGGGTTGTTGCACCGTTTCTGGAGGGAAGACTGGATCTGTCTGTAATAGACCATTCTATGGCAGTCAGCCTTCTGTATCTTGGTATCTTCAGCACAATGATATGCTTCCTGCTTCAGAATATGGGGCAGAAGCATCTAAGTCCCAATACTTCCTCCATTATTTTATCTTTTGAGTCTGTATTCGGCCTGCTGTTCTCCGTCTGTTTGCTGGGAGAACCGGTAACTGTAAAATTACTGACCGGCTGCACTTTGCTCTTTTTGTCTGTTATTTTGTCTGAATATAGAAAACGAACTCCCGCTGATTAAGTTTCAGTGGGGGATTTTTTCTTTGTTGCCATAATATAATTTCCCCCATTTTTTTTTATGTATAGAATTTTCTTTACGTTAATGTAATGGAATTTTAAGTAAATTGTCAATCATTGTACCATTGATATTAAAATTTATCAATGTTATAATGGTTTTTGATGTGCCTTTTGGTGAGAGTTGTCAGAAATATTTGCTATTCATGATTTTTAATGGTATAATAGAGCGGTTACTATCACAAAGCAGTAGGGAGTTATATGTCAAAATCGTTATACATTGCAGAAAAACCAAGTGTGGCTCAGGAGTTCGCGAATGCGCTTAAGATTAACGCAAAACGCAGCAACGGATACATAGAAGCAGATCAGGTGATTATTACCTGGTGCGTGGGACATCTGGTTACTATGAGCTATCCGGAAAGCTATGATCCCAGATATAAGCGATGGAGTTTAGCCACCCTGCCCTTTCTTCCAAAAGAATTTAAATATGAAGTAATTCCAAGTGCAGCCAGACAGTTTGAAGTTGTGAGCAGTCTGCTAAACCGTCCTGACGTGGATACAATCTATGTTTGTACTGACTCCGGTAGAGAAGGAGAATACATATACAGGCTGGTTGCCCAGATGGCGGGGGTGAATGATAAAAAGCAGAAGAGAGTCTGGATTGATTCACAAACAGAAGAGGAAATTTTAAGAGGCATACGGGAAGCAAAAGACGAGGCCGAATATGATAATCTTTCGGCTTCCGCTTATCTGCGTGCAAAAGAAGATTATCTTATGGGAATTAATTTTTCACGTTTGCTTACACTAAGATATGGACAGAGTATTTCAAATTATTTAAAGAGCGGTAAGAATACTGTTATTTCCGTAGGCAGGGTCATGACCTGCGTAATGGGAATGGTGGTGCGGAGAGAACGGGAGATCAGGGACTTTGTAAAGACGCCGTTTTACCGGGTTATCGGTACATTTACCAGAGAAGATCTGGATTTTGACGGTGAATGGAAAAGTGCTCCGGGATCTAAGTTTTATGAGTCACCATACCTCTATAAAGAGAATGGATTTAAAGAAAGAAAGCATGCTGAGGAGCTGATAGGGATACTTTCTGCATCAGATCCCATGGAGGCAGTTGTTGCATCAATTGAGAAAAAGAAGGAAACAAAGAATCCGCCGCTGCTTTACAATCTGGCTGAACTTCAAAATGACTGTTCTAAGATGTTTAAGATCAGTCCTGATGAGACTCTAAAGGTAGTTCAGGAGCTTTATGAGAAGAAGATGGTCACTTACCCAAGAACAGATGCCAGAGTTCTTTCCACCGCAGTAGCAAAGGAAATCTATAAGAACATCAGTGGTCTGAAAGGCTTTGAGACTTTAAAGGATGCAGCAGAGGAAGTGTTAAACAGAGGATCCTACAAATCAATTGATAAAACAAGATATGTCAATGATAAACAGATTACGGACCATTACGCCATCGTACCCACTGGTCAGGGTATTTCCGCGTTAAGAGGCTTAACACCCCTTGTGGCTAAGGTTTATGAAGTGATTGCAAGAAGGTTTTTAAGTATTTTCTATCCTCCGGCTATTTATCAAAAGTATGCACTTGAGCTGATTGCAGAAAAAGAACACTTTTATTCCAACTTCCGGGTAATGTTGGAAGAGGGGTACTTAAAAGTGGCAGATGTATCCGGCAGCAAGAAAAAAGCAGAGGAAAAGACGGAAGAACCACTCCCTGACAGTGAAAATCAGGATGAGAACAATTCGGAAGTATCTCAAAAGCAAATGGACAATCCAGCGTTTATTGCCATGCTTGGTTCATTAAAAAAGGGTATGCAGCTGCCCATTAAAAAGCTGATTATTAAAGAAGGTGAGACTTCTCCACCTAAACGTTACACATCAGGATCCATGATTCTTGCCATGGAAAATGCGGGGCAATTAATCGAGGATGAAGAACT
The DNA here is from genome assembly GCA_023460575.1 of Bacillota bacterium. Classification (GTDB taxonomy): domain Bacteria; phylum Bacillota; class Clostridia; order Lachnospirales; family Lachnospiraceae; genus Lacrimispora. Next base: position 20,687 of record JAEWPQ010000100.1, read on the forward strand.
CCGTGCCCAGATTAAGGGAAGCGGGATAGGAACCAGTGCTACGAGAGCTGAGATTTTAAAAAAGCTGTTCAATATCGGCTACCTTTCCCTGAACACGAAAACCCAGATAATTCTGCCCGCACTGTTAGGAGAGATGATCTATGATGTAGTGAACGCATCCATTAAACAGCTTCTTAATCCGGAGCTGACAGCCAGCTGGGAAAAGGGATTAACCTATGTATCAGAGGGAAGCATAACCTCAGAAGAATATATGCAGAAACTGGAGAATTTTGTTGCCGGACGTACCGCTTGGGTA